>NZ_CDRJSZ010000002.1:65000-87500 GCF_976954375.1 Niallia sp. Marseille-Q9988 | reverse complement strand
GGCAAATCCCATTACCACATAAGCGGAGCTGTGACGGCGAGGGAAATATAGTACCGAAGTTCCTGATTCCACACTGCCAAGAAAAGCCTCTAGCGAGATTGATGGTGCCCGTACCGCAAACCGACACAGGTAGGCGAGGAGAGAATCCTAAGGTGAGCGAGAGAACTCTCGTTAAGGAACTCGGCAAAATGACCCCGTAACTTCGGGAGAAGGGGTGCTCTTGCGGGTGCAAGCCTGCGAGAGCCGCAGTGAATAGGCCCAGGCGACTGTTTAGCAAAAACACAGGTCTCTGCGAAGCCGCAAGGCGAAGTATAGGGGCTGACACCTGCCCGGTGCTGGAAGGTTAAGAGGAGGGGTTAGCGTTCGCGCGAAGCTCTGAATTGAAGCCCCAGTAAACGGCGGCCGTAACTATAACGGTCCTAAGGTAGCGAAATTCCTTGTCGGGTAAGTTCCGACCCGCACGAAAGGTGTAACGATCTGGGCACTGTCTCAACGAGAGACTCGGTGAAATTATAGTACCTGTGAAGATGCAGGTTACCCGCGACAGGACGGAAAGACCCCGTGGAGCTTTACTGCAGCCTGATATTGAATTTTGGTACAGCTTGTACAGGATAGGTAGGAGCCTTGGAAGCCGGAGCGCTAGCTTCGGTGGAGGCATTGGTGGGATACTACCCTGGCTGTATTGACATTCTAACCCGCACCCCTTATCGGGGTGGGAGACAGTGTCAGGTGGGCAGTTTGACTGGGGCGGTCGCCTCCTAAAAAGTAACGGAGGCGCCCAAAGGTTCCCTCAGAATGGTTGGAAATCATTCGTAGAGTGTAAAGGCACAAGGGAGCTTGACTGCGAGACCTACAAGTCGAGCAGGGACGAAAGTCGGGCTTAGTGATCCGGTGGTTCCGCATGGAAGGGCCATCGCTCAACGGATAAAAGCTACCCCGGGGATAACAGGCTTATCTCCCCCAAGAGTCCACATCGACGGGGAGGTTTGGCACCTCGATGTCGGCTCATCGCATCCTGGGGCTGTAGTCGGTCCCAAGGGTTGGGCTGTTCGCCCATTAAAGCGGTACGCGAGCTGGGTTCAGAACGTCGTGAGACAGTTCGGTCCCTATCCGTCGTGGGCGTAGGAAATTTGAGAGGAGCTGTCCTTAGTACGAGAGGACCGGGATGGACGCACCGCTGGTGTACCAGTTGTCTTGCCAAAGGCATCGCTGGGTAGCTATGTGCGGAAGGGATAAGTGCTGAAAGCATCTAAGCATGAAGCCCCCCTCAAGATGAGATTTCCCATAGCGTAAGCTAGTAAGATCCCTGAAAGATGATCAGGTTGATAGGTCAGAGGTGGAAGCGTGGCGACATGTGGAGCTGACTGATACTAATAGATCGAGGACTTAACTAAAACGAAAAGCGGAAACGCCTGTTTATCGGCGTACAAACTGGAAGAGCGTCGACTGAGATAAAGGAAACACGATGAACGCAAGTGAATCGATGTTGACTTATCGTAGGGAGATGATCGGAAGTTTGCTAGGCGATAGGCGTTGGAGCTGGACAATAATGATTACTTGGCAAAATGGTTTACTTCTAAATGATTTAGTTTTGAGAGAATAATTCTCTAAATAAATAAGTCTGGTGGCGATAGCGAGAAGGTCACACCCGTTCCCATACCGAACACGGAAGTTAAGCTTCTAAAGCGCCGATGGTAGTTGGGGGTTCTCCCCCTGTGAGAGTAGGACGTCGCCAGGCACGAATAAAACAAGCATCTTCTTTGGTGGATGCTTGTTTTTTATATGTATAAGTAAATAAGTGATAGGAATTTAAAAATATAAAAAGCAAAGTGAGAAAAGAACCGTACCTAGTCAATCCCCAGTGGACTAGGTACTTACTCGATTATTTAAAAATTGATAAATTAATTGAGGTCCTTTTTCAGCAGCAATTAATAAAAATGATTCAATAAATGGATAATCTTTATTCGGCATTGTTTTTAATAATTCACTCCACCATTCAATCTCGTATCTAGCAATCATACTTAAGTTATACAAAATTAAGTAGTGGGATAACATTTCATTTGAAAAACAAGGTCTTTCTTTATCAGAAGAAATAACATAAGATTTCTCTTTCGTATCCCATTTAATGAAATTATTATGAGGAAGAGGTTCAGAAAGTCTGATTAACAGCTCACTCCTATTTTCCTCTATTTCTTCTAAATGTATGCCATAATAATTTTCAAGATGATTTTTAAAATGATTACAGTTTGAATGATATAAATCTAAAATATGTTTTGGCAATGTAATAAGAGGCGGAAGATATTTCACTTGTAAAAATGTTGACTTCCCTTCTAATTGTTGAAATAAGCTAGATAATTCTGGGACCTGATTAAAGAGAAAATCCATTTTTACTTTTTCACCTTCCAAATTATCATAGGAGAACATTTTCTTAGCCATAAAAGTAAATAATCCGTTTTTTTGTATTTTAACTTCGTCTTGAAAAAATAAATACTGCTGCTTTTTTAGTTTTCTAGTTGAGACACCGTGGGCTAAAACAGAGGTGGAATTTGGATAGTTTGGATCCACTGTTAATAGGCATGCTTTTATTAAATGAACGAGACCGTAAAATAAAAGAATCGGCTGAATACTTAGTGGAGCTGTCTCGGCTTGTTGGTAATATAATTTTCCATGTTCTAAAAAATACATGAAAGGATAGCAGTTTTGATAGCTTTTTGTTTCCAAATCAGATATATATAGATCGCGATAACATTTTTTTAGAAAATTTTGGCTGTATTCTGCGGAAAAAAAACAACTAAAAGAGCTCCAGTCTTTATAATAATTGGGCATTTTTTAACTCTCCTTAAATTTTTTGAAAAATTAAACATATTAAACTGACCTTGACAGTATTTTATCCAATTGATAACCTACTAATAATATTTTTAACAATATGGAGGCGTTAAAATGTGGGAAAGTAAATTTGCAAAAGAAGGATTAACGTTTGATGATGTTCTTTTAATTCCAGCTAAATCGGAAGTATTGCCTCGAGATGTAAGCTTAAAGGTACAATTAGCGAAAAATCTTAACTTAAACATTCCGCTTATTAGTGCAGGAATGGATACTGTAACAGAAGCAGAAATGGCTATTGCTATTGCAAGACAAGGTGGATTGGGCATTATTCATAAAAATATGTCTATTGAGCAACAGGCAGAGCAGGTAGACAAAGTAAAGCGCTCAGAAAGTGGTGTAATCACAGATCCTTTCTTTTTAACTCCTGAACACCAAGTATTTGATGCAGAGCATCTAATGGGTAAATATCGTATCTCTGGTGTGCCAATTGTTAATAATAACGAGGAGCAAAAACTAGTGGGGATTCTTACTAACCGAGACCTTCGTTTTATTGAGGACTTTTCCATTAAAATTTCGGATGTTATGACAAAAGAGAATTTAGTAACGGCTCCAGTAGGAACTACATTAGAAGAAGCAGAAAAAATCTTACAAAGATACAAGATTGAAAAATTGCCTTTAATTAATGATGATGGGGTATTAAAGGGATTAATCACAATTAAGGATATAGAAAAAGTAATTGAATTCCCGCATTCAGCAAAAGATGCACAAGGGAGACTATTAGTTGGTGCAGCTGTTGGAGTAACGAGTGATGCATTAAAACGTGTAGAAATGCTTGTTAAATCCAATGTGGATGTAGTGGTAATTGATACAGCACATGGACACTCACAAGGGGTTTTAGACGGTATTAAAGACATTAGAAGGGCATTCCCTGATATAACAATTATCGCTGGTAATGTTGCTACTGCTGAAGGAACAAGATCTTTAATTGAAGCTGGAGCAGATATTGTTAAAGTTGGTATCGGACCAGGTTCCATTTGTACAACACGGGTAGTTGCAGGTGTAGGTGTTCCTCAAATTACGGCTGTTTATGATTGTGCTACGGAAGCTAGAAAACATGGTAAATCAATTATTGCTGACGGAGGAATTAAATACTCTGGTGATATCGTCAAAGCATTAGCAGCTGGTGGACATGCAGTTATGTTAGGAAGCTTGCTAGCTGGTGTATCTGAAAGTCCTGGAGAAACAGAAATTTTCCAAGGAAGAAGATTTAAAGTGTACAGAGGAATGGGTTCAGTTGCTGCGATGGAAAAAGGATCAAAAGATCGTTACTTCCAAGAGGATAACAAAAAATTTGTTCCTGAAGGTATTGAAGGCCGCCTTCCTTATAAAGGGCCACTTTCTGATACGATCTATCAATTAGTTGGTGGAATTCGCTCTGGTATGGGCTACTGTGGTACAAAGGATTTATATGAATTAAGAGAGAATGCTCAATTTGTAAAAATGACAGGTGCTGGCTTAAGAGAAAGTCACCCACATGATGTTCAAATTACGAAAGAAGCACCAAACTATTCCCTTTCTTAATATATATTATTAATGATTGGTTATAAAACTTTCCTTCATTTACAATAGACGGTGATCAATAGCGCTGTCTATTTTTTTTGTTTTTTTTATGTTAAACTGTACAAGGGAAATAATTAACTTAGAAAATAAAGCTAGATTAATAGATAAAATAGTTTTGGAGGTTTTAATATTGAAACAAGTAAAAAAGTGGACGGTGTCTTTCATCATTGCCGTACTATTCTTAAGTACACTATCAACAGTTCTACCATATCAAGCAAATGCTGCTGAAAATGATGAGCTTGGATTAGATGCAGGGGCAGCTATATTAGTGGATGCGAATACCGGAGAAATATTATATGAAAAAAATACGGACGAGCTTCTTGGAGTCGCTTCTATGTCAAAGATGATGACAGAATATATTGTTCTAGAGTCAATAAAAAATGGGAAAATCTCTTGGAATCAAAAAGTAAAAATAAATAATTATATTCACAGACTGTCAGGTGCACCTGGGTTATCAAATGTAGGGTTGACTGAAGGGGAAGAATATACAGTTAAGGAATTGTATCAAGCAATGGCCATTCATTCAGGGAATGCTGCGACAGTTGCATTGGCAGAATTAATTGCAGGTACAGAAAAAAATTATATTAGTGTAATGAATCAAAAGGCTGAGGAATTAGGTTTAGAGGATTTTGAATTTGTAAACTCTTCTGGTTTAAACAATAGTGATTTATTGGGAAATATTCCAGCAGGAAGCAGTGAAGATGAAAATAAAATGTCAGCTAAAGCAGTTGCGAAATTAGCTTACCGTTTAATTCATGATTATCCGGAAATTTTAGAGACTTCTGGTATGCCAAGTCTGAAGTTTAGAGATGGTAGAGAATATAAAAACTTCAACTGGTTAATACCTTCGTTGATTTATGGATATGAAGGGGTAGATGGATTAAAAACAGGTTCTACAGACTATGCAAAATTCAATGTTACTGCTACAGCAAAAAAAGAGAATCAACGTTATATTGTTGTTATTATGAAAAGTGAATCGAAGGATTCTCGTTTTGCTGAAGCAAGAAAAGTGCTAGACTATGCTTTTGGCAATTTCACTACGGAAGAAATTCTTCCTGCAAATTATGTCGATTCCAAAAATAAAACATTGGATGTAACCAAAGGAAAAGAAGATAAAGTAAGCATTGGTACTAAAGATGCTATTAACTTAGTAATCAAGAATAATGAAAAAGAAAATTATGTAGCAAAAGTTGTTTTAGATGAAAAGAAATTAAATGATGATGGGGAACTAACTGCTCCAATTAAAAAAGGAGATAAAGTTGGTTATGTAACCGTACAAACGAAAGACGGAAAAGAAGTGCCATTCTTAACTAGTGATGGAAAAGAAAAGGTACAAGTAGACCTAGTAGCAAACGAAACAGTTGAAAAAGCAAATTGGTTTGTTTTAGCTATGCGCGGTGTTGGTTCATTCTTTTCAAATGTATGGGGAAGTGTTTTTGATACAGTAAAAGGCTGGTTCTAATTAAATCTTTGTGAAAAAGTAAAAGACAATAATCTATTAGAAAATCGCATACATTTTAGAAGTTGTAAGAAAAAGGGCTTCTTGTATTGACAGAAGCTCTTTTTTATTGTTTATTTTCATTAGGGAATAATAAGTTTCTTCTAAAGATTCCAATAATTTTTGTGTTAAAATTGAGACTTTACAGGGGGCAAACAATGAAAACTGGTACTGATAGAGTAAAACGTGGAATGGCTGAAATGCAAAAGGGCGGAGTAATCATGGATGTTATTAATGCAGAACAAGCCAAAATTGCAGAGGAAGCAGGAGCAGTAGCAGTAATGGCTCTTGAACGAGTTCCTTCAGATATTCGCGCAGCTGGCGGAGTAGCTAGGATGGCTGACCCTACAATTGTAGAGGAAGTAATGAATGCAGTAACAATCCCTGTAATGGCAAAGGCACGTATTGGCCATATTGTCGAAGCAAGAGTGCTCGAAGCTATGGGCGTAGACTATATTGATGAGAGTGAAGTGTTAACTCCAGCAGACGAAGAGTTCCATTTAAATAAAAATGAATATACTGTTCCATTTGTTTGTGGATGTCGTGATCTAGGAGAAGCTGCAAGACGTATCGGTGAAGGTGCTTCTATGCTTCGTACAAAAGGGGAGCCAGGAACAGGAAATATTGTGGAGGCAGTCCGTCATATAAGAAAAGTAAATGCACAGGTACGTAAAGTTGTTCATATGAACGAAGATGAATTAATGACAGAAGCTAAGATTTTAGGTGCACCATATGACCTTCTTTTAGAAATAAAAAGATTAGGTCGTCTGCCAGTTGTTAATTTTGCTGCTGGTGGTGTTGCAACACCTGCTGATGCGGCTCTTATGATGCAACTAGGCGCAGATGGTGTATTTGTAGGATCTGGTATATTTAAATCAGACAACCCTGCGAAATTTGCTAGAGCAATAGTAGAAGCAACTACTCATTATCAAGATTATGAGCTAATTGCAGAAATTTCTAAAAACCTTGGAACAGCAATGAAAGGAATCGAAATTTCTAGTTTAAGCCCAGAAGCACGTATGCAAGAGCGTGGTTGGTAATATGAGTACCATGCCAAATATAAAAATAGGGGTACTTGGATTACAGGGAGCTGTAAGAGAACATGTGAAGGCTATTGAGGCGAATAATGCAGAGGCTATTATTATAAAGAAAAAAGAACAGCTAGATGAAATTGATGGATTTATCATTCCTGGTGGAGAAAGCACAACGATGCGAAGGTTAATAGATAAATATGACTTTATGGATGCACTTCAAACGTTTGCTCAATCTGGGAAGCCGATATTTGGAACATGTGCGGGTTTAATTTTATTAGCTAAATCCATTAAAGGCTATGATAAACCTCATATTGGTGTTATGGATGTGCAAGTCGAGCGTAATTCTTTTGGAAGACAAAGGGAGAGCTTTGAAGCAAACTTAGATATTGCAGGAGTTGCAGAGGATTTTACAGCTGTATTTATTCGTGCACCACATATCGTGAGCGTTGGGGAAAATGTAGAAGTGCTAGCTAAACATAATGATCGTATTGTGGCAGCGAGAGAGGGACAGTTCTTAGGTTGTTCTTTCCATCCTGAATTAACAGAAGATCATCGTTTAACTGGCTATTTTATAAATATGGCAATAGAAGCTAAGCAACACTTATTTGCATAAGTTGTTGAATTTCGGAAATAATTATAGTAAGATAAATGCAATTAATATATGGAATCTACTATGATAGGAAATAGTAACAGGTTACTTATTCTAAAAGAGAGCCGATGGTTGGTGTGAATCGGTGAATAAAGCTTGTGAATCCATCCTAGAGTAAAAACAAGGAACGCAATGATTGCTAGTAATTGTTTTCGGCTAAAAACCGTTATGATCTTTAAGGTGAAAAGCAGTTTTTGCTTTTAACTAGGGTGGCAACGCGGGTAACTCTCGTCCCTTTTTTGGGGACGGGAGTTTTTTGTTTTCCAAAAGAAACTTGAGAATTTCTAACAGAGGGCGTCTAACCTAAAAGAAGTAGATTGCATGTAGAAAAAAATGGGAGGAATAAAGAGATGTTAGATATTAAATTTGTTCGTGCTAATTTTGATTTTGTGAAAAGTCAATTACAGCATCGAGGAGAAGATTTATCAGAGCTTGAAAATTTTGAAGCATTGGATGTAAGACGTCGAGAGCTTATTGTTGAAACAGAACAATTAAAAAGCAAAAGAAATGAAGTATCACAGCAAGTAGCAGTTTTAAAAAGAGAGAAAAAAGATGCAGAGGCTCTTATTGTAGAAATGAGAGAAGTTGGCGAAAAAATTAAAGAATATGATAATGAGCTACGTGATGTGGAAGAAAAATTGCAAACCATTATGCTAGGAATTCCGAATCTTCCTCACGAGAGTGTTCCAGTAGGGGATACGGAAGATGATAACATTGAAATTAGAAAATGGGGCGAAATTAGAAAATTTGATTTTGAACCAAAGCCACATTGGGATGTTGCTACTGACTTAGATTTGCTAGATTTTGAAAGGGCAGCAAAAGTAACAGGAAGTCGTTTTGTATTTTATAAAGGTTTAGGGGCTAAACTAGAAAGAGCATTATTTAATTTTATGCTTGATTTGCATACAGAGGAACATGGGTATAAAGAGATTATTCCTCCTTTCCTAGTGAATAGAGCAAGTCTAACAGGTACAGGACAATTACCTAAGTTTGAAGAAGATGCTTTTTTAATAGAAAAAGAAGACTACTTCTTAATTCCAACTTCAGAGGTACCTGTAACCAACCTGCATAGAGATGAAATACTTGATGGGGACCAGCTTCCAATCAAATATGCAGCATTTAGCGCCAATTTCCGTTCAGAAGCAGGATCTGCAGGTAGAGATACAAGAGGTCTGATCAGACAGCATCAATTTAATAAAGTAGAGCTTGTGAAGTTTGTGAAACCAGAAGATTCTTATGAAGAGCTAGAGTCTTTAACAGGAAATGCAGAGAAAGTATTGCAGCTTCTAGGATTACCATACCGTGTTTTGAGTATGTGTACAGGAGATTTGGGCTTTACAGCGGCGAAAAAGTATGATGTGGAGGTATGGATTCCAAGCTATAATACATACCGTGAGATATCTTCTTGTAGTAATTTTGAGGCTTTCCAAGCGAGAAGAGCAAATATTCGCTTCCGCAGAGAGCCTAAAGGAAAACCGGAGCATGTGCACACATTAAATGGTTCTGGCCTTGCGATTGGAAGAACAGTTGCAGCTATTCTAGAAAATTATCAGCAAGCAGATGGAAGTGTTGTAATTCCTGAAGTACTTCGCCCTTATATGAGAAATAGAGAAGTAATTTCTCCTGAGTAAGGTAATAAATAGATAGATAAAAGGATATGACTTCTTGGAAGGGAGCAGCTCTTCCGAGAAGTTAGCTATTCTTAATTTAGTGTAGAAGAATACTATTATTAATGCATTTTTTATATGTTTTTTGATAAAAAAAATAAAAAATAAAAAAATGAAAAATATAGTTGACTTAATATTAAATAGATGATATATTATTACTTGTCTGATGGAGGAATACCCAAGTCCGGCTGAAGGGATCGGTCTTGAAAACCGACAGGCGGGTCAAACCGCGCAGGGGTTCGAATCCCCTTTCCTCCTCCATGATTTTTTAATTTACATTGCGCATAATATTTGGAGATATATGTGACCTGCTACTACGGTAGCAGGTTTTTATTGTTTACATAGACTATTTTGTAAAGTTTGTTGTAAAGATCTGCGACTCGAATCCACCTCAGTTTCCATGGAGCGAATCAGTTTTTCTAATTGATTTATTATTCCTATTGAAAATAGCAACAAACTTTTAGAAAACAACTTATATATATAGGATTTTCCTTATTGTTTTGGAATACAGTCAGCGAATCTTTCGAACAAGATGAAGCTGACTGTATTTGTAAACTAAGGAAAGTCCTTTTTATGCTTTATGGCTATAATTTTTTTGCTGAAGAATCGTTCCTATCTTTTCGATAATTGGTTCGATAGACTGTGTTCCGGCGATAGCGTCATATTCATTAATATTTAAACGAAGTACTGGGCATGCAGAGAAAGACTCAATCCAGTTTTCGTATCTTCCATGCATTTCTTTCCAATAATCAATCGGCGTTTGCTTCTCCATTTCTCGACCTCTTCGATCAATTCGCTGTAAAATATCATCAAGAGATCCTTCAAGGTATATTAACAAATCTGGATGTGGGAAATAAGGTGTCATCACCATTGCATCAAAAAGACTTGTATATGTTTCATAATCTACTTCTGACATTGTTCCTTTTTCATAATGCATTTTCGCGAATATGCCTGTGTCTTCATAAATGGAACGATCTTGAATAAATCCGCCGCCATATTCAAAGATTCTTTTTTGTTCTTTAAAGCGTTCTGCTAAAAAATATACTTGCAGATGGAAACTCCATCTACTAAAGTCATGATAAAATTTATCAAGATATGGATTTGTATCCACTTTCTCAAAGGAAGTTCGAAATTGCAAAGCATCTGCTAGTGCATTTGTTAGCGTTGATTTACCAACACCAACTGTTCCTGCAATCGTAATAACGGAATTGCTAGGAATATTATATTTTGTTCGTAGATTCATGTTTAAAGGCTCCTATATTTAAAGTTTCTTTTATTGTGTCAATAATTTTTACTAAGTCTTGTTTATTTTGAACAAAGTCCAGTGTATCTCCATTGAAATCTAATACAGGAATATGTGGATTATTTTTTTTGAAGTCATTCATGACAATATCATAATCAGAAGCTAGCTGTTCTAAATAAAGAGGACTAATATTTTTTTCAATGTCTCTATCTCTTTTTTTGATTCGTGCCATTATTGTATCCAAGCTGGCATGTAAGTAAATAATAATATTCGGCATCGGTAAGTCTTCTGTTAACACCTCATATATACGAACATATTTCTGTAAATCATTATCCTGTAAAGATCTTTTAGCAAAAATAAGGTTTTTTAATATATGATAATCTGCAACTACAGGAATATTTTTAGATAGATAATGGTCTCTTGTATCGTTTAACTGCTTAAATCGATTACATAGGAAAAACATTTCTGTCTGAAAACTCCATTCATCAATGTTTTCATAAAATTTTCCGAGGAAAGGATTTTCTTCGACAATTTCTTTTAGAAGCTCGTATTGAAAGTACTCTGAGAGTAATTTAGCTAAAGAAGTTTTCCCAACTCCAATAGGTCCTTCTACTGTAATAAAAGGGATACTATTCACACTTGTCCCTCCTGTTCTCTTATTTTTAAGGAGCAAAGATTTTTAAAAGGCTTGTAGATTAGCCTAACAACTATTTTGCGTGTAAAGCCTATACAAACAATTGCTTCCTTTAGTAGGTAATAAAAATAGTACAAGAGTCATTTTAACACATGAAGAGTGATGTGGACATATGCATGTTTTTTCCTGAAGTATTATTACGGCTTATTTCAAATAGAACTATTGGTTAATGAATGATTACCCTAGTTAGAGGATAAAAGAGTAAAAAAATTTTGAATTTTATATTGCTAAATTTTTGATTTATGGTAGTATATGGGTAAAGTTTATAAATGAATCACTAGGGGATCCCTTGATAAGGGCTGAGAATAAAGTAGTTACTTTTTAAACCCTCAAAACCTGAACAGGTTCGTACCTGCGTAGGAAAGTGGAGTATCTTTAAATATGCGTGTCTAATGAACTTTTCATTAGGCGTAGTTTATTAACCACTTTTCTATAATTGGAAAAGTGGTTTTTGGTGTTTTCAGCCACTTTTCCTTCTAAATGATAAGTTGGGGTGATGAATATTAAGATAATGGCTGTCACAGATAACAAACATACCTTAAAGAAGCTTTTATCAATTTTATTAGAAATCCATCCATATGTGGATTATCTGCAAATTAGAGAGAAAGACAAAAGTCCAAAAGAAATTTATAGGCTATGTGATTATTTGCTTAAGGAAGGGGTACCTGCAAGAAAAATAATTGTTAATGATCGTCTTGATATTGCGCTATTGCATTCGTTAAAAAATGTCCATTTACCGACAAGTGGAGTGTCTGTTAATGATGTGAAAACAAGGTTTCCAAAAATGTATATAGGTGTATCTGTTCATAGCAAAGAAGAAGCAATTCTAGCAGATAAAGAGATTGCAGATTATGTCATATACGGCCATTGCTATCCTACAAATAGTAAAAAAGGAAAGCCTCCTATCGTGTTGTCCTCTATCTCTGAAATAAAAAGAAATATATCTATTCCACTGTATGCTATAGGGGGAATTACGGAGAATCAAATAGAAGAACTAGCGAGTTTTGGTGTGGATGGAGTGGCTATTATGTCAGCTATTTTTTCATCATCTGATCCATTAAAGGTAGTGCAAAGTATGAGAGAAAGATGTGAAGAGCTTGGAAACGAAGAAGTTTGATGTTGCAATTATTGGTGGTGGAATTATCGGTAGTTCTATCGCTTACTATTTGGCAAAAGAGAAGAGAAAGGTAGCTATTTTCGAAGCACAGCAAATGGGCGGAAAATCAACAAGTGCTGCAGCTGGAATGCTAGGTGCTCACTCCGAGTATAAAGAATTTATGCAGCTCTATCCATTTGCAAGAAGTAGCCAGCTTTTATATAAGGAACTTTATGAAGAGATAAAAGAACTAACAACTATTGATTTTGAAAAGAAAAATGGTGGATTATTGAAGCTTGCTTATTCAGAGGAAGAAAAGAGAGACCTGGAATCTATTCTTTCCTTATCGTCAGTGGAATGGTTGGATTGCACAGAAGCAAGAGAAAAAGTACCTCAGCTAGCAGCAGATATTGTAGGAGCAGCTTATTTAAAAGAGGATGTACATATTACCCCATTAATAGCATGTAATGGTCTAAGTAAAGGAGCTAAGCTATTAGGAGCCGAAATTTATGAATATACCCGTGTATTAAGAGTGGAAAAGAATGGAATGGGATATGTGCTGAAAACGTCGCAAGGGACCTTTTTAACAGATAATGTTGTCGTTGCGAGTGGTGTGTGGAGTAATTACTTTTTTCAGCAATTAGGATTACCTCATGAAATTATTCCAGTAAAGGGCGAATGTGTGGCCGCGTTAAATGATGGAGCTCCGTTACATTATTCTGTATTTCATGACCAATTTTATATTGTACCTAGAAATAATAATGAGCTTGTTATTGGTGCGACGAAAAAATGGAATGATTGGACTGAAGATCCTTCCCTTGATGGACTACAAGAAGTGATAAAAAAAGCAAAAAGAATGATACCGGAAGTTGGAAAGATGAAATGGAAGCGGGCATGGGCGGGACTTAGACCACAAACTTATGACGGATATCCATTTATAGGAGAGCATCCAGAGATGAAAGGCTTATATTTTGCAACAGGGCATCAACGAAATGGCATATTATTAGCACCAGCTACAGGGAAGATGATTCGTGATTTAATGATTGGTTCACCTGTAGAGAAACGGTGGGTAGATGCATTTAAAGTGGAGCGTCATGATTTTATGCATAGGGAGGGAAGTAAGTAATTGATCATCCAATTGAATGGGAAGGAACAGCAGCTGCCGGAGAATGTAGTTACAGTGGAAGATTTATTGCATTTATTTGCATTAAATAATCGTATTGTGATTGTGGAGATAAATAAAAATATTTTACGAAAAGAGCACTATCAAGCTCATTTATTAAAAGAAAAAGACAAAGTCGAATTAATTCATTTTGTTGGAGGAGGGTAAACATGTTAACAATAGCTAATCGCACGTTTCAGTCTCGTTTATTACTTGGAACAGGGAAATATCCGTCACTTGAGGTGCAAAAAAAGGCTGTAGAAGTATCACAAAGTGAGATTCTAACCTTTGCTGTACGGAGGATGAATATATTTGAAGAATCACAGCCGAACTTTTTAGAGCAATTAGATTTAAAAAGATATACGCTCCTTCCTAATACAGCAGGCGCAAAAACAGCTGAGGAAGCGGTAAGAATCGCTAAGCTTGCAAAAGCATCTGGATTATGTGACATGATTAAAGTTGAAGTAATTGGGTGTGATAAATCGCTGCTGCCAGATCCTGTAGAAACGTTAAAGGCTTCTGAGCAGTTGTTAGAAGAAGGATTTATTGTATTGCCTTATACTTCTGATGATGTAGTGCTTGCTAGACGGCTAGAACAGTTAGGGGTACATGCCATTATGCCTGGCGCTTCGCCAATTGGGTCTGGAAAAGGAATTATCAACCCATTAAATTTACAATTTATTATTGAACAAAGCGCGATTCCTGTTATTGTAGACGCAGGAATCGGTTCTCCAAAGGATGCAGCATATGCTATGGAGCTTGGAGCAGATGGGGTGCTTTTGAATACGGCAGTTTCCAATGCGAAAGACCCAGTTACAATGGCATATGCCATGAAGCTAGCGATCGAAGCAGGACGATTAGGATACGAAGCAGGAAGAATAGCAGAGAAAAATTATGGAGTCGCAAGTAGTCCTTTGACAGGGATGATTACATCTTGACTAGTCGCTTTTTGAAACAAGCATTATTTATTGGAAAAGATGGGCAAATGAAAATTGAAAATAGTCACGCTGTTATTTTAGGAGCTGGAGCTTTAGGATCGGCAGTGTCTGAGATGCTAGTTAGAGCGGGAATAGGAAAACTCACCATTATTGATCGTGATTACGTGGAACAAAGTAATCTGCAAAGACAGCAGTTATATACAGAAGAGGATGCAGCGAAAAAGCTTCCTAAAGCAATTGCTGCAGAAAAAAGACTAAAGGAAATTAACAGTCATACACTTATTGAGTCGATTGTAGAGGATATTAACTATCATACGGTGGAAAAATTTATTCGTGGTGCATCTATTTTAATGGATGGAACGGATAATTTTGAAACAAGAATGGTGATAAATGATGCTGCGATTAAGCATCATATTCCTTTTCTATTTGGAGCTTGTGTTGGGAGCTATGGGCTTTCTTATCCAGTTATTGGAGAACATGCTCCTTGTCTCCATTGTTTAATTGAAAAGCTTCCTTCTCAACAAATTACATGTGATACGGCGGGTGTTATTAGTCCTATCGTTCAGTGGGTTGCTGCCATGCAAGTATCACAAGCAATGCAGATTCTTGCAGGTAAAACAGTATGGCCAGTCCTTCGTTCTTTTGATATTTGGAAAATGGAATATGCGGAAGTGAATGTTGCGGCATTAAGAAATAACAGCTGTCCTTCTTGTGGGGACGATGCCGACTTTCCGTATTTATCAGCGCAAAAACAAACGAAAGCGGCTGTACTGTGTGGGAGAGATGCGGTTCATATTCGTCCGCCTATTTTTAAGGAATTGGATTTATATGGGCTCTCGCAACGGTGGAAATCTCTGGTGGAAAACTTAATTGCAAATCCCTATTTAGTTTCTTTTCATTATGATGGTTATCGAGTTATCCTATTTAAGGATGGTCGTGCTATTATTCATGGAACCTCAGAGGTTAGTATGGCAAAGTCGATATATACAAAATTAATTGGTTAGAAGATGCATAAAAAGGAAAGGTCTGATTGAAAAAGAGACCTTTCCTTTTGTATTTAAGTTCTTTTTGTTACTTGGAAATTATCTACTATTAAAAGCCAATTTTGAGGAAATGGCAACCCTAATTTCCAATAGCTGATTCCTCTTAAATTTAATTCTTTAATTAAATTGAATTTAGCTTGAATGGAGCGGGCGTCCTCAAACCATACTTCATGTAATTTCCCTGCACTATCTGTGTATTTAAAATAAGGAGCCTGTGCTTTCTGATCATAAAGAATAGCGACATTATTATCAGCTGCAAGCTGTATTGCTGCTTGAGGACTAAGTGCTTTTGCAATGGATCCTTCAACGAATGGTAGTGTCCAATCATATCCATAAAGATTTTGCCCCATCATAATTTTAGAAGAGGGAATTTCGGTGATTGCATATTCGAGTACCTCTCTTACGGGCCCAATAGGAGAAACAGCCATAGCAGGTCCACCACTATAACCCCATTCATATGTCATGATGACAACAAAATCAACAATTTCTCCGTGCGCTTTGTAATCATGTCCTTCGTACCATTTTCCTTTTTGATCGGCACTTGTTTTAGGAGCCAAAGCAGTAGATAATAGCCAGCCTTCTTGTGAAAAACGATTTTTGGCTTTACGCAGGAAGGAGTTATAGGCTTCCCGATCAACTGGTCTTAAATATTCAAAATCAAAATGGATATCTTTAAATCCGTATTTTTTAGCGGTCGCAACTATATTATTGATAAAGTTATTTTGGATGGTTTCATCATTTAATAGGATTCTTCCTAATTCATCACTAAATTGATCGTTCTCCTGGTTCGTAATGACCATCATGAGTACATTTCTATTTCTTTGGGCAATGCTAGGGAAATTATTGAGGATCGGTTCTTTTAAGCTTCCATCCCGTAATGCTTGAAAACTAAAAGGAGCGAGATAGGTTAAATAGGGAGCGGCTTCTCGCGCGCTTGCCTCTAAATTAGGGGCAACAGATGTTCCTCTTGGTTCCACATATGCATTAGTATCAACTGGTCTTTTTGGACGATCTGGAATGTATAAACGTAAGCCGACTTGTAAAGATTGGTTCACAGGAATGGAATTAATAGTGGCTAATTGTTCATAATTTAATCGGAATCTTTGAGCGATAGACCAGAGGCTGTCTCCTGGCTGTACCCAATAAAAGCTGCCGATGATGGGAATGACTAGTGCTTGCCCTATTGTTAATCGATCCGGATTTGGCAGGTCGTTCGCTTCTACCAAATCATTAACTGTAGTACCGTATGCAGCTGCAATGCCTGTTAAGGTTTGATTATTGCTGACAACATGAATTTGCATATTCTTCCCTCCTGATAAGGATACATTATTACAGCTTATGAGGAAGAAAGAGGAGAAATGCTCGTGTTTTCTTTGAATGTAAATATTTTTGCACGCATAACATTTTTCATCATTCGAATAGCATAGTGATTATCTTCATCGTCAACAGAAGCAATACAATTATCTGGGATAAGAAGTGGATATTCTCGCATATAGGCGTCATTTGCAGTAAATAACACGCAAATATTGCCAGCAATTCCGCTAAGGATAAGCTTTTTTACTTGCAACTGGGTAAGTAATGTATGTAAGGCTGTCCCATAAAAAGCAGAATGTCTTGGTTTTATTAAAAAATAATCTTTGTCAGTTGGCTTTATTTTGCCAATAACAGATTCGCTTTTTTCATTTTTACAATACTCTATTACTTTGTTCAATTCTGCTTGCCATAAATTATAGTGATCATTGATATAGATGATTGGAATATTTTCTTTATCACATTGTTTCTTTAGTAATTGGATTTGATCTGCAATTTTTAATGCCTTTTCTGCTAAAATATTTCCATGCTCAAAATTAAAGTCATTAATCATATCAATAATTAACAGAGCTGTTTCAGATGATTCCATACGGTTCTCCTTTTCTATGTAAAATGGTAGAATGAAGCATTGGTTCTAGTTGTAAAGAAAAATCAATCAGTCCATCCAACAACTTTCTCTCGTTTGGCTAAAGTGGAATGGTTGTGATTAATTATCTAGTTTACTTAGTTTAAATCAAAGAAGAAATTTCATAACAAATTTTGTGTTTTTATATAGGTGGGCTGTAAGAATGGAAGAAAAACAAGATCAATTATTTATGAAAATAGCGATAGAGGAAGCACAGAAAGCGGCAGAAATTGGAGAAGTGCCTATTGGAGCAGTTGTTGTCTATAGGGGGGAGGTAATAGCAAGAGCACATAACTTAAGAGAAACAGATCAATCTGCTGTTGCCCATGCAGAATTACTCGCCATTGAAAAAGCTTGTAAAGTATTGGGTACGTGGAGGTTAGAAGAAGCAACACTTTATGTTACTCTTGAGCCATGTGCGATGTGTTCTGGCGCTATTCTACTGTCACGTATTCCTCGAGTAGTTTATGGAGCTGCTGATCCAAAGGGAGGTTGTGCTGGTACCTTTATGAATTTACTTCAAGATAGTCGGTTTAATCATCAGAGTGAAGTGGCTTCTGGTATATTAGACCAAGAATGCGGACAGTTATTAACTTCTTTTTTTCAGGAAATTAGAAATCGTAGGAAGGAAGAAAAAAGACAAAAGACAAGTAAAAATGATCTTTACAATAATTAACAAATGCTTTATGTTGATTTTTCCTTTCATTATCAGTATACTAAGAGTGTGTCTTAAGGACACCTAATATTCGGTATCAATTTTGTCGTGCTAAGCGGGGAGGTAGCGGTGCCCTGTACTCGCAATCCGCTCTAGCGAGGCTGAATTCCTTTCTGAGGCTGGTATCCTGTAGGGTCTGCCTTAAGTAAGTGGTGTTGACGTCCGGGTCCTGCGCAATGGGAATCCATGAACCATGTCAGGTCCGGAAGGAAGCAGCATTAAGTGGACACCCCCATGTGCCGCAGGGTTACCTGGACCGAGCTAACTACTTAAGTAACGCTTATGGGTGCCAGTCGATGAAAGGTGCACGGCAGCTTAATTTATACATACAAAACTCATCCACTAGGATGAGTTTTTTTGTAAGATGAAAACGAATAAATGAGCGGTTTTTACTTAAATAGAAAGAAGTGCCGTGGTTTTTCTTTTTTAAAGGGAAGCTATTTAGATGCCTTTATGTATGCTATTATGGATGTAAAAATATACATGGATAAGCTATAATAATTGTATGAATAAAAAATGGAGGGTACTATGAACTATCAAGCTTTATATCGGGTTTGGCGTCCTCAGCAGTTTATAGATGTAGTAGGGCAGGAACACGTAACAAAGACATTGCAAAATGCCCTTCTTCAACAAAAAATATCTCACGCTTACTTGTTCTCTGGACCAAGGGGAACAGGGAAAACAAGTGCAGCAAAAATATTAGCAAAGGCTGTTAACTGTGAGAGAGCACCAATTGGTGAACCTTGTAATGAGTGCGATGCGTGTAGGGGCATTACAGATGGTACTATACCAGATGTAATCGAAATAGATGCTGCTTCTAACAATGGAGTAGAAGAAATAAGGGATATAAGAGATAAGGTTAAATTTGCTCCTAGCTCTGTACCTTATAAAGTTTATATTATCGATGAAGTGCATATGCTATCAATTGGAGCATTTAATGCTCTTTTGAAAACATTGGAGGAACCCCCTAAACATGTAATCTTTATTTTGGCCACTACTGAACCTCACAAAATTCCTTTAACGATTATTTCAAGATGTCAGCGATTTGATTTTAGACGGATTACATCGCAAGCGATTGTCAATCGAATGAGATTGATTATGGATGAGTCAGCAATCTCCTGTGAGGAAAAAGCATTGCAAATGATTGCAAGAGCGGCAGATGGTGGAATGCGTGATGCGTTAAGTTTGCTAGATCAAGCTATTTCTTATAGCAATGAAGTAGTTACAGTCGAAGATGCTCTTACCGTAACTGGAGCTGTTTCCCAAAACTTTTTAAATACTTTATCTAAAGCTATTTTAGATGGAGACACTGTAAGAGGTCTTCAATCATTAGATGAATTACTTCTTGCAGGAAAAGACTCTAATCGATTTATTGAAGATTTTATCTTTTTTTATCGAGATATGCTGCTATATAAAACAGCGCCTCGCTTAGAAGAATCATTAGAGCGAGTTTTGTTAGATGATGATTTCAAAGATCTTGCAGAAACGTATACACATGAACAAATTTATGAGCTTATTCGCGTATTAAATAAAACGCAGCAAGATATGCGCTGGACCAATCATCCTAGAATCTTTTTAGAAGTGGCGATTGTGAATCTGTGCCAGCTAGAGACGGCGACTTCATCTGGACAAGCACAGGTGAGTATCCCAGAAATACAATCTTTACTTGATAAGATAACTTCTTTAGAACAAGAAGTTTCGAACCTCAAGCAAAATGGAGTATCTGTAGCAGTGGAAACACAGACAATACAGAAAAAAGCTAGAACGAATAGAAAAGGATTCCAAGCTCCATTAGGTAAAATAACGGAGACTCTAAAAAATGCAACGAAGCAAGAACTACAAAAAGTAAAAAGTAATTGGGGAGCAATGCTAAATACGCTAGTCCAAAATCAAATGAGATCACAGGCAGCGTTATTGAATGAAGCAGAACCAGTTGCTGCATCATCTGACTCTTTGATTATTAAGTTTAAATATGAAATCCACTGTCAAATGGCATTAGATAATGGTAAATTTATAGAGACGATTACTAATTCTTTGTATCAGCTTACAGGTACAAGGTATAATTTATTAGGAGTACCGGAAGAACAATGGCTCACTATAAGGGAAGACTTTCTAAATAGTTCTCATCATGCAGAGTCTGATGAGGAAGACGAAGAAATACGTCAAGATAATCCTGTTGTCTTGGAAGCAATAAAATTATTTGGTGAAGAATTATTAGAAGTGAAGGATTAATTTTGAACCTATTGGTTATATATGTACATAATATGTAGATAAACCAATGGAAACTATAAACTGGAGGTAATGATAAATGCGTGGAATGGGAAATATGCAAAATATGATGAAGCAAATGCAAAAAATGCAAAAGAAAATGGCTGAAGCTCAAGAGCAACTTGGTGAGGAGAAAATTGAAGGAACAGCAGGGGGCGGAATGGTAACTGTAGTTGTATCAGGTCATAAAGAAATTCTTGATGTCATTATTAAGGAAGAGGTTGTCGATCCAGAAGATGTAGAAATGTTGCAAGATCTAGTTCTAGCAGCAACAAATGATGCATTAAAAAAAGCGGATGAACTTACTAACTCTACTATGGGTCAGTTTACAAAAGGATTAAATCTTCCTGGAATGTTTTAAGGAGGGAGATTATGCATTATCCTGAACCTATATCAAAGCTGATTGACAGCTTTATGAAATTGCCAGGCATCGGGCCTAAAACGGCCTCAAGACTGGCTTTTTTTGTATTAAATATGAAAGAAGATACAGTATTAGATTTCGCAAAGGCACTTGTTAATGCAAAAAGAAACCTTACTTATTGCTCTGTTTGTGGGCATATAACAGACCAAGATCCATGTTATATATGTGAAGATAGCAGAAGAGACCGAAGTATTATATGTGTAGTTCAAGATCCTAAAGATGTAATAGCGATGGAAAAGATGAAAGAATATAACGGACTTTATCATGTGCTTCATGGTGCTATTTCTCCGATGGATGGTATAGGACCAGAAGATATTAATGTACCTTCTTTAATAAAAAGATTGCAAGATGATGAAGCGCAAGAGGTTATTATGGCAACCAATCCGAATATAGAGGGAGAAGCAACAGCCATGTATATCTCACGTCTTCTTAAACCGTCAGGAATTAAAATCACAAGAATTGCCCATGGTTTACCAGTAGGTGGCGATTTAGAATACGCAGATGAGGTTACACTATCTAAAGCATTAGAAGGTAGAAGAGAAGTGTAAGAACAGGAGGGCTAGTGATGTTCTTTCAAAGAAAAGGGAAGTTAAGGAAGGATTTCGATGAAAAGCTATTAGTCCAATTTAATCATTTAAAGAAAGAATGGTTAAATGATAAGAGTCTATTAGATAAAAGTTTTGATCCTTCCGATGAAGTAATTAGCGCTGCTAAACTGTCAGAAGCAAAATACTTTTTCCTATTTAAAGAAGCAAAACAAAGAAAAATAAACTTATTAAAATAATAAACAGACCGAGTGAAAACTTATTTTTGCTCGGTCTGTTCTTTTTTGTTTTTTATTCTTTTCCATTATTATTGGAGATTAGAGCATAATGGAACAAAGTAATCTTTTGTTTAAATAATAGGCTCTGTTAAAGTTTAATGTTGATATTTCTTATAAAACGAAACCTCCTAATTTACGGAAGTTCCATTTTATAATATTTGCTTATTCAACTAACGCACCCGTTTGTTTAAGTACATCATTTCACAAAGCTAAAAATTTTGCTCTTCCCATTTATCAGAAATTACAGCTTTAATAAACTTTCCTTTTTTAACTTCGATAGCTATTGCTTCTTTTTGGCTAATATCTGTGATTTCATAATACTTTGTCCCAACTTCATATTCATTAGAGAAGTTCCCACTTGTGTTAGAACTTTCAAGGTCTGAATATGAAGTAACTTTACCGATTTCTTGACCTATTTTGTCTTCTTTAATTTCCTCTTCTGCTACAACATAGGTTTGATTTTCCCATTTAACGAATGGATATGCCCAGCTTGCACTGGCATCATTTTGTATTTCATTCTCTGATTCACCATCATTTAAAGAACAACCAGATAATAATAAAAGAATTCCAGAAATTATTACTAATAATTTCTTTCGCATATAAACACCTCCCATATATTAGACGGTTCCATTACAAAAAAGATTCATCAGATTTTTATTAACCTGCGTCGTTAGTTGAACAAGCAGTGATGTTTATATCGTGAATTTAGCTAACCTAAGTGTATCATATGTTTCCATATTTTGTATTAAATTCCCTTTAATCATCAAGTCATTCATAGTAATAGGATTCCTTTGATGTTGAATGGATTCTAACACCCGAAACCAAGCAAGGTAATTATTCAGGTATTTAGTTGCAACTCCATTAAAA
>NZ_CDRJSZ010000002.1:0-60000 GCF_976954375.1 Niallia sp. Marseille-Q9988 | reverse complement strand
GCCCAGACCACCAGCTAAGGTCCCAAAGTATACGTTAAGTGGAAAAGGATGTGGAGTTGCTTAGACAACCAGGATGTTGGCTTAGAAGCAGCCACCATTTAAAGAGTGCGTAATAGCTCACTGGTCGAGTGACTCTGCGCCGAAAATGTACCGGGGCTAAACGTATCACCGAAGCTGTGGATTGACATCTAATGATGTCAGTGGTAGGAGAGCGTTCTAAGGGCGTTGAAGCTAGACCGTAAGGACTGGTGGAGCGCTTAGAAGTGAGAATGCCGGTATGAGTAGCGAAAGATGAGTGAGAATCTCATCCACCGAATGCCTAAGGTTTCCTGAGGAAGGCTCGTCCGCTCAGGGTTAGTCGGGACCTAAGCCGAGGCTGAAAAGCGTAGGCGATGGACAACAGGTTGATATTCCTGTACCACCTTTCAATCATTTGAGCAATGGGGGGACGCAGGAGGATAGGGTAAGCGTGCTGTTGGATTAGCACGTCCAAGCAGTTAGGCCGGTAATGAGGCAAATCCCATTACCACATAAGCGGAGCTGTGACGGCGAGGGAAATATAGTACCGAAGTTCCTGATTCCACACTGCCAAGAAAAGCCTCTAGCGAGATTGATGGTGCCCGTACCGCAAACCGACACAGGTAGGCGAGGAGAGAATCCTAAGGTGAGCGAGAGAACTCTCGTTAAGGAACTCGGCAAAATGACCCCGTAACTTCGGGAGAAGGGGTGCTCTTGCGGGTGCAAGCCTGCGAGAGCCGCAGTGAATAGGCCCAGGCGACTGTTTAGCAAAAACACAGGTCTCTGCGAAGCCGCAAGGCGAAGTATAGGGGCTGACACCTGCCCGGTGCTGGAAGGTTAAGAGGAGGGGTTAGCGTTCGCGCGAAGCTCTGAATTGAAGCCCCAGTAAACGGCGGCCGTAACTATAACGGTCCTAAGGTAGCGAAATTCCTTGTCGGGTAAGTTCCGACCCGCACGAAAGGTGTAACGATCTGGGCACTGTCTCAACGAGAGACTCGGTGAAATTATAGTACCTGTGAAGATGCAGGTTACCCGCGACAGGACGGAAAGACCCCGTGGAGCTTTACTGCAGCCTGATATTGAATTTTGGTACAGCTTGTACAGGATAGGTAGGAGCCTTGGAAGCCGGAGCGCTAGCTTCGGTGGAGGCATTGGTGGGATACTACCCTGGCTGTATTGACATTCTAACCCGCACCCCTTATCGGGGTGGGAGACAGTGTCAGGTGGGCAGTTTGACTGGGGCGGTCGCCTCCTAAAAAGTAACGGAGGCGCCCAAAGGTTCCCTCAGAATGGTTGGAAATCATTCGTAGAGTGTAAAGGCACAAGGGAGCTTGACTGCGAGACCTACAAGTCGAGCAGGGACGAAAGTCGGGCTTAGTGATCCGGTGGTTCCGCATGGAAGGGCCATCGCTCAACGGATAAAAGCTACCCCGGGGATAACAGGCTTATCTCCCCCAAGAGTCCACATCGACGGGGAGGTTTGGCACCTCGATGTCGGCTCATCGCATCCTGGGGCTGTAGTCGGTCCCAAGGGTTGGGCTGTTCGCCCATTAAAGCGGTACGCGAGCTGGGTTCAGAACGTCGTGAGACAGTTCGGTCCCTATCCGTCGTGGGCGTAGGAAATTTGAGAGGAGCTGTCCTTAGTACGAGAGGACCGGGATGGACGCACCGCTGGTGTACCAGTTGTCTTGCCAAAGGCATCGCTGGGTAGCTATGTGCGGAAGGGATAAGTGCTGAAAGCATCTAAGCATGAAGCCCCCCTCAAGATGAGATTTCCCATAGCGTAAGCTAGTAAGATCCCTGAAAGATGATCAGGTTGATAGGTCAGAGGTGGAAGCGTGGCGACATGTGGAGCTGACTGATACTAATAGATCGAGGACTTAACTAAAACGAAAAGCGGAAACGCCTGTTTATCGGCGTACAAACTGGAAGAGCGTCGACTGAGATAAAGGAAACACGATGAACGCAAGTGAATCGATGTTGACTTATCGTAGGGAGATGATCGGAAGTTTGCTAGGCGATAGGCGTTGGAGCTGGACAATAATGATTACTTGGCAAAATGGTTTACTTCTAAATGATTTAGTTTTGAGAGAATAATTCTCTAAATAAATAAGTCTGGTGGCGATAGCGAGAAGGTCACACCCGTTCCCATACCGAACACGGAAGTTAAGCTTCTAAAGCGCCGATGGTAGTTGGGGGTTCTCCCCCTGTGAGAGTAGGACGTCGCCAGGCACGAATAAAACAAGCATCTACTTTGGTGGATGCTTGTTTTTTTATAGTTTACTAATTATTAGATAGATTATTCATCCAAAGATTAGGCTTGGCGTCTTTCTTGTAAAATCCGTGCTTTTCCCATTTGATAAACAAAAAATTGATATTTTGGATCACTTGTTTTGGTGTTGACGATTTCTCTCTCGCAGTCCATACATATAAAAGATTGAAAGAGATGAATTCCTTCTAATTTATTATTTTCACATATAAGACATTTTTCCCCTTTAATTGATTGGGTATGATATTTCCCCATTTTCTCTCCACCTCCATAGAAACTATTTTAACCATTTTAGTAATCATTTATACATTGACTCTCAAAGTCTATCAATCACTTATTTACTTCGTTCTAGCAAGTTTAAAGCTAGGCAATGATAAGATAGTCAAAAAAGTGATACTATAAATAGAGAGAAAAAAGAAAAGAGGAGTACTATTGCAAGAAAAAACACCATTATATTCTAAACTCTTACAGTTTCAGTCGGAAAATAATATATCTTTTCATGTGCCAGGCCATAAGAATGGAGAATTGATTTCTTATAATGACGAGGAATGGAGAAGACAATTATGGAAATTTGATGTTACGGAGCTTAATGACCTAGATGATTTACATGCTCCTATGGGCGTTATTGGAGATGCAGAGAAACTATTAACAGATCTTTATGGAGTGAAAAAAAGCTATTTTCTTGTAAATGGAAGTACTGTTGGGAATTTAGCTATGATACTTGCCTCTTTAAAAGAAGGAGATAAAGTATTTGTTCAAAGGAATAGTCATAAATCAGTAATGAATGGAATAAAGCTTGCTAAAGCAAAACCGATTTTTCTAAGTCCCGATTATGAGGAAGAATGGAAGGTGGAAACAGTCCTTTCAGAAAGAACCGTAAAGCAAGCGATTGCTCAATTTCCTGAAGTGAAAACACTTATCCTAACGTCTCCTAATTATTATGGTATGATTGGAAATTTAGAAGAAATCATTCAATTAGCCCATGCTAACGGAATTTGTGTTTTAGTTGATGAAGCCCATGGTGCTCATTTTATAGGAAATGATAAATTTCCACCATCAGCTGTTCAATTGGGGGCTGATCTAGTTGTTCAGTCCGCACATAAAACACTTCCTGCCTTAACCATGGGAGCATACTTACACTATAATACTGATTTTATAGAGGAGCATGAAGTAAAATATTATCTGGAGATATTGCAGTCCAGTAGCCCCTCTTACTTAATCATGGCTTCCTTAGATAAGGCTAGACACTATTTAGCAACATACAGTGAGGAGGATTGGGATTACCTGCAAAATACTATTAGTCTGTTTCGTAGTGAGCTAGCAAAGGTTTCACAGCTAAAAGTGTTAGGTTATCCTTATATAGGGGATCCCTTAAAAATTACTATTCAATCGACAGTAGATAAAACTGGTTTTATTCTTCAAAAACAATTAGAAAAAGAGGGGATTTATACAGAATTAGCTGATTCTAATAATGTACTATTTGTTTTTCCATTGCTAAAAAAAGAAATAGCATTTCCTCTTAATGAGATTATTACTAAAGTAAGAAAGGCATTGTCTGAGAACCTATCTGAGATTCCCTATGAAAGAAAAGTGTCAGCATCTATAAAAAAAGGGCAGGATATAGTAGAATTAAAACTTGGTGAAACAGAGCAAGCTTTACGAAATAAAAGAGAAATATCATTAAATGATGCCCATCATGCTATTTGTGCAGAAACAATTATTCCGTATCCACCAGGAATCCCTATTCTAATGCCTGGTGAGGAAATAACGATGTATCATATCAATCAAATAAAGAACTTATTAAAAGATGGAGCGAGATTCCAAGGAAGCCCATCTATTTATGAAAATAAAATTACAATTTTCGAGAAATGACAGCTTTAGGAGGACAATACGGTGACAAAAGGGCTCTTTATTACATTAGAAGGACCAGAGGGAGCAGGGAAAACAACGATTATTGATATGTTGTTAAACTATTACCAGGAGCAAGAGAAGCAGATTATTAAGACGCGAGAACCAGGTGGAATCCCTATTTCTGAAAAAATTAGAAGTATTATATTAGATCCCAAGCATACTGAAATGGATGCTAGAACAGAAGCTTTACTTTATGCAGCTGCAAGAAGACAGCATTTAGTAGAGAAAGTAATACCAGCTTTAAACAGTGGAGCAATTATTCTATGTGATCGTTTTATTGATAGCTCTTTGGCATATCAGGGGTTTGCTAGAGGAATTGACATGGATGAAATTTGGGAGATTAATCAATTTGCTATTGGAGATGTGATGCCGGAGCTAACGATTTATTTTGATCTTGACCCACGAGTTGGTTTAGCGAGAATTAACACTACTAGTGATAGGGAGATCAATCGTCTAGACTTAGAAAAAATAGAATTTCATGAATTGGTCCAAGAGGGCTATTATAAGGTGATAGAGAAATTTCCAGAAAGAATTGTTAAAGTGGATGCATCTAAGCCTTTAGAGCAGGTATTTCAAGATACGGTAGAGATTATTAATCAATTTCTGAAATAGTATGGGTACCTTTAAACAAAATATTCATGTAAATCTATTACTTCTAAAGAATGAGTGCTGACAATGCGCCTGAGGAATTATTTTTCCTTTCAGCTGTTTGTTTTTGCATTTATTGCTATAATAGGAACAAGTTATAAAATCATTCGGAAACTATAATAAGGGGCGGGATAAAAATGAAATTAATTCTAACAGTCATTCAAGATAAAGATAGCAATAAATTGCTTAATGCACTTGTTGAAAATAATTTTAGAGCGACAAAGCTTGCGAGTACGGGCGGATTTTTGAAATCTGGAAATACCACCTTTATGATAGGAACGGAAGATATACGTGTGGAAAAGGCTTTGCAAATTATTAAAGATAATTGTCAATCAAGAGATCAATTAGTAGCTCCTGTTTCGCCCATGGGAGGGAATGCAGACTCTTACGTTCCTTATCCAGTGGAAGTGGAAGTGGGAGGAGCAACTGTTTTTGTATTACCTGTTGAGCAATTTAAGCAATTTTAAATCATACATCGGTTAGCTTCGAGTTGCCGATGTACTTTCATGCTTAATGGATAATGGTAGTCTATGCTATCCAGTAAGAAGTAGAACGTTCTTCAGGAGGAAGAATATGAAGATAAATAAAGACATTCGAATTAAGCCTGAAGGGACTAAAATAGAAACAAAAGGTAGTCTAGGTGGTTCGAAATTTCAAGGATATGTCCAACAACAAAACGAGAAATTGAAGATCGAACAGCTTCAGACATTAATGAAAAACATTGATGATATTGGTAACAGGTTGGGGAGATCTCAAAATCTAAAGGATTTGACTAAGTATAAATCCCTTGTAAAACAGTTTGTAAAGGAAGCTGTTGAATATGGGATGGAAGTGAAAAAAGATAATTCTTGGGATCAGTTTGGTCAGGGTAGAGATTTAAGTATTATACATGTCATAGATGATAAATTAGTTGAACTGACAGAAGAAGTAATAGCAAAAGAGAAAAACAGTTTAAATATTTTGGATAAAATTGGTGAAATCAAAGGTTTGCTGATTAATATATATACGTAATGGAGTGATTGTCTTGACAAGAACATGGGAACAGCTTGAACAGACACAGCCCATTGTTTTAAAGATGCTGAAAAACAGCTTAAAAAAAGAACGACTAGCACATGCTTACCTTTTTGAGGGAATGAAAGGTACGGGGAAAAGGGAAATAAGTCTTGTTCTCACAAAGAGTATTTTATGTGAAAATAGTATAAAAGGATATGTTCCATGTGAAACATGTTCTAATTGCAAGAGGATAAATAATGGAAATCATCCAGACGTTCACTTGCTTGAACCAGATGGATTATCAATAAAAAAACATCAGATACAAAGCCTGCAAGAAGAATTTTCAAAAACTGGGGTGGAGTCAAATCAAAAGGTTTACATTCTTGTTCACGCAGATAAAATGACCACCAATGCAGCTAATAGTTTGTTGAAATTTTTGGAAGAACCTAATGCAGAAACAACTGCCATTCTATTAACGGAACAAATTCAGCAAATATTGCCGACTATTTTATCTCGATGCCAAACACTTTCCTTTAAACCATTATCCCCAAATGAAATGGCAAAAGAACTAGTAAGAAATGGAATTAAACCAAATGAAGCCCCTTTGCTTGCGCAGATTACCAATAGTTTTGAAGAAGCATTGACTCTAAGTACAGATGAATGGTTTGTACAAGCACAAAAAATAGTGGTAAAATTATATGAGGTTCTGAATAGAACCCCATTAGAAGCATTAGTGGCTCTTCAAAGAGACTGGTTTTCACATTTTAAAGAAAAAGATCAGTTTGATAGAGGGCTCGATTTATTATTGCTACTATATAAAGATTTATTATATATACAGCTTGGCAAGCACGATCAGATTGTATACGTTGGCGAGAAAGAACGTCTAGAGGCATATGCCTTAAGAACTTCTAATAGGCGCTTAACGGAACAAATGACAGCTATTTTTGAAGCAAAGCGAAAGCTGCAAGGGAATATGAATCCACAGTTATTGATGGAGCAGCTGGTGCTAAAGCTGCAGGAGGGATCTTCAGTTGTATGATGTCGTAGGAATCCGCTTTAAAAAAGCTGGAAAAATATATTATTTTGATCCAAATGAATTAATTATCCAAAAGGGAGACTTTGTCATCGTTGAAACTGTTCGGGGTGTAGAATTCGGGAGAGTAGTAATTGGCCCGAAAAAAGTAGATGAAAATGACGTTGTTTTACCTTTAAAGAAAGTATTAAGAATTGCGGATCAGAAAGATCAAATGATTGTAGAGGAAAATAAATTCGCAGCCAAAGAAGCATATGATGTTTGCTGTGAGAAAGTGACGCTACATGAATTAGAGATGAAATTGGTTGATGTAGAATATACATTTGACCGTAATAAAATCATTTTTTATTTTACCGCAGATGGTCGAGTAGATTTTAGGGAATTAGTAAAAGATTTAGCATCCATTTTTAGAACTAGAATTGAGCTTCGTCAGATTGGGGTTAGAGATGAGGCGAAAATGTTAGGTGGCATTGGTCCTTGTGGAAGGATGCTTTGCTGTTCAACTTTCTTAGGGGATTTTGAACCAGTATCTATTAAGATGGCAAAAGATCAAAACCTTTCCTTAAATCCAACAAAAATTTCTGGATTATGTGGACGATTAATGTGTTGTTTAAAATATGAAAATGATGATTATGAAGCTGCAAAAGAACTTTTACCAGACTTAGGTGACTGGATTAATACACCGGATGGAAAGGGAAAAGTTGTTGGTTTAAATATTTTAGAACGTGTACTCCAAGTGGAAATTTCTGAACAAGAACGAGTGCTTGAATATACATTAGATGAAATACTGCAAGAAGATGCTGTTTCAGTTCAATCCACAGATTAATGAGGTGGAAGAGTGGATAAAAAAGAAGTTTTTGAATCAGTAATAAATATGGAAAGTCAAATTGGTAATTTATATAAGCAATTAGGTGATCTTAAACAGCATGTAGCTGAACTTATTGAAGAAAATAATAGGTTGAAGCTAGAAAATGAGAATCTAAGGAAGCATTTAGAGGATATACCAAGAGAGAAAGAATCAAGACAGGATAATCAGAAAAAAAGAAACGCAAAACAAAGTAAGATGATAGAGGAAAAAAACATTGATATAGGGGAAGGATATGATAACCTCGCAAGATTGTATCAAGAAGGTTTCCATATTTGTAATCTTCATTTTGGGAGTCCCCGAAAAGATGGTGATTGTCTATTTTGTTTGTCGTTTCTTAATAAAAAATAAGGATGTCTCAAAGAAAATAATCCCAGTGAAAATAAGCAATACAACCAATTGTATTGGATGGGATGACTCTTTCTTCTTGAGACATCTCTTTTTCTATGTAGGTAATAAATAAATGGAGGTTAAAGGTAGTGGTACCATTAATTGGAGATGAAAGATTAGATTATTTATTGGATGAACGTTTAAGGATTATCCAAAGTCCATCCGTATTTTCATTCTCGTTAGATGCAGTATTATTAGCTGATTTTGTAGGTATTCCCTTAAAAAAAGGGAAGATAGTCGATTTATGTAGTGGCAATGGGGTTATTCCACTTTTTTTATCACTTCGTACACAGGGAGAAATCATAGGAGTCGAGATACAGGAACGATTATATGATATGGCGAATCGAAGTATACAGTATAATCAGTTAGAAGAGAAAATTAAAATGATTCATGGTGATATTAAGAATGCCCCTAGCTTCCTTGGATCGGAGAAGTATGATGCAGTTACGTGTAATCCCCCTTACTTTAAGAAGACTAATTCTATAGAAGAGATTAATATAAATGAGCATCTTGCTATTGCGAGGCATGAACTCCTCTGTACGTTGGAGGACTCCATTAGTGTAGCTAGCCAATTAGTTAAACAAGGTGGAAAAGTGGCTTTTGTCCATAGACCAGGAAGATTATTAGATATCATTACATTAATGCGAGCAAATCGATTGGAGCCAAAGCGTATACGATTCGTTTATCCAAAAGCAGGGAAGGAAGCGAATATTTTGCTAGTCGAAGCGATAAAAGATGGCAAACCGGACTTAAAAGTTTTACCTCCGTTATTTGTTTATAAAGATGGCAACAATTATACAGAGGAAATGAGTAAAATTTTATATGGAAAGTAAGAAGCATTATTTCTATGTACTAATTTGTAATGATGGAAGCTATTATGCAGGCTATACAAATGATCTTCAAAAGCGTTTGAATACACATAATGCCGGAAAAGGGGCAAAATATACTAGAGGGCGTTTGCCAGTAGCGATTATTTATCAGGAGGAATTCCAAACAAAACAGGAAGCCATGCAACAAGAGTATGCCTTTAAACAATTAGGGAGAAAGAAAAAAGAGCAGTTTCTAAAGAAGGAGCTTGGTGAAGGAAATGAAGCAACAAAAAAGCTATAAAGAAAAAAGAGGATCTCTGTATCTAGTCCCTACTCCTATTGGGAATTTAGAAGATATGAGTTTTCGTGCAATCAGGATTCTGAAAGAGGCAGATGTTATTGCTGCCGAAGATACACGTAATACAAAAAAGCTTTGTAACTATTTTGAAATCACTACACCTGTGGTTAGTTATCATGAGCATAATAAAGAGACGAGTGGCCAGAAGCTAATACAAGCTTTAAAAGAAGAAAAAGTTATTGCCTTAGTAAGTGATGCAGGGATGCCAACTATTGCAGATCCAGGATATGAACTAGTTATAGATGCGATTGCTCAAGAAATTCCAGTTATTCCACTTCCAGGAGCCAATGCGGCATTAACAGCACTTATTGCTTCAGGTCTTCCGACACATCCCTTTTATTTTTATGGATTTCTTAATCGACAAAAAAAGGAGAAGAAAAAAGAATTACTTTTCCTTAAGACTATTCCAGGTACGATTCTTTTATATGAATCTCCACACCGTTTAAAAGAAACTTTAACTTTAATAATGGATATACTTGGTAATAGAAAGATCACTTTATGCAGAGAATTGACCAAGCTATATGAAGAATTTATTCGTGGTACAGTAGAGGAAGCAATTGCATGGTCGCAATCAGAAGAAATTAGAGGAGAATTTTGTTTAGTAATTGAGCAGGGTGAATTCCAAAAAGAAGAAGAAAATAATTGGTGGGACGAATTGACCGTTGTACAACAAGTGAATCATTATGTTCAAAAAGAAGGAATTACAGTAAAAGAAGCAATTAAAAAGACAGCATTAGATAGAGGAATGCAAAAAAGAGACGTCTACCAAGAATATCATATTGAATAAGAAAAGAGCTGCCGTCATAAAAGTGAACATAAAATAACATGGTGTTCACCTTTAATAAGGCAGCCCTTTGTTTATAAAAAAGAATGAATAGGTTCTAGTTACTTCAAGGAGCTTCTAATCCAATAAAAAGATGGATGGATAAATACTAGTTGAAAAAGTACCTACACATTTCTTATTTTATTCTTATTTAGAAACTTCAAAGTTACTTTTAATTTCTTGGATTAATTGCTCTGCACCTTCACGGCTAAGGATTAATTTACCGCCAGCTAAAGAAAGGTTGTCATCTGAAACTTCTCCAGTAACTTGGCAAGTCATGTTTGGCTTATATTTTTTTAAGATGATTTTTTCATCATCTACATAAATTTCTAGAGCATCTTTTTCAGCAATACCTAATGTACGTCTTAATTCGATTGGAATAACTACACGACCTAATTCATCAACTTTACGAACAATACCTGTAGATTTCATTTATTTTCTCCTCCCAAAAAGTGAATATTTATATTTTTTTTCGCTAATTTTCGACAAATTTCTTTGTATGTCATTATAATACCAGCCATTCCCATAAACGTCAATTATTTATTTTCAAATTATTGTATTTTAAAAAGCCTTGTTATATTAGGCTTTTGCGAGAAGTAGTCAGATACTTACCTAGTTAGTGGGATAAATTAGTATATTTTAATAGTATTATTTATGTTCTTTTTTCGACAAAAACCAACATTTTTATTTCTTTTCCAACAGGCTTTAAAATGTCTGTTGCATAAACTAGTAATTTTAGGTATATTTTGATGGGATAAAAGGAAAAAATGGCAATGATTATGCGGTTTATACGAATGTTCTTATACTTTTTTGTTTCGATAAAAAAGAAGAATGGTTACAATAGTAATATCGGTTATTTTTATTTTACTAAAGGTACATATGTATACATATATATAGGAGGGAACTAAGTGAAGGATCAAGAAAAATCTTTTTATATTACTACGCCAATTTATTATCCAAGTGGTAATTTACATATTGGACATGCTTACACAACAGTTGCTGGAGATGCAATGGCTCGTTATAAAAGAATGCGAGGCTATGAAGTTCGTTATTTAACCGGAACGGATGAACATGGACAAAAAATCCAACGAAAAGCAGAAGAAGCAGGAATTACGCCTATTCAATATGTAGATGAAATTGTTGCAGGAATTAAAGAACTATGGGGTAAACTGGATATTTCTTACGATGATTTTATTCGTACTACAGAAAAAAGACATACAGATATTGTGGAAAAAATGTTTAAGAAGCTAGTGGATCAAGGAGATATTTATTTAGACGAGTATCAAGGCTGGTATTCTGTTTCTGATGAAACATATTATACAGAGCTTCAACTAGTTGATCCTATCCATGATGAAAATGGAAAAGTAATTGGAGGTAAAAGCCCTGATAGTGGTCATGCTGTTGAATTAGTGAAAGAAGAATCTTATTTCTTTAGAATGGGAAAATATGCTGATCGTTTATTAGCGTTTTATGAGGAAAATCCAGCATTTATTCAACCAGAATCTCGTAAGAATGAGATGATTAATAACTTTATTAAACCTGGATTAGAAGACTTGGCTGTTTCAAGAACTACATTTGATTGGGGAATTAAAGTTCCAGGAGATCCGAAGCATGTTGTTTATGTGTGGATTGATGCACTTTCCAATTATATTACCGCACTAGGATATGGTTCTGATGATGAGACATTATATAAGAAGTTCTGGCCAGCAAATGTCCATTTAGTAGGGAAAGAAATTGTACGTTTCCATACAATTTATTGGCCAATTATGTTAATGGCATTAGACCTTCCATTGCCGAAGAAGGTTTTTGCACATGGTTGGATCCTTATGAAGGATGGCAAAATGTCTAAATCAAAGGGCAATGTGGTTAATCCTGTTACATTAATTGATCGTTATGGTTTAGATGCCCTTCGTTATTATTTACTAAGAGAAGTTCCGTTTGGTTCTGATGGTGTATTTACTCCTGAAGCATTTGTAGAAAGAGTGAATTTTGACTTAGCCAATGATTTAGGTAATTTATTAAATCGTACAGTGGCGATGATTAATAAGTACTTTAATGGAGAAATACCTACTTATAAAAATTCGGAAGGACCGTTTGAACAATCTCTTGTTGCGGCACATAGAGAAACAGTGGAAAAATATGCAGAGCATATGGATAATATGGAGTTCTCTGTTGTATTAACAACATTATGGCAATTAATTAGCAGAAATAATAAATATATTGATGAAACACAACCATGGGTGTTGGCAAAAGAAGAAAGAACAGAAGAATTAGCAATTGTTATGAACCATTTAGCGGAATCTTTAAGAAGAATCGCTATTTTACTAAAACCTTTCTTAACAAGAACTCCTGACAAGATTTTTAAACAATTAAATATACAGGACGTTTCTTTGCACACTTGGGATAGCCTAGAACGTTTTGGGGTCATACCTGCAGGTACTATAGTTGAGAAGGGAGATCCTATTTTCCCTAGGTTAGATATCCAAGAAGAGGTGGAATTTATCAAGGAAGAGATGAAGGGACCTCAAAAGGAAGAAGAGAAGAAACCAGAAGTCCAAGAAGTTCCAGAAGTAGATGAAATCACGATAGATGACTTTATGAAAGTGGACTTACGTGTTGCACAAGTTCTTGAAGCAGAACCAGTGAAAAAAGCAGACAAGTTATTGAAGCTACAATTAGATTTAGGTTATGAGAAACGACAAGTAGTTTCTGGTATTGCTAAATATTATTCTCCAGAAGACTTAGTTGGACGAAAAGTTATTTGTGTAACAAATTTAAAACCGGTTAAATTAAGAGGAGAGCTTTCACAAGGTATGATTTTAGCTGGAAGTCATGATGGTGAACTGTCTCTTGCGACAATTGCAGAAGCTTTACCATTGGGTTCAAAAGTAAAATAAAAACAAATCAATGAAAAAACATGGAGATGTTCCTAAAGAGGAATCGCCTTTCTTAAAAAGGTGAGGAAAACAATGGGTTAAACATCTCTATGTTTTTTCTTCTTACAGTATGAAAAAAAGAGGAATCAACATAAGCAATAAGCGATTGTAAGTATATCTAACAAAAGATGGAGGGAAGATTTTCATGTTATTTGATACCCATACACATATTAACGCAGATGAGTTTCAAGAGGATTTAGAAGAAGTTATAGAACGGGCAATGGATGCTGGGATGGAAAAGATGGTAGTTGTTGGATTTGATAGACCTACCATCACAAGAGCGATGGAGCTTATTGAGCAATATGAATTTGTTTATGCAAGTATAGGATGGCACCCAGTAGATGCAATTGATATGAAAGAAGAAGACTTAGTTTGGATTGAAGAGTTAGCTAAGCATCCAAAAGTAATTGCAATTGGAGAAATGGGATTAGATTATCATTGGGATAAATCGCCAAAGGAAATTCAAAAAGAGGTATTCAGAAAACAAATTCAACTAGCAAAAAAAGTAAAACTTCCAATAATTATTCATAATCGTGAAGCAACAGCTGATATTGTAGAAATTTTAAAAGAGGAAGATGCGAAAGAAGTTGGAGGGATTATGCACTGTTATGGTGGGAGTGTAGAAACTGCACTAGAATGCATAAATATGAATTTCTATATCTCGCTAGGTGGAACGGTGACTTTCAAAAATGCCCGGAAACCAAAAGAGGTTGCAGAAGCAGTTTCACTAGATCATTTATTAATTGAAACAGACTGTCCATATTTAGCGCCGACACCGTTTAGGGGTAAAAGAAATGAACCGAGTTATGTAAAATTAGTGGCAGAGGAAATTGCTGCGATTAAAGGGATTTCTTATGAAGAGGTGGCTAGAAAAACAACAGAAAATGCAAAAAAATTATTCGGCATAAACTGATAAAGATTTTTGTCGAATAACGAAAAAGTTTGTCTGAAATTCACCTTATTTTTAATCATTCTACATCGCTTTCTTTTCTCATAGACTAATTATGTCGAGATTTCTTTCTTTCCTTTCGCTTGTTTTTTTTGCATAATAAGAAATACGTTCAAAGATTCTTAAGGGTTGACAGCAGACATGATACTCTATATAATCACTCCGAGAGAAAAGGAGGCGTTTTTCATCGTAATCCAAAACATGAAAAACCTGTTTTCGAAATCTTTGAGCAGGAAAAAGGTGTCCATCTTTTTAGCTAGTTTCATCGTTTTTGCAAGTAGCTTAGGCTTTATAATTTATGAAACTACTAAAAATACTGTGGCGCTGACGCTAAATGGTAAAGAACAAATCATCGAGACGCACTCATCTACTATAAAACAAATATTTGATGACTTGGACATTGCTATTGGCTCAAAAGATTATGTGTTTCCCTCGTTAAACACAAAGGTTACAGATAACCTTGAAGTTGTCTGGAAGAAAGCTAAACAGGTTGAATTGCAAAAAGACGACGAGAAGAAAACGGTTTGGACAACAGTAGATACTGTTAAGGAGTTTTTAGAAGAACAAAAAATTTCTTTGAACGAGCATGATCAGATCAATCAGAAAGAAACTAACGCTATAGAACATAATATGGAAGTTGTCGTACATACAGCATTTCCAGTCACACTAGTAGACGCAGGAAAGAAAAAACAAGTATGGTCCACTTCGACTACGGTCGCTGACTTTTTAACACAACATGAGATATCACTTGCTAAATTAGACCGAGTTGAACCAGATCTAAAAGAAAAAGTGAAAGAGGAAACTGTTGTAAATATAAAAAGAATAGAAAAGGTCACCGATGTAGTGGAACAACCGATTAACTTTGCCGTTATTACCCAAAAGGACGATAATCTTCCGGCAGGTACTGAGAAGATACTGAAAAAGGGCACAGAAGGATTAGTCTCTAAAAAGTATGAAGTTACCAAGGAAAATGGCAAAGAGATTTCCCGGAAATTACTCAGTGAAACAACAGTGAAAGAAAAGCAGGACAAAATTGTATCTGTTGGAACAAAAGGCGATGTCATACAACTAGCATCCCGAGGAGAAGAAAGCGGGAAAGAAGTGTACGTCAATTCAACAGCATATACTGCTAGTTGTAATGGATGTTCTGGCCGAACGGCTACTGGAATTGATCTGAAAGCTAATCCAAATGCAAAAGTAATTGCTGTCGACCCAAGTTTTATCCCATTAGGAACAAAGGTTTATGTTGAAGGCTATGGCTATGCTGTTGCAGGTGATACAGGTGGAAGCGTGAAAGGACAGAAAATCGATGTTTTCTTTTCTTCAAAAGCAGAAGCTTACCGTTGGGGTAACAGGCAAGTTATGATAAAAATAATTAATTAGCAATCAATAAATCTAGACACTTTATTACCTATTTAAAGGATAAAAAGATAGCTAATCTGGCAGAGGAATCAATTCCTCTGTCTTTTTCTTTGCTTTTGTTCACATTTTCTCACATAATAACTAGTCACAACAAATCGCCGTTTGTTAAAACATAAATATTAGCTATAATGATAGTGATTATAAATATTTCTCTCTCTGTATATATAGACGTTTCATGTTACAATTATGTTTCATTTTTTTTTCAAATTTTATAAATTATTTTTTGGAGGTTCCATGAAGATTAAAGAAATAATAGTAGTGGAAGGACGCGATGACACAACTGCTATTAAACGAGCAGTTGATGCAGATACTATTGAAACAAACGGTTCAGCAATTAATCAAGAAACATTGGTTAAAATAAAGCTAGCACAAAAAACAAGAGGGGTTATTGTGTTAACCGACCCAGACTATCCTGGTCAAAAGATTCGTCATACGATTGAAAAACATATTCCTGATTGTAAACATGCTTTTATACCAAAGGAGCTTGCAATCCATAAGCATGGTAAAGGTGTTGGGGTGGAACATGCATCAATAGAGGCAATTAGAGAAGCTTTAAAAGATGCTCATCTTATGCAGGAATTGATAACGGAGGAAATTACAAAAGAAGACTTAATAGATGCAGGATTGATTGGTGGTGCAGATTCTAAGGAGCGTAGAGAGCAGTTGGGAAAGCTGCTTAAAATTGGGTATACAAATGGGAAACAGCTTTATAAGAGATTACTGATGTTTCATATTACTAAGGAAGAGTTCGCACAAGCCATGAAGGAAATGCGTCAGGAGGGTAAGGATGTATAAAGATATCGCAACACCAGCAAGAACGAGAGCAATTCTAGATAAGTATGGTTTTTCTTTTAAGAAAAGCTTAGGGCAAAATTTTTTAATTGACACAAACATTTTGAGAAATATTGTAAATCATGCAGAGTTAACAGAAGAATCGGGTGCAATAGAGGTTGGTCCGGGAATTGGGGCATTAACAGAACAGCTTGCTAAGCGAAGTAAAAAGGTTGTTGCATATGAAATCGATCAACGCTTGCTGCCAATTTTAAACGAAACGCTTGAGCCTTATCCACATGCGAAGATTATTCACCAGGACATTTTAAAAGTAAACGTAAAGGAAATGTTAGAAACAGAGTTTAATGATATTCGGGATATTATGCTCGTTGCTAATTTGCCTTATTATGTAACAACACCAATCATTATGAAGATTTTGGAAGAGAAACTTCCTTTAAGAGGCATTGTTGTCATGCTGCAAAAAGAGGTAGCAGAGCGAATATCTGCTAAACCAGGAACGAAGGAATATGGATCTCTTTCAATTGCTATTCAGTACTATACTAAACCAGAAGTAGTGATGATTGTTCCGAAGACAGTCTTTGTTCCTCAACCAAATGTAGATTCTGCTGTAATTCGTTTAACTATTCGAAAAACACCATCTGTTTCGGTAAAAAATGAAGACTTTTTCTTTCAAATAACAAGAGCAAGCTTTGCTCAAAGGAGAAAAACGATTTTAAACAATCTCTCTAGCCAGCTAGAGGGCGGAAAAGAAAAGAAGGGTGAAATAATCGCTGCGCTTGAACAAGCGGGGATTGAGCCTTCTAGACGCGGAGAATCATTGTCTATCGAAGAGTTTGCAAAGTTAAGTGATTTTCTTTATGAAATATTTACTAAATAATGAGTAGAAATAGATGTACAGATGATTTTCTTTTCCCTAAAAGAATGACTGGGGAGAGAAGCTTTCTGTTCATCTTTTTTTGTTGTTGATGAAAATAGCCTTTTATGTTTTCGTTCTTCTCTTTTGAATTGCTCACAACTTTCTAGACATATGCATAATTTATCAGAGATAGATTTTGAATACTAATAACCACTCAGAAACGTGTTTGGGTTAATTGGAGTGACGACAGTGGCTGTAAACATCATGGATATCGTCGGAAGAGAATCATATCAATGCGATATGTTATTTCGAATAATTGATATGAAAGAGGTAAATGGTCAAAAAATCGCTATTCTTTATGGGGAGGATTTTCGTCTTATTGCAGATGCTCCATATGAGGATTTAGTGTTAATTAATCAACCGATGCAACGGAAAATTTCACAAAAGGTCCAGTTGATGGAGGAGCAATCTCTCCAATTATTTCGACAAGATGTGAATCTCTTAAGAAGAAAACAGGAGTATCAAGTAACAGAGGCATACAGCAAACCTTCCAACTATTTTCAACTACCAGGCAAAGTGCTGCATATTGATGGCGATCCTAATTATTTAAAGAAATGTTTAACTTTATATGAAAAAATTGGAATCCCTGTAAATGGAGTTCATTGCCATGAAAAAGAGATGCCCAGTAAAATAAGCAGTCTTTTGGATTATTATCGTCCAGATATCCTTGTTATAACAGGGCATGATGCCTATTCTAAGGCGTTAGGGGAGAAAAACGATATTAATGCATACCGACATTCAAAATACTTTGTACAGACCGTCAGAGAAGCGAGAAAGAAACTTCCTAATTTAGATCAATTAGTTATTTTTGCTGGTGCCTGTCAATCTCACTTTGAGTCCCTTATCTATGCAGGTGCTAATTTCGCAAGCTCTCCTTCGAGGGTAAATATTCATGCACTTGATCCGGTTTATATTGTTGCAAAGATTAGTTTTACGCCATTTATGGAACGAGTAAATGTTTGGGATGTATTAAGGAATACCTTAACTGGCGAAAAAGGGTTAGGTGGAATAGAAACCAAAGGAGTTCTTCGAACAGGTATGCCATATCATACGAATCAATCAGAAGAAGGGTAAATAAATGGAACACACAGGATGATAATAGCTTAAGCAAGCATAGCAGGACTGCTTAAGCTATCCATCCTGTGTGTTTCTTTGTTGATTCAGTTAAGATTATCATGCATCCTTTTTCCAGCAGTTTAAAAAAATCAAATTTTTCTACATATTTATCTTTACGTCGTGCATACTAATCTTTGTTGAAAAATTGGAGAAAAATAAGAATAAAAAATATTGACAACTTCCAAAAAAGACTGTTATAATTTATGTTTTTATTTGACTCTGTTATGTCAGTGTGATATACTTTACACAGTGAGGTGGACCGAATGGCAAAAACATTATCAGATATAAAAAAGGCTCTTGATTCAAATTTAGGAAAAAGGCTTATGCTGAAGGCAAATGGCGGTCGTCGTAAGACAATTGAGCGTTCTGGCGTGTTGGCAGAGACTTATCCATCTGTGTTTGTAGTGGAGTTAGATCAGGATGAAAATGCATTTGAACGTGTATCATACAGCTATGCAGATGTTTTAACAGAAACGGTTCAAATTACCTTCTTTGAGGATACATCAGGACAAGTTGCTTTAAGCTAACTATATATTGCTTGAAAGCATTAAGCGGCAGTAAACGATTTGTTTGCTGCTTTTTTCATGCAATAAAAATGGAAGCATGGCCATTTTTTAATAAAGTCAGCTGTGAATGTATAAATAAGTATCGCTTTTGGCAACAAATAGATAACATGAAAAACTAATGATAGTTACATACTAAATCTACCGTGGGTGATGAAAGGAGAGATTCACTATGGGTAGACGAAGAGGAATTATGTCTGAAGGATTAAAAGAAGAATTAGCAAAAGAACTTGGTTTCTATGATGTGGTCCAACAAGAGGGCTGGGGCGGTATTCGTGCAAGAGACGCAGGGAATATGGTCAAAAGAGCAATAGAAATTGCAGAACAAAGTCTTCTTACTCAAAATAAAGAGTAACTTCAACATCACTTAACGTCCATCTTTTTTATATTATAATCACAATGGATTTACTCACGGTAACAATAGGATCTATCATTAGCTACTATCTATATTCCAAAATATAGATAGAAAGGATAATGATAGATCCTTTTTTATTCGAAGATGAATGAGTTAATATTACCTATAAAATCATGATAATAATTCAGGAAATCATAATCTCTATTACATGTAATAGACTAATTTGTGGTAAAATCACTATATCGAAATAGAAGATTAGATGAGCATAATGCTTAGATAGGTACGGAATAAGGAAAAGATAGAGTTCGTCTAGCCTACTATTATTACCTCCTTCCAAGGAAAGCTGTTTTCTTTAGTGAGAGGAAAAAAGTAAATGATGAAATTTGTTAAGTGGGTGGAAATATTGAAGCTTTTGGTTAAAGCGCCAGCTAAAATCAATTTGTCATTGGATGTGCTTCGTAAGAGACCTGATGGGTATCATGAAGTAGAAATGATTATGACAACAATTGATTTAGCAGATAGAATTGAGCTAGCACTGCTAGATAGCGATGTAATAAAAATAACTTCTCTTAATAGATTTGTTCCTGATGACCAACGTAATCTTGCTTATCAAGCAGCAAATATATTAAAAGAAAAGTTCCGTGTAAAGAAGGGGGTAGAAATAAAAATAGAAAAGAACATCCCTGTGGCAGCTGGCTTAGCTGGAGGAAGCAGTGATGCGGCGGCAGTATTACGCGGTCTAAATAAGTTATGGGGTTTAGGGCTAACATTAGATGAGTTAGCGATAATTGGGGCTGAAATAGGATCTGATGTGTCTTTCTGTGTCTACGGAGGAACCGCACTTGCAACTGGAAGAGGAGAAATCATTAAGGAATTACCTGCACCTCCAGTTTGTTGGGTTATTTTAGCGAAACCATTTATTGGTGTATCAACAGCTGATATTTATAAAAGACTAGATGTAGAGACAATTGAGCATCCAAATACGGAAAAAATGATTGAGTCAATTTCATCCAAGGATTATGATTTAATGTGTGAGTGTGTAGGGAATGTACTAGAAAATGTCACTTTATCCTTATATCCTGAGGTTGCCCAAATAAAAGAGCAAATTTGTAAGTTTGGGGCAGATACAGTACTTATGAGCGGAAGTGGCCCTACGGTTTTCGGATTAATTCAACATGATTCAAGAATGAACCGTGTTTACAACGGATTAAGAGGATTTTGTGACCAAGTATTTGCAGTTAGAATGATTGGACAGCGACATACTCTTGATTAAATCCGTATAATAATGTAATATTGTCCTTAAATATTCGGATTTTGGGGGTTCTGTTATGAAGTTTCGTCGTAGTGAACGTTTAATAGACATGACGAATTACTTGCTGGAGCATCCTAGGCAATTAGTGTCTCTTTCTTATTTTGCAGAAAAATACAGTTCGGCCAAGTCTTCTATAAGTGAAGATTTGGCTATTATTAAGGAAACTTTTGAGCAAAGAGGAATAGGGACGTTACATACATTGCCAGGAGCTGCTGGTGGAGTAAAGTATCAAGTAAGAGTCAGTGAAGAGGAAGCAAAACCATTTGTTGAGGAGCTTTGCGATTTAATTAAAAGCCCGGAAAGACTATTGCCAGGTGGGTACCTATATATGAACGATATATTAGGCAACACGGCTACCGTTCAAAAAGTAGGTAGGCTTTTTGCATCAGCTTTTGCTGATACGGATATAGATGTAGTCATGACAGTAGCAACAAAGGGAATTCCTTTGGCGTATGCAGTAGGGAATTATTTAAATGTTCCTGTAGTTATGGTTAGAAGAGATAGTAAAGTAACAGAAGGTTCTACTGTAAGTATCAACTATGTTTCTGGTTCTACTAAAAGAATTCAAACCATGCTATTGTCAAAAAGAAGCTTGGAAGATGGTTCAAAAGTTTTGATTGTGGATGACTTTATGAAAGCTGGTGGTACCATCAACGGTATGATTAGCTTGTTAGAGGAATTCAATGCAAGTGTTGCAGGAATAGCAGTATTAGTTGAGGCAGAAGAAGCGGAAGAAAGATTAGTAGATGATTATTTATCACTAGTGAAATTATCAGGCGTTGATGTGAAAGAAAAGAAAATTTCAGTGAAAAATGGCAATTATTTTGACAAAAAATAGATCTTAGGGGGAAAAGACACATGAAAGTTGTTCAAACAAGTAATGCACCAGCAGCTATCGGGCCATATTCTCAAGGTATTATTGTTAATAATCTGTTTTTCAGTTCAGGTCAAATTCCTTTAACTGCTGAAGGGACCTTAATCGAGGGAGACGTTCAGACACAGACACATCAAGTATTTAAAAATTTAGCTGCCGTTTTAAAAGAAGCGGGGGCATCGTTTGAAACGGTTGTTAAAGCGACTGTATTTATTAAAAATATGGAAGACTTTCAAGCAATTAATGAGGTATATGGGGAATATTTCTCAACGCATAAACCTGCTCGATCTTGTGTAGAGGTAGCAAGGTTACCGAAAGATGTATTGGTTGAAATCGAGGTAATTGCTCTTTGTAAGTAAGGTAATTCATATGAAGAATAGTCGAAGTTTTAGTGAAAAAGCGAGGATTTTATCACTTTTCGGCAATTTTTCTTTATTTTATCCGAAATATTCTAAAAAATTTCGCCTTTTAAGAAGGAGTTATGAAAGTTCTGTTGAATTTATTAACTAGATTTTATCTTCTAGTAAAGGTGGTGAACAGGATGGAAGTAACTGATGTAAGGCTACGCCGAGTTAATACGGATGGACGAATGAGAGCTATTGCCTCTATTACACTAGATAATGAATTTGTTGTTCACGATATTAGGGTAATTGATGGAAATAATGGATTATTTGTAGCGATGCCAAGTAAGCGAACACCGGATGGTGAATTTAGAGATATCGCTCATCCAATTAACTCTGGTACAAGAGGAAAAATCCAGGAAGCAGTTTTGGCAGAATACCACCGCCTGGGTGAATTAGAAATTGAATTTGAAGAAGCTGGAGCTTCCTAAAATAATCTGCAGCTAGAGCCTACTTCCTAAGAGTAAGGCTCTTTTTTTTACCTATTAAAAAGCGGTTGAGATACAAAGCAGTAAAATAAGCACTATATAGCACAAAGAGAATTATACATATAGGTCATAATAAATGTATTACACTTCTATATACCCCTTTATTTTCCAATGAAAACCTCTTTTACTTTTAGTATCATAAAATAGTTAAGAAATAATTTATATCCCTGACTTTTTCGGTATATTTAATCCGTTTCATGTAGAGTAAGAGAAGAATCCCCTATTGCTTAAAGCAAGGAAGTCCTACTATGGTGGTCTCTTAAAAAGTGAAATGAAAGTAAGATCCTCTCTCTTAAGCAATTATTAGTGTTTTTCCTATTTAGATAAATTTATTTTTGGTACGGAATAAGCAAATAATTAGTATAAAAAAGAAACTTTTCTAAATAACCATACATAAAATGTGAATCCTTCCTTGAAATCAAGAGGTATTTAAGATATATTTTTTAGTGGATAAAAAGGTTATTGGAGGCCTGTGAATGACAACTCGTTACGCAGTGATTTTAGCCGCAGGACAGGGAACTAGAATGAAGTCAAAGCTTTATAAAGTACTTCATCCTGTTTGTGGAAAACCGATGGTACAGCATGTTGTAGATCAAGTAGAGAAGCTACAAGTGGATTCAATCGTAACAGTAATTGGCCACGGTTCAGAAAAAGTAAAAGCACAGCTTGGCAATAGTGTTAATTATGTGTATCAACAAGAACAGCTTGGAACAGCACATGCGGTAATACAAGCAAAAGATATTCTTGGAGACAAAGATGGAGTGACATTAGTTATTTGTGGGGATACACCACTTATGACGAGTGAGACTATAGAAGCGCTCTTTTTACAACATGAGAAAATGGGAGCAAAGGCAACCATTTTAACTGCAGAAGCAAGTAAACCAGATGGTTACGGTAGAATTGTTCGTAACGAAATGGGAGTAGTAGAAAAAATAGTCGAACATAAAGATGCTACGGAAGCGGAAAGAAAAATAACAGAAATTAATACAGGTACCTATGTATTTGATAATGCATTGTTATTCCAGGCATTAAATAACGTTTCGAACGAAAATGTTCAAGGTGAATATTATTTGCCAGATGTTATTGAGATTTTAAAGCAGCAGGGAGAAACAGTTAGTGCATTCCAAACAAATGATTTTGATGAAACCATTGGTGTGAATGATCGTGTGGCTTTATCGGAAGCAGAAGCAATTATGAGAAAACGTATTAATGAACTGCATATGCGAAATGGAGTAACGCTTATTGATCCATTAAATACGTATATCGAAGCAGATGTAACGATTAAGGAAGATACTGTTATATACCCAGGGAGTATTCTTAAAGGTACGACTGTAATAGGTTCAGAATGTATCATAGGACCCAATACAGAAATAAATAATTGTATTGTTGGAAATAATACAGCTATCAAACAATCTGTTGCACATGATAGTAGCATAGGTTCAGATGTGAATATAGGACCATTTGCTCATATTCGACCAGCGTCTACAATCAATGATGAAGTGAAGATCGGGAATTTTGTTGAAATTAAGAAAGCGACATTTGGAAAAGGAAGTAAAGCATCCCATTTGAGTTATATTGGAGATGCAAGTGTTGGCAATGATGTAAATATTGGCTGTGGTACAATCACGGTTAATTATGACGGCAAGAATAAGTTTATGACTACAATAGAAGATGGCGCATTTATTGGTTGCAATTCCAATTTAATTGCTCCTGTCACAATTGGTAAAGGTGCTTATGTTGCAGCAGGTTCCACCATAACAGATGATGTTCCTTCTGAGGCACTATCCATTGCCCGTTCCCGTCAAGTTAATAAAGAGAATTACAAACGTAAATAATCAGATTTAAAAAAGAGAAGAATAAGTAGCTTTTATTCATACATTCTTCGTATCATTAGTGGAAAAAGACCAGTGGAGGTTCAGCATGCCAGTTAAGAATTTAGATCCAAATTTGAAGGTATTCAGTTTAAACTCTAATCCAGCATTAGCGCAAGAAATTGCAGAGTCAATTGGAGTAGAATTAGGGAAATGTTCTGTGACGCGTTTTAGCGATGGAGAAATTCAAATTAATATTGAAGAGAGTATTCGTGGTTGTGATGTATATGTCATTCAGTCAACTAGTGCACCTGTTAACGAACATATTATGGAATTGTTAATTATGATTGATGCATTAAAGCGTGCATCAGCTAAAACGATTAACCTAGTTATTCCTTATTATGGTTATGCTAGACAAGATAGAAAAGCACGAGCACGTGAACCAATTACAGCAAAATTAGTAGCAAATTTACTAGAAACTGCTGGAGCAACCCGTGTTATTACATTAGACTTGCATGCCCCGCAAATTCAAGGATTCTTCGATATTCCGATTGATCACTTAATGGGTGTACCAATCCTAGGCAACTATTTCAGTCAGCGTGAATTTGATGGAGAACTTGTTATTGTATCACCAGATCACGGTGGTGTTACGAGAGCAAGAAAGCTTGCAGAACGATTAAAAGCACCAATTGCTATTATTGATAAAAGAAGACCAAAACCAAATGTTGCGGAAGTAATGAATATTGTTGGTAATATAGAAGGGAAAATTGCCATTCTTATCGATGATATTATTGATACAGCTGGTACCATCACACTCGGTGCTAATGCTCTTGCTGAAAATGGCGCTAAAGAAGTCTATGCATGCTGTACACATCCCGTATTATCAGGACCTGCAATGGATAGAATCAATAATTCCAAAATTAAAGAGCTGGTTGTAACAAACTCTATTGAACTTGGAGACAAGAAACTTTCTGCGAATGTCATCCAATTATCAGTTGCTGATTTACTAGGTGAGGCTATTTTACGTGTACATCAAGATCAGTCTGTAAGTTTCTTATTTGATTGATAGATTTAAAAGCAAAACTTTCTGATTAGTCGCTTGCCTTTTGGCAGGCGACTATTAGTATTGTCGTACTCTATTTAATAGAGAAGCAAAATTCTCTATGTTTAAATTTCTTCCATTTAGGGCATTTTTTATATAAGAGTGTTCATTGAATAAATAATGGAAGGTGAAATAATGACGACAACTTTACAAGCAAAAAAACGTATGACAGACAAGCATTCAAGCTTAACGAAATTAAGAAATGAGGGAGAAATCCCAGGAATTGTGTATGGATCAAAAGTAGAAAATACGTCGATTTCCTTAAGTGAGGCAAATTTCTTAAAAACGATTCGTGAGGTTGGAAGAAATGGTGTTATTTCGCTGGATATCGACGGGGAAACCTATAATGTCGTTTTAAATGAATATGATTCCGATCCAATAAAGCGAGCAGTACTGCATGTGGACTTCTTGGCAGTTGATTTATCAAAAGCTATCAGTGCACCAGTGAGAGTTTCCTTAGTGGGAGAAGCAGCTGGAGTGAAAGATGGCGGCGTTATGCAGCAGGCATTACATGAAGTAACAGTAACAGCAAGACCTAATGACATACCGACTAGTATTGATATTGATGTAACAGAACTCCAAGTTGGAGATACGATTACTGTCGGAGATGTTAAGGGTTATGATAAAATAGAAATAGACCATGAACAAGAAGAAGTAATCGCATCAATTCTTGCTCCAAGACAGGAAGAAGAGATTAGTACAGGAGAACAACAAGAAGAAGGAATGCCTGATAATGTAGAAGGCAGAGAAACGGAGCCGGATACAAAAGAAGAGTAATGCAATTCCTACAAATGAATTCTCCCTGTACGTTTAGAAAGTACATTTCTAAAGAAGGCTAGCAAAAAAAGGTTTGACCGGTAAGTGTTTCTATTGGCCAAACCTTTTTCATATATAGCTTACATAGTGATTAATAAATCAGGGGGATTGTCATGAAATTAATCGTGGGCCTTGGGAATCCAGGGAAGCAATATGATAGAACAAGACATAATATAGGTTTTGAAGTAATAGATTTTTTATCCAACCATTACAATATTCCATTAGATAAAGCGAAATTCAAAGGGAATTTTGGAATAGGGAATATTGGGGGCGAAAAAATAATTTTACTAAAGCCGCTTACATATATGAATCTCTCAGGAGAATCAATTCGTCCGATTATGGATTACTATAATCTTGAGCCAGAGGATTTAGTAGTCATTTATGATGATTTAGACTTACCTGTTGGGAAAATTAGACTTCGTCAAAAGGGAAGCTCTGGTGGACATAATGGGATCAAGTCTACGATTCTTCATGTTGGGACAGAAAAATTTAATCGTATAAGAGTTGGAATTGATCGTCCTAAAAATGGTATGAAGGTTGTTGATTATGTCCTTGGAAAATTTACAAAAGAAGAAATGGACATATTAGAGGGAACGATCAGAAAATGCGCGGACGCATGTGCACAATGGGCTGAGGAACCTTTTTTGCAAGTAATGAATAAATATAATATCCAGTAAGATATTGTTCCATTCCTGTTTATTCGGTTATATTTAGCTACGAATAGGTTAATACTAGCATTATTATAATGTGCTAGTAAGGAGGCCTTGGAATGGCTATACATTATCATTGCAGACATTGTGGTGTGCATATAGGTTCACTTGATACAGGAGCAGTAGAAGCAAATCGCTTAGGATTCAATCATTTAACAGATGAAGATCGTTCAGAAATGATTCAATATCATCAAACAGGAGATATTGAGGTAAAATCAATTTGTGAGGATTGTCAAGAATCATTGTCTAAAAATCCTGGTTACTATGAAAATGATTATTTGATTCATTAATAGACTGTTTAAAAAGATACTGTTTTTAATTAGGAAAAAAGCTTTGGACTAATCCAAAGCATTTTTCCGTTGTCTATATACATGTTTTCTTTTGTAGCAGGAATATAGGCAAGATATCTCGTATATAACAACATAAAGGAGTATTTTCTCCACATTTTAACAAAGCCGCTTTTAGGAGAGGGTCAAGTCTTCTCAGGCTACTGCGTGTGGGAGCTTGGACTTTCACGCAGCTTCTCAGGCTGCTCAGTATCTCTAATTGTTTATTTATCATATTGAGAAAGTAACAATCTTTTAGAAAACAGCTTTTTCAAAAGAAACATATAGATGATGTCTTTATAAGAACTAAATAGATGGCAATTATAAATATTTATATAAGATAGGAACAGATTATAGGTTAAGTGCTTATCTTAAAAAAGGGCTAGATAGCTAGTGCTATGTCACTTTACTAAAATGTATAAACAAACTAGCTCTGCACCACTTATTATGGTGCCTTTGCTTTTAAATGGGAGGGAAAATTTTTTGTTAGGGCTAAAAGAGTTATTTAAACAGCAAGAAGATATACAAAATGTCATTTCTGGATTAGAGGCTGGATTGCATGAGCAATTAGTTTCAGGTCTTTCCAATTCAGCACGTACTTTATATATGACTTCTATTTACGAAAAAACGAAGAAACCTTTATTAATAGTGACACATAATTTATTGCAAGCACAAAAGCTATATGATGATATTACAAATATTGTGGATGAAAAGGAAGTCTTCCTTTATCCAGCGAATGAATTAATTGCTGCTGAGATTAGTATTGCGAGTCCAGAGCTTAAGGCACAGCGTATTGAAGTATTGAACTATTGGGCTAAGAAAAAATCAGGAATCATGATTGTTCCAGTAGCCGGGCTAAGAAAGTTGCTGCCTCCAAAAAAGCTATGGAAGGAAGCGCAATTAAAGCTTGAGATAGGGCAGGATTTGGATTTAGAGGCATTTTTATTAAGGCTTGTTCATATGGGATATGTGCGAGCAGAAATGGTTTCTTCACCTGGAGAATTTAGTGTGCGTGGTGGAATATTAGATATCTATCCATTGACAGAAGAAGATCCTCTTCGCATTGAATTATTTGATACGGAAATTGATTCCATCAGGGCTTTCTCACTTGAGGATCAACGCTCGAAAGAAAAGAAAGAAGTGGTTAGCATTGGGCCGGCTACAGAAATTCTTTATGATGAAAAAGCAGTCGATGAACTATTAAGCAAGCTGGAAAAGGGCCTAGCTCAAAGTTTAAAAAAGATAAAAGATGAAGCGACGAAAACGTTACTTGCGCAAAACATAGGCAGAGAAATAGAACAGTTAAGAAATGGACAAAAGCCAGAACAATTATATAAATACTTATCCATTCTTTATGGGGAACATGTAAGTTTAATAGACTATTTACCGACAAACGGCTTTTTAATTATTGATGAAATTAGTAGAGTGCAAGAAATGAACGACACGCTAGAGAAGGAAGAGGCTGATTGGTATACGAGCTTATTAGGCGAGGGAGCAATCATTCATGGATTAACCTTATCCCAAAGTATAAGCCATCTTTTACATCAAGCAAAACAGCCAATTGTCTATCTATCTTTGTTCTTACGCCATGTGCCAAATACTAATCCGCAGAATATAATCAATGTTTCTTGTAAACAAATGCAAAATTTTCATGGTCAAATGAATGTGTTAAAAACAGAAATAGAAAGATGGAAAAAGAATCATTACACCGTTTTATTGCTTGGTAATAGTGGGGAACGTATAGAAAAGCTAGATCAAGTTCTACGGGATTATGATATGGAAGTAATGATTCAAAAGAATGCCAAGAAGATTGCTGAAGGGAAAATCCAACTAGTAGAAGGGCATCTGCAATCAGGATTTGAACTTCCTATTTTAAAGCTAGCTGTAATAACAGAAGAGGAATTATTTAAAACAAAAACAAAAAAAATCTCTAAAAGAAGACAAAAGCTATCAAACGCGGAAAGAATAAAAAGCTATTCGGAATTAAATGTTGGAGATTATGTTGTTCATGTTAACCATGGAATTGGTAAATATCTTGGAATTGAAACACTTCAAATAAATGGTGTTCACAAGGATTATTTACATTTACGATATCAAGGAAATGATAAGCTATATGTTCCTGTTGAACAAATTGACTTAGTTCAAAAATACGTAGGGTCAGAGAGTAAAGAACCGAAAATATATAAATTAGGCGGCAATGATTGGAAGCGTGTGAAGAAAAAGGTAGAGTCTTCTGTTCAAGATATAGCCGATGATCTTATAAAGCTATATGCAGAAAGAGAGGCATCTGTTGGCTATGGGTTCTCTCCAGATGGAGAAATGCAGCGGGAATTTGAAGCAGCATTTGCTTATCAGGAAACAGAGGATCAGTTGCGCTCCATTCATGAAATTAAAAAGGATATGGAAAGAGAAAGACCGATGGATCGCCTTCTTTGCGGAGATGTTGGTTATGGGAAAACAGAGGTTGCTATTCGTGCAGCTTTTAAAGCGATAGCTGATGGAAAACAAGTTGCTTTCTTAGTGCCAACGACAATCTTAGCTCAACAGCATTATGAAACGTTGAGAGAGCGTTTTCAAGATTATCCGATTGAAATAGGTTTATTAAGTAGATTCCGGACGAGAAAACAGCAAAACGATACAATAAAAGGGCTAAAAGCGGGAACTATTGATATTGTTGTAGGAACACATCGGATTCTTTCTAAGGATATTTCCTATCGAGATTTAGGTTTGTTAATTATTGATGAAGAACAGCGATTTGGGGTAACGCATAAGGAGAAAATTAAACAGTTAAAAACAAATGTTGATGTGTTGACATTAACAGCAACCCCAATTCCAAGAACACTCCATATGTCGATGTTAGGTGTACGAGATTTATCTGTCATCGAAACACCTCCTGAAAATAGATTTCCTATTCAAACCTATGTAATGGAGTATAATGGTGGACTTGTAAGAGAAGCGATTGAAAGAGAGCTAGCAAGAAATGGGCAAATATATTTTCTATACAATCGTGTAGAAGATATTGAAAGAAAAGCGGAAGAGATATCCATGTTAGTCCCTGATGCAAGAGTAACATATGCACACGGTAAAATGACGGAAAATGAATTAGAATCAGTAATGCTTGGATTTTTAGAAGGAGAATACGATGTTTTAGTAAGTACAACCATTATTGAAACAGGGGTAGATATTCCGAATGTAAATACATTGATTGTCCAAGACGCAGATCGCATGGGGCTATCGCAGCTCTATCAATTACGGGGAAGAGTAGGTCGTTCTAATCGAGTAGCCTATGCTTACTTTACGTATAAGAAGGATAAGGTCTTAACAGAGGTAGCGGAAAAAAGGCTGCAGGCAATTAAAGAGTTTACAGAGTTAGGGTCTGGTTTTAAAATTGCCATGCGGGATTTAACGATTCGTGGGGCTGGAAATCTCCTAGGTGCTCAGCAGCATGGATTTATTGATTCTGTCGGATTTGATTTATACTCTCAGATGCTGAAAGAGGCGATTGAAGAGAGAAGAGGCACCATAGATGAAGAACAAAAACGAACAATCGAAATTGATTTAGATATTGATGCCTATATTCCTGAGTTCTATATAAGCGACGGACAGCAAAAGATTGAAATGTATAAAAGATTTAGAGGCGTTGCAACTTTAGATGATATGGAAGAACTAAGAGAAGAATTAACAGACCGTTTTGGAGACTATCCAGAGGAAGTTTCTAATCTTTTCAGGATTACAGAAATGAAGATTTATGGGAAGCAAGCTGGAGTAGAATTAATTAAACAAACAAAGGAAGAAGTGCTGATTCTCTTATCAGAACAAGGTAGTGACCGCATGGATGGTCAAAAAATATTTGAGAAAAGTTCTAAATATGGCAAAATGATTGGTCTTGGCATGGAAGGAAGAAAACTAAAGATGATCTTCCATGTAAAGGGTGTAGAGAAGGACAAATGGCTTAAGGTGTGTCAAGAAATGATAGAAGCATTGAGTACCTTTAAAAAAGAACCAGAGGAAGTTACTAAGTAAATGTAGATGACGAATAAAAATGTGAATAAAAGCCAAACAACCCATATTTACGTGTGGATTGTTTGGCTTTTTTGTTTGGCTGGAATACTTATGTCCAAACCTCTTTAATACCCAAAGTTATGAAGAAAATTGTGGAAAACGAATGTTTAATAAGGGGGGACAAGGGTATACACAAATATAGATAAAGGATAAAAAGTTCTCATTAAATGATATCTAAGTTAAGTACCGGAATAAATAAATGGTTATACCCAAATTTGGGATATAATATTCCCGCTTGTTAAAAATATGGTAAATGTTTTTGTTAGGTGAAATATTCACCAAGGAAAATAAAGCTACCTAGAGAAAATTTTGCATGATTAATGTATAGAACTTACCATATGAAAGATACTATGTTTAAATATGGTGAACATTTCATGTATAGTGAGAATGCACTCACCAATTTTAAAAATCATCTGATGAAAGTGAGGCAACACGGAATGAAAGCAACTGGAATTGTGCGTCGAATCGATGATTTGGGTCGTGTCGTTATCCCAAAAGAAATCAGAAGAACATTACGAATTCGTGAAGGTGATCCATTAGAGATTTTTGTTGATCGAGATGGAGAAGTAATTTTAAAGAAATATTCACCGATTAGTGAGTTAAGTGATTTTGCTAAAGAGTATGCAGAAGCTCTTTATGACAGTTTAGGAAGTGCTGTATTGATTTGTGACAGAGACTCTTACATTGCCGTTTCGGGTGGATCGAAGAAGGACTATTTAAATAAAAATATTAGTAATATAGTGGAAAAGGCAATGGAAGATAGAGGAACTATTCTTATGAATCAACAAGATCAAGTTTCCTTAGTGGATGGTACTACCGAAACTATTTCTGCTTATACAATTGGTCCAATCATTGCAAATGGAGATCCAATTGGAGCGGTTGTCATCTTTTCAAAAGAAGACTCCCTTGGTGATGTAGAGAAAAAGGCTGTAGAGACTGCGGCAGGATTTTTAGCTCGCCAAATGGAATCATAATCATGCTTGCATAACGTTTTCTTTTACTAATCCATATATTGTTTAAACCGTCGACAAACTCAGGAATTGGAGTTGTCGACTTTTTTTGTACTTACATAAATAATAGGAACTTCATTTTTTATTTGGAAAATGAATATTGTTCTATTCAAACTAGAACAACATTGTTATAATAAGTATATAACAGTTTAAGGTGGATGATTATGTATATTCAAATTAATCCTGATTTAGAAATGCCGATTTACGAACAGCTTTCGATGCAAATTATGATAGGGGTAATAAGAAAAGATATACAGGATGGAGATGTATTGCCTTCTGTTCGTTCATTGGCAGCTGATTTAGGCGTAAATATGCATACTGTAAATAAAAGCTATCACGAATTAGAGAAAAAGGGACTAATTCAAATTATTCCTAAATCTGGTGCAGTTATCCGAACCGCTAATCGAAAGCTATCTGAAGAAGAGAAAAACAGAACATCAGATAATTTAAAGCCGACTATAGTGGAAGCATTAGTGCTAGGGATGAATGAGGAAGACATATTAAGCATAGCAAAATCAATTATTCAAAACTTGAAGGAGGAATAGTAATGGAAGCACTTATATTTATTATGATGATGTTGTTAACAGTCATGCTTGAGGCAGCTATCCCTTTTCTAATAAGAAAAACAATCGTATTTGGGGTTTCCATTCCAAGTACACAAATAAAGCATCCACAAATTTCTGTATATAAAAAAAGATATTCTCTTTTAATTGTGGTACCTGCTCTTCTTCTTCTTCTTGCTTATTGCATTTGGCAAGCAACCAATAGTCCCCAAGCCAATCAAGTAGCGATTGTTGGAACGTTTCTTTTGTTTGGAACTTTATTTTGGAGCTTTAGCCTTTATTTCTATTTTCATGGGAAAATGCTTGAATTGAAAGGTGAAAATAAATGGGAAGAACAGTTAAAAGTAGTAAGTGTAACAGAGCTTGGGATTAGACAAAAGGATGAAATGCTTCCGTGGTATGTGTTTCTAATTCCGATGATTATTACGGTAGGATTCCTTCTTTTTACTGCAACTCAATATGATGTGTTGCCGACAGAGATACCTGTGCACTGGGGAGCTGATGGTAAAGCTGATCGATTTACGACAAAGACACCTATCTCTTCTGTGTCATTGCTTCTCGTTTTGCTAACAATGCAATTCATGTTTTTAGGTATTAATATAGCGACAAAGAGATCAGGGATCAAAATAATTGCTAATAATAAACAAGCATCCAAGCGAAGACAGCTAAAGTATCGTAAATATTCAAGCTGGCTTAATCTTCTTATATCCATTACCATAACTGTTCTGTTCATTCTTTTACAATTAACAACGTTATACAATAATATTTTCAGTGATTACATGATAGTTATTATTCCTCTCCTCCTTACAGTAGTCCTATTAATTTGTACCATTGTATTTACGTTTAAGGTAGAGCGGTTAAATCGGGAATTAGATGGAAAAGAGCAAGAAACGCAGGAAATTTCCACTTTTGATGCTGATAACCATTGGAAGGGTGGCTTGTTTTACTTTAATAAAAATGATCCTTCTATTTTTGTTGAAAAGAGATTTGGAATTGGTTGGACAATAAACTTTGCAAATCCAATTGGATATTTATTACTATTTATTCCTTTGCTGCTTATCCTCCTTTTAAGCTTTATATAGAGGGACATTAAGAGCGCTTCTTTCCAGGTCTGTATAAACAAATAATTGGAAAACGGCTTGTTGACAGTGTTTCTTAATTATTAGTAGGTAGAAAGGAAGGATATGGATGTAAGCAGGCATCTTCCTTCCAACTATGCTATAATACAAGGCGAAGTAATTATGGAAGGAGCTAGACATGTGAAGACTTCGCAATCAAATGTCTGGTTTAAAGGCGCTTTTATTCTGATGTTAGCTGCCTTAATAACTAAAGTACTAAGCGCTGTATATCGAATACCGTTTCAAAATATTGTCGGTGATAAAGGATTTTATATTTATCAGCAGGTTTATCCTTTTTACGGGGTAATTATTGCTTTATCTACATATGGTTTTCCAGTAGTCCTATCAAAATTGTATATGGAAATGAAAGTAGAGGGGAACCAATCGGGTATAAATAGACTTGTGAGTTCCTCTTTTTACTTGTTTTTTCCCATAGGGATTGCTGCTTTTCTTATTTTGTTTTTCAATGCCGGAAGACTGGCTACTTGGATGGGAGATCCCTATTTAGCATCTTTGTTGAAGGTGATTTCTTTTGCATTTCTTTTTTCTCCATTGACAGCTATTTTGCGAGGAATCTTTCAAGGGGAGGGCAATATGATTCCGACAGCAGTATCACAGGTGAGTGAACAACTGCTTAGAGTTGGGATTATCTTATTTGTTGCTGTCTTTTTTTCCTATAAAAGATATTCCTTGTATGCGATTGGTTCTGGGGCTATGTTTGGTTCTGTCATAGGAGGCTTACTTTCCCTGCTAGTACTAATCTATTTTTATCGAAAAAAATCTTTTTCTCTATTCCGAGTTTCCGCCCTTTTTCACAAGGAAAATCGTCTTCTATCTAAAAGAGTAATATTTGAGGGAATCACGATTTCGATTAGTAGTATGCTATTAATATTATTGCAGCTTGCAGATTCTTTGAACTTATATGCCTTATTAATCGAAAATGGAGTCGCGGATGAAACGGCTAAAGTCATGAAAGGTATTTATGATAGAGGGCAGCCGCTCATACAAATTGGAAGTATTATATCCACATCCATGGCTTTAAGTATTGTCCCGCTTATTACAAAGAATCGGCAAAAGGAAAGTAAAAAAGATCTAATGGAGAATATTCATTTCTCTCTTTTAGTCAGTTATTTTATCGGCCTCGGTGCTACTGTAGGTTTGATCGGGATTATTAATGAGACAAACAGGATGCTTTTTGAAAATGATGCTGGGTCTCATGTCCTTGCCATTTTGTTTTTTATTATCTTCTTTAATGCCATTATTGTTACGGTAATGTCCATTCTTCAAGGGTTAGGTCATTCTTTCTATCCGGCCATTTTGATTATATTTGGTTTTATAGGGAAGTATGTTCTTAATATCTGCCTTGTTTCTTCTTATGGGATTGCAGGTGCAGCTTATGCATCGCTCATTATATTATTTATTATTTTACTTTTAATGGTGGTAAAATTGAGAAGAATAGTCAAGGAGCCAATTATTGATCTAAAGCAGATAGCAATCATTATTGGGGCGAGTTTCGTAATGTTACTTGTTCTAAAAGGATATATACCTCTTTCCTCGTTGTTGCTTGAATTTATAGAGAATAATCGCATAAAAAGTGCTATACAAGCATTATCTGGTGTTATGATAGGCGGCATCGTGTATGTGTTTCTTGTTTTGCGAGGAAATGTTTTTAAAGAGAAGGAATTACTTCTATTGCCGTTAGGAAGTAAACTAATTTGGTTTTTACCGAAAAGAAGGAAGGGAACTAAATGAAGCAAATAAAGATTATTGGATTGGGTGCAGGGGATATAAATCAACTGCCATTGGGTGTCTACCGAAGCTTAATGGATGAGAATAAAGCGGTATATGTACGGACGAAGGATCACCCGGTAATATCAACCCTTGAACAGGAAGGTGTCATGTTTTATTCATTTGATTCTATTTATGAGAAACATGATCAATTTGAAGCAGTATATAAAGAAATCGTTGCATTTCTAATAGAAAAAGCTAAAGAGACAGACGTTGTATATGCAGTTCCAGGTCATCCACTTGTTGCGGAAAAAACGGTTCAATTATTAATAGAAAAAGATAGAGAAGGAGTGGTCTCTATTGAAATAGCCGGTGGCCAAAGCTTTTTAGACAGCATTTTTCAGGCATTGCGAATCGATCCAATTGAGGGCTTTCAATTATTGGATGGAACAGACCTTGATCGCTCAAGCATTCAGCTTAGAAATCATTTAATAATTGGCCAAGTATATGATGTCTTTTCTGCATCTGAAGTGAAGCTGACGCTAATGGATATACTGCCATATGACTATCCTATTAAAATTGTAACTGCAGCAGGAAGCAGTTTGGAATGCATAAAAGAAATGGAGCTACATGAGTTAGATAGAGAGATGGACTTAAATAACCTAACGAGTGTCTATGTGCCGCCTGTTCGGGAGGAAAAGCTATTACGTAAAGAGTTTTCTCAGCTACGACGTATTATAGCGGAGCTTCGTGGACCGAACGGCTGTCCGTGGGATAAAAAACAAACACATGAAAGCTTGCGTAAGTATCTACTAGAAGAAAGTTATGAATTAATTGAGGCCATTAATGAAGGAGATATTGATCATATTATCGAAGAGCTTGGTGACGTGTTATTGCAAGTGATGCTTCACGGTCAAATAGGAGAAGATGAGGGCTACTTTTCTATTGATGATGTAATCGAGGGAATATCCGATAAGATGATTCGCAGGCATCCTCATGTATTTGGAGAGGAACAGGCGGAATCTGTCGATGATGTGATGAAGCATTGGCAAAATGCAAAGAAAAAGGAAGCAAAGAAAGAAAAGGATTCTGTGTTAGATGGAATTAATCAGGCATTACCACATTTAATGCAAGCCCACGAATTACAGAAAAAAGCGGCAAAGGTTGGCTTTGATTGGCCGGATGCAGATGGAGCTTGGGAAAAGGTAAAAGAAGAGATTCTAGAGTTTGATAAGGAAATAAAAGAGGCAAGTAATGAAGAAAGGATAGAAAGTGAATTTGGCGATGTTTTGTTCTCGCTAGTAAATATCGCTAGATTTTATAAGGTTAATCCTGAGCTTGCTATCTTGCAGACAAACAAGAAATTTATTCAGCGTTTTTCTTATATAGAAGAGAGGGTGAAGGCGTCTGGAATGGAATGGAGTCAAATGAGCTTAGAGGAATTAGATGGGTATTGGAAGGAAGCAAAGAAAAAACAACGATAAGAAGGAGCGGTTAAGATGCGACTAGATAAATTCTTGAAAATTTCACGCTTAATTAAACGAAGAACGTTAGCGAAAGAGGTAGCGGATCAGGGACGAATTTTAGTAAACGGGCTGCAGGCAAAAGCGAGCACTAATGTGAAGGTAGGAGATGAGCTTCAGGTGCGTTTTGGGCAAAAGCTAGTAACAGCAAAAGTGGAAATGCTACAGGAATCTACGAAAAAAGAAGATGCAGCAAATATGTATAAAATAATGAAAGAAGAGACCATTTCATAAGTTTAATTAGCTGTATTATTGGTAATAAAACAAGGTAGAGTTGTTTCGACTATCTTCCTTTTGAAGGCTTGTTCTAAAATAATTTTTCTTCACATATATTTGTACAAGTAGAGATTGTACTAAGTGATTGTGAGGGATAAAGATGAGCCAATATTATGATTCTAACACGACTAAAAGTAATGTAGTAGAACATGATGTAATTATGAGAGGGAGAAAGTTATTAGATATTACAGGAGTAAAGCAGGTGGAGAGCTTTGACAACGAAGAGTTCATTTTAGAAACAGTAATGGGCTTTTTATCCATTCGTGGTCAAAATCTTCAAATGAAAAATCTCGATGTGGAAAAGGGTATCGTCTCCATTAAAGGAAAAGTGTTTGATTTAGTATATGTAGACGAACAAAGTGGAGATAAGGCTAAGGGATTCTTTAGCAAGATATTCCGATGACGTTATCTACACAATTTATGACCATGCTAGCTATGGTTAGCATGGGTCTATTCTTTGGCATAAGCTTAGATACATATCAGTACTTTTTGAAAAGGCCGATAAGGAAACGAAGTATTGTTTTTATCCATGATATCCTTTTTTGGATTTTGCAAGCCCTTCTTATGTTTTATGTGCTTTTCCTAGTAAACAAAGGAGAGGTCCGCATTTATTTGGTTTTAGCTTTGCTGCTAGGATTCGCCATGTACAAAAGTTTATTTCAAGCTCTATATCTTCGATTATTAAAAGCAATTATTTCTTTTTGCATCCATTCTTATCGTTTTTTTATTAAATTGTTTATGAATATTGTATATAAGCCAATTAAATCTATCTTGCAATTGCTCTTGTCGATAATAATTACTTTAGGTAAGGGACTTATGGCACTTGTCAGTGGTATAATTAGGGTATTAAGATTTATCATAAAGATACTATTTAAACCAATTGAATGGCTTTTATCCCTATTATGGCTAATTGTGCCGAAAAAGGTTAAATTATTCGTCGAGAGAATTTCTAGTAAATTGGCAGGATATTACTTTAAAATAAAGAAATATTTGAAAGAATGGGTAGCTAATAGAAAAAAATAATGAAAGGAGGAGCCTCTATGAGTGCCATAAGAAAACCAGATATTACAACATTCCCAACAGAATATAATTTAAAGCATCAAGCGGATAGTCTCAGTGGAGCCAGAAAGAAAAAGTTATTGATGCGCAGGCTGACAACATTCTTCGTATGTGCTGCTGTTATTGGCTTTATCATGATTTCCACACTCATATCACAAAGCTCCACTTTAAACGAGAAAAGAGCAGAGAAAGAGGACTTAGATGGACAACTTGTAGCGCTAGAAAAGCAGGAAGCGGAATTAAAAGATCAAATTGCTAAATTAAATGACGAAGAGTATTTAGCTAAATTAGCTAGAAAAGATTTATTACTATCACAAGAAGGGGAAATTATTTTTAATATCCCAGAAAAAGATGCAAAAAACGTTACTGGAAAATAATAAGGTCGGCTGTAATATTGACACCCTTTTTTTCCATTCTGTATAATATAAATAAGTACGATTTTTTATATCCTTAAGGAGGCAAAACTTTTTTATGTCAATCGAAGTAGGCAGCAAGTTACAAGGAAAGGTAACAGGAATTACTAATTTTGGTGCGTTTGTTGAGCTCCCAGAAGGCGCAACAGGTCTTGTTCATATTAGTGAGGTCGCAGACAATTATGTTAAGGACATTAATGAACACCTAAAAGTAGGCGATGAAGTAGAAGTTAAAGTTATTAATGTCGAGAAAGATGGCAAAATTGGACTATCCATTAAAAAGGCGAAGGATAGACCAGAAAGACCAGAGAGACCACAATACGAACGCGGAGAAAGAAGAGAATCAAGAGGCGGCTATTCCGGTGGGAATTCTCAAAGGTCACGTAATGCAAAATCAAATGAAAATCGTGCTCCTAAAGAGAATTTCGAATCGAAAATGGCTCGTTTCTTAAAAGACAGTGAAGATCGATTAGCTTCTCTGAAAAGAAATACTGAGTCGAAACGCGGGGGAAGAGGCGCGAGACGCGGGTAACTTGCTGCTGAATAACCAATAGATAGCAGGGTTTATCGTTTATATATTCCCATAGCTTAAGCAAGCCTATTAAGGCTTGCTTTTTTGTGTTTTTGATAAAAATGGTTTATTTCCACTGATAAACTTCAGTAAGACTTTCATTTCTTGTTTGGAAGAAGAGGAAGAATATAGGTTGGAGATCAGCTGTAATAGAAAAAGACATAAAAAAAAACACGTAAAAATTTACGTGGTTTTTTAGATAGCGGCGGAGGGGATCGAACCCCCGACCTCACGGGTATGAACCGTACGCTCTAGCCAGCTGAGCTACACCGCCATAATATTAACAAGACAATTAATATAATACAAATAAATAAATGTAATGTCAATAGGTTTTATTCATTTCTTTATTTGTTGGCAAATTTATATTTTATTGTATGGCTGTATTTAAATCTTTTTACATACGTATATAAAATGTAAAGCTGTAGGAACCACTATTATCGATGGATAACTAAAAAAACATATTGCATGAATTGACAAAAATAAGCAATAAATACAAAAAAGTAGGCAGATGAAAAGGTCTTATTTCTCCAAACGTACTTCAGTTAAAACCACTTTTTTTATGATGGAATAGCCTCTTTTCTATAAAAGTTTTCCAAATAACGGGCAAAAAGGAATGTATCGAATTTTGTAGCTCCTTAAAAAAATGAAGGAAAGAAGTCGAGCGAAAAGCTGGAACTGCTTCGTTATTTTGACAAACTTTTAAATAGCTACCTTCTATAATGTGGAGCAACGATACTTGATAGGGAGTGGAGTGTATGGAAAAAGTAGAAAGGGATATAATCGATCCGATTGGTGAGGTTGATTTTGGGAAGTCACGGGAAAGCTTCAGCTCAATTCTTCATAAATTTAATTCAAAATTGGAGAATTTTTTTTTAGTAAAAGGCTATTTGCTTTTAATCATTGGTTTCTTGCTTGGACGAGCCTTAATATTAGGACAGCTTACTCCTTTTGCTCTTCCATTTTTTGCAGCGGTGTATTTATCAAGGAAAGATAAAGCCCCACTTGCCCTCATTGGTTTAATTGCTGGTGCGGCTACTTTAGGAATAACGGAGGCGGCTACTAATTTTGTCTTGTCTTTCTTATTCTTGATAAGCTATAAGATTATTTTGAACTGGAAAAGTAAAGAACAACAACTCGTACCAGTATTTGTTTTTGGTCTTGTCTTTCTTGGTAGCTTAGTAAAAGTATATCTATTAACAAACGGTTTTACATGGTATGGAGGAATGTTATCGTTAGTAGAAGGAAGTCTTGGTTATATTCTTACATTAATCTTCTTACAAAGCTTACCATTACTCACCGTAAATAAAAGGAGACAAGCACTTAAAACAGAGGAAATTGTTTGTCTGATTATCATGCTAGCTTCTATTATGACTGGAACAATAGGATGGGCGGTCTATGGCTTATCCATTGAACATATTATGTCACGTTACTTAGTATTAGTATTTTCCTTTATTGCAGGGGCAACGATTGGCTCTACAGTTGGTGTGGTAACAGGGTTAATTTTTAGCCTGGCGAGTATTTCAAGTTTCTATCATATGAGTTTGCTCGCATTTTCTGGTCTTCTAGGTGGATTACTGAAAGAAGGGAAGAAAATTGGCGTGGCATTGGGATTATTTATTGCTACTCTTCTTATTGGAATGTACGGAGAAGATGGAGGCGTATTATCTGTTTCATTAATGGAAACAACAATAGCTGTTTTTCTATTCCTTCTCACACCAAGAAGTTTAACCTCTCGCATTGCAAAGCACATACCAGGAACAACAGAATATTCCCAAGAACAACAGCAATATATGAGAAAAATGAGAGATGTAACTGCCCAAAGAGTTTCTCAATTTTCTAATGTTTTTCAGGCTCTCTCCAATAGTTTTTCGTCTCCCAACATTAGTGAGATGGTGGAGGAGGAAGATAATGAGTTAGACTACTTTTTAAGTAATGTGACGGAAAAAACATGTCAGACATGTTTTCGAAAGGAATATTGCTGGGCTCGCAACTTTAATACAACCTATGATTATATGAAAGACATTATGACAGAAATGGCAGATTCAGGCGGAAATATTTCCCCCAATCTTTCGAGGGATTGGGATAAACATTGTACGAGATCGAAAAAGGTTAAGGATGCTATTCATCAGGAACTGGCACTGTACCAGGCCAACCAAAAATTAAAAAAACAGGTACAGGAAAGCAGAAAACTAGTTGCAGATCAATTACTTGGTGTATCAGAGGTTATGGGTGATTTTGCCAAAGAAATTCAAAGGGAAAGGGAAAATCATTATAAGCAGGAAGAACTAATATTAGAAGCTATTCAAGAATTTGGCATTCATATTGAAAATGTAGAGATATATAGTCTAGAACAGGGGAACGTAGATATCGATATAACCATCCCTTACAGCACTGGTTATGGTGAATGTGAGAAACTGATTGCACCGATGTTATCTGATATTCTTGGGGAAACAATTATTGTAAATAAGGAGGAGGTTGCTGAGTATTCCAATGATTATAGTCATGCAACATTCCGATCAGCCAAAGCTTATACGGTAGAAACTGGCGTTGCACATGCAGCAAAGGATGGGGGATTTATATCAGGTGATAGCTATTCAACGATTGAACTAGGTTTGGGGAAATATGCCATGGCAATAAGCGATGGAATGGGAAATGGAAAGCGTGCCCATGTAGAAAGTGAAGAGACACTACAATTATTGCAAAAAATTCTTCAATCAGGGATTGAAGAACAAGTGGCGATTAAATCGATTAATTCAATCCTTTCTTTACGAACAACAGATGAAATTTTTTCCACGTTAGATTTAGCAATGATTGATCTTCAAAATGCAGCTGTTAAATTTTTGAAGATAGGATCTACCCCAAGTTTTATTAAAAGAGGATCAAAAGTAATGAAAGTTCAGGCAAGCAATTTACCTATGGGCATTCTCCAAGAATTTGATGTAGATGTTGTTAGTGAACAATTAAAGGCTGGCGATTTGCTAATTATGATGAGTGATGGTGTTTTTGAAGGACCAAAACATGTAGAAAACTTTGAAATATGGATGAAGCGAAAAATCAAGGAGCTGAAAACAGAGAATCCCCAAGAGGTAGCAGACTTAATTATGGAGGAGGTTATACGATCTCGTTTAGGGTTAATTGAAGATGATATGACTGTTTTAGTGGCAAAGATTGATCATAATATTCCGAAGTGGGCATCTATTCCGGTAAAAGGTTTTAAGCAAGTAGCAAATTGAATTTGATAACTTATTTCCCTCCTTTTTAACAAATGAAACCTCTCCTCGGTTTCCCTTCTTAAAAAGGGTATAAATTCTTCCTTTTTCGTCGAGAATGGAACTAACTCACGAAGATGGAGGGGAGATATTTATGAAAACAGGTACGTTAAAGCAGGTTCTGCTTATTACAGATGGATGTTCTAATAAAGGAGAAGATCCAATTGCGATGGCAGCGTTAGCGAATGAACAAGGAATTACGGTTAATGTCATTGGAGTAATGGAACAAGATACAATTGACGAGCAGGGGATGAAGGAAATCGAAGGCATCGCACTTTCTGGAGGTGGTGTCAGCCAAATAGTATATGCGCAGCAATTAAGTCAGACTGTCCAAATGGTTACGAAAAAAGCAATGACTCAAACACTCCAAGGTGTAGTCAATAAAGAGCTTCAGCAAATATTAGGTTCCTCGAAAACAATGGAGGATCTTCCGCCGGAAAAGCGAGGAGAAGTAATGGAGGTTGTTGACGAACTAGGAGAGACAGTTGAACTTGAAGTATTGGTATTGCTAGATACAAGCGCTAGCATGAAGCATAAACTGCCAACTGTAAAAGAGGCTTTGCTTGATTTATCTCTAAGCTTGAATGCACGTTCTGGCGAGAATCGTTATTCAGTGTTTGTATTTCCCGGGAAAAAGAAAGATGTCGAGAAATTAATGGATTGGACTCCTCGTTTAGAATCACTAACCAGTATATTTCCGAAATTATCTACAGGAGGAATTACGCCAACTGGTCCAGCTTTAAAAGAAGCAGTCTATTACTTTAAGCATAAGCGCTCATTAAGGAGCTTGATTTCAAGTGATGATGAATACTTCGAAGAGTCCATTTAAAATAAACGGCGGTACGGTAGTAAAAGGAAAGTGGCATAACAAGCAATATACCATCTTGAAGGAGCTTGGCTATGGAGCAAATGGCACTGTTTTTTTAGCAGATTCCCGAATAGGAAAAGTTGCTTTAAAATTAAGCAACAATAGCGTATCTATAACTTCCGAAGTAAATGTATTGAAGTCCTTTGCAAAGGTCCAAGGTTATAGCCTTGGACCTTCTTTAATAGATGTGGATGATTGGGTAACAAATAAGGGGAATATCTCTTTTTATGTAATGGAATACATTAATGGACCTGATTTACTCGCCTTTATTCATAATAAGGAAGGTTCATGGATTGATGTACTAATGATCCAATTATTAAAAGATTTACAAGTTCTCCATGAAAACAACTGGGTTTTTGGAGATTTGAAGCCAGAGAATCTGATTATTACAGGACCACCTACGAAAATTAGATGTATTGATGTAGGCGGAACAACGATTATTGGAAGGGCAATTAAAGAATTTACAGAGTTCTTTGATAGAGGCTACTGGGGATTGGGAACCAGAAAGGCAGAGCCGAGCTATGATTTATTTGCAGTTGCTATGATTATGCTAAATATATATTATCCAAAGCGCTTTAATAAAACAGAAGGCGGAATAAAACAGCTACAAACGATGATTCGGCAAAAAAAAGGACTTCTTCGCTATGAAGGAATTCTTATAAAAGCATTAACGGGAAAATACCAAAGTGCAAAGGAAATGCGATTTGATTTATTGAAATTAACGAATGGTGGTAACACAAGTAGAAGGAAAGTAGTAGCTGGATCTCAAGCAAATATTTCTCGACAAGTAAAAGGACAAAACCTCCAAACTTCCAATACAAGAAGCAAAATGGTTAAAAAGAAGAAAAAAGCCGGTTGGATTGAATCTATGCTTATCATTATTCTTATTTCCATTTGTTACATTTTGTATATATATGGTCAATTAACTTGAAAAGAGGAATTTTAACAATTTTAGAGAATAGTCTTTGGTATCACTTTTAAAAAAGTGATATCCTTGACTATAGTAACTACAACCTCGGATGAAAAAGTAATAACCTGAGTGTTGCTAGAATAGTGATAGTGATAAGGAAGTAATTAGAATGTTTGAGGATCAAGTTTCGAATTATCTGCAAAGAAAAAATGTGACCCTAGAAGGAAAAAAAATCTTAGTTGGAGTATCGGGTGGACCTGATTCTTTAGCGCTTCTTCATTTTTTATGGACAAAGGAAGAAGCATGGAAAATCACTGTGTATGCCGGGCATGTCGATCATATGTTTCGAGGGGAGGAGTCGCTTAAAGAGGCTGAATTTGTGAAACTATTCTGTGAAGAAAGAAATATCCCTTTTTCTTGGGAAAGAATAAATTTGCCTGAGTTTATAAATAAAACAGGGATGAATTCACAAAAAGCTGCAAGAGAATGTAGGTATTCTTTCTATGAAAAAGTGATGAGGGAAAATAACGTAGATTATTTAGCACTAGGTCATCATGGTGATGATCAAATAGAAACAATTCTGATGCGATTAACGAGAGGGAGTTCAGGCAAAGCTAGAGCTGGTATCCCTTTTATACGTCCTTTTGGTACTGGACAAATTATTCGCCCCTTTTTATGTTTAGAAAGAGAGGATATGGAGGAATATTGTACAATACATAATCTAAATCCAAGAAGAGATCCAAGCAATGAAAAAGAAACATATAGTCGTAATAGATATAGAAAGTATGTTGTCCCCTTTTTAAAAAAAGAAAACATACATGCAGCAAGGCATTTTCAGCGATTTAGTGAAGATTTAGCAGATGATGAAGTCTATTTAATGAAGCAGGCAGAAGAAAAGCTTTCTTTTATATTAAATAAAAAAAGGAAAGAGGAAGTAGTAGTCGATATTAATCGATTTCTTTCAATAGCTATTCCTTTACAAAGAAGGTGTATTCAACTAATATTAAATTATCTCTATGACGAGATGCCTATTTCATTATCCGCATTACATACTGAGCAAATGATGATATTACTAAAGAGTCCTCATTCTTCTGGAAATATTGATCTCCCGAATGGTTTGAAAGTGAAAAAGTCGTATCATTCTCTTCATTTTCAGCTTAATTTTTCTCCAACAAAATCCTTTTATTATGAAATATCTAAAATGGGAGAGTTATTATTACCAAATGGGTACAATATTAAGGTAGAATATATAAACGGTGACTATCATACAGAAAGCGATTGTATTCTTTTGGATTCATCCTCTATTTCCTTTCCTCTTATTATCCGTACTAGAAGAGATGGCGATAGAATTCATTTGAAAGGGATGGATGGAAAGAAAAAAGTGAGCCGAATTTTTATCGATGAGAAGATTCCAATCCAGAAAAGAGAGAATTGGCCAATCATTACGGATAGTAACGGCAATATTCTTTGGATACCTGGACTAAAAAAATCGATATATTCTCATAGTAATACGAATAGTGGTAGTAATCTATTAATAACATATAAAAAGCAATGATCTTCTAGGGGGCACACAAGAAATGAAACACGATATTGAAAAAATATTGATATCTGAAGAAGAAATACAAGGAAAAATCAAAGATTTAGCTTTTCAACTTACAGAGGAATATCAAGATAAATTTCCTTTGGCAATAGGCGTATTAAAAGGAGCTATGCCCTTTATGGCTGATCTTTTAAAACGAGTGGATACATACCTGGAAATGGATTTTATGGATGTATCAAGTTATGGTAACTCTACTGTTTCTTCTGGAGAAGTAAAAATATTAAAGGATTTGGATACTTCAGTTGAAGGAAGAGACATACTAATTATTGAAGATATTATTGATAGTGGTCTAACATTAAGCTATCTTGTTGAGTTGTTCCGTTATCGAAAAGCAAAATCAATCAAAATTGTGACTCTTCTTGATAAACCTACTGGTAGAAAAACAGATCTTGAAGCAGATTATGTAGGATTTATAGTACCAGACGCTTTCGTAGTTGGCTATGGATTAGACTATGCAGAAAAGTACCGTAATCTACCTTACATTGGTGTTTTAAAGCCAGAAGTTTACTCAAGTGAAAGTGAATAAGGATATAGGAAAGGAATTGCAGTCTAGAAAGGGTAATTCCTTGAATTTACTTAATTTTCTATGTTACTATACTCTATAGTTTGTTTACCGTGGGAGGAGGTAAGGGATGAACCGTATTTTTCGTAATACCATTTTTTATTTATTAATATTTTTAGTAATTATCGGTGTGGTTAGTTTTTTCAATGGAAATAATCAGCCTACCAAGCATTTAACATATACTGAATTGATCAATCACCTTGAAGATGGTGATGTTGTTGAAATAACCCAGCAGCCAGAACGAGGCGTTCTTGAAATTCGAGGGAAATTAACTGGCTATAAGGAAAATGAAACATTTGTCTCTTATGTAACAAACAATGAAACAAATGCAGATGTGATCCTAAAAGCCGCTAAAGAAGGATCCAAAATCGATGTGCAGCCTGCACAAGAAACAAGTGGATGGATCACATTCTTTACTTCAATTATCCCGTTTGTGATTATTTTTATCTTATTCTTCTTCTTGCTCAACCAAGCCCAAGGTGGCGGTGGCGGCCGCGTAATGAACTTTGGTAAAAGTAAGGCAAAGCTTTACAATGAAGAAAAGAAAAAAGTTCGCTTTAATGATGTAGCGGGTGCTGATGAAGAAAAGCAAGAGCTAGTGGAAGTGGTGGAATTCTTAAAAGATCCACGTAAATTTGCTGAGCTAGGTGCTAGAATTCCAAAAGGTGTTCTTCTTAACGGACCTCCAGGAACAGGTAAAACATTACTTGCAAGAGCAGTTGCTGGGGAAGCTGGTGTACCTTTCTTCTCTATCAGTGGTTCTGATTTCGTAGAAATGTTCGTTGGGGTTGGGGCTTCTCGTGTTCGTGATTTATTTGAAAATGCGAAGAAAAATGCTCCATGTATTATCTTTATTGATGAGATAGATGCAGTTGGTCGTCAACGTGGTGCTGGTTTAGGTGGAGGACACGATGAACGTGAACAAACATTAAACCAACTTTTAGTTGAAATGGATGGATTCGGTGCAAACGAAGGTATTATTATTATTGCTGCTACAAACCGTCCTGATATTTTAGACCCTGCCCTGTTACGTCCAGGTCGTTTTGACCGTCAAATTACTGTAGATAGACCAGATGTTAATGGTCGTGAGGCAGTCTTACGTGTACATGCTCGTAACAAGCCTTTAGATGAATCTGTAGATTTAAAAAGCATCGCTCAGCGTACTCCAGGGTTCTCTGGTGCTGATTTAGAAAATCTTCTGAATGAAGCAGCTCTTGTTGCAGCAAGATCTGATAAGAAAAAGATTGATATGGAAGACATGGATGAAGCGACAGATCGTGTTATTGCTGGACCTTCTAAGAAAAGCCGTGTTGTTTCTAAAAAAGAAAGAAATATTGTTTCATACCATGAAGCGGGTCATACGATTATCGGTGTTGTATTAGATGAAGCAGATATGGTTCATAAAGTAACAATTGTACCAAGAGGTCAAGCTGGTGGATATGCTGTTATGCTTCCTAAGGAAGATCGTTTCTTAATGACAAAGCAAGAGCTTCTTGATAAGATTACGGGTTTACTTGGTGGTCGTGTTGCGGAGGATATCGTATTTGGCGAAGTAAGTACTGGAGCACATAATGATTTCCAACGAGCTACAGGCATTGCTCGCAAAATGGTGACAGAATATGGGATGAGTGATAAACTTGGACCATTGCAGTTTGGTCAAGTACAAAGCCAAGTGTTCCTTGGTAGAGATTTAAATAATGAACAAAACTATTCTGATGCTATTGCATACGAAATAGATTTAGAAATCCAAAAAATCATTAAAGAGTGTTATGAAAGAGCGAAACAAATTCTTACAGAAAACCGTGAGAAATTGAACCTAATCGCCGAAACACTTCTGGAAATAGAGACATTGGATGCTGAACAAATCAATAGCCTTTACAAAGATGGTGTCTTACCTGATCGTACGATTAAAGCTGATACGACTTTAGGTTCAGATGATGTGAAGGTAAATATTAACAAAAAAGATGACCGAAACGAGTAATTGTTCATCTAGGAAAGGGTACGCGTAAAGCGTACCCTTTTTTTGTCTGTATCGTAAAATATAAAAATAGCTTTTATAAGCAACCGTTGCTTTACACTTTGTCTCTTTCCTGTTGTGTGTTATGATATGTCCAGTATTGGAAAAGACCGTTTATTTATGGCTTTAGGAAAGTGAGTTCTTTGTATGGTGCTTTTCTAGAAAAGCACTTTCTCAGGGCTATAGAATTTAGATGATATAGTAAGCAGAGCTATATGAAATGGGATTTTACCGAATGAAATTAATAAAAAAGTGGTGACCATAATGATTTTTGTCTTTGATATTGGAAATACAAATATAGTATTAGGTGTATATGATAAGGAAGAATTAAAGCATCATTGGAGAATTGAAACGAATCGTTATAAAACGGAAGATGAATATGGTATGATTATTAAATCTTTATTCGACCATGTTGGTTTAACCTTTTCCGATATTACTGGGATCGTTATTTCATCTGTTGTTCCTCCTATCATGTTTTCTTTGGAAAGAATGTGCCAAAAGTATTTTCAGTTGAAACCGTTAGTGGTTGGTCCAGGAACGAAAACAGGTTTAAACATAAAGTATGATAATCCTAAGGAAGTAGGAGCGGACCGCATTGTCAACGCAGTCGCGGCGATACATGAATATGGAAGTCCGTTGATTGTGGTAGATTTCGGTACAGCTACAACTTTCTGCTATATAAATGAGCAAAAGCAATATATGGGTGGAGCGATAGCACCAGGAATTAATATTGCTACAGAGGCTCTGTATTCTAAAGCGGCTAAACTGCCGAGGATTGAAATCGCACGTCCTGAGGGGGTTATTGGTAAAAATACCGTTTCTGCCATGCAATCAGGGATTCTTTTCGGCTATGTAGGGCAGGTTGAAGGGATTGTTAAGAGAATGAAAGAAGAAAGTGCAGTTCAGCCTAAAGTCATTGCTACAGGAGGATTAGCAAATCTTATAGCAAAAGAATCAAACATTATTGATGAAATTGATCCGTTTCTTACATTAAAGGGATTACAGCTTATTTATAAAAAAAATAAGGATACACTAAAATAAACAGAGAAGTTCATACTTGAGCTATTTAACGGAATAATGAATCCGTTGATTAATTGCTAGAAGACAAAGGAGTAAATTATGAGTGATTATTTAGTAAAAGCGTTAGCGTTTGATGGGGAAGTTCGTGCGTATGCAGTAAGAAGTACAGAAACAGTAGGAGAAGGTCAAAGAAGACACCATACTTGGCCAACTGCTTCCGCTGCTTTAGGTAGATCTTTAACAGCAACAGCGATGCTAGGAGCTATGCTTAAAGGAGATCAAAAATTAACGGTAAAAATCAATGGTGGTGGACCAATTGGTCTTATTCTGGTAGATGGTAATGCAAAAGGAGAGGTGCGTGGATATGTTAGCAACCCTCAAGTGCATTTTGACTTAAATGAGCATGGAAAATTAGATGTAAGAAGAGCTGTTGGAACAGAAGGGACATTGTCAGTTGTAAAAGATATCGGGATGCGTGATTACTTTACAGGGCAAGTTCCAATCGTTTCTGGAGAGCTTGGAGAAGATTTTACTTATTATCTATTTAATTCTGAACAGGTACCATCTTCTGTTGGAGTAGGAGTATTAGTGAATCCAGATAATAGTATCTTGGCTGCTGGAGGTTTTATTATTCAATTAATGCCTGGTGCGCAAGATGAAACGATTACGAAGATTGAAAAACGATTGAGTGAAATTCCGCCAATATCTAAATTAATTGAAAAAGGCTTAACTCCAGAGGAACTTCTTGAAGAAATTTGTGGGCAGGACAATGTAAAAGTAATCGAAAAAATGCCCATTTCGTTTACATGTACATGCTCAAAAGAGAGATTTTCTCATGCAATAATCAGTTTAGGCCAAGCGGAAATTGAAGATATAATTAAAACAGATGGTCAAGCAGAAGCAGAATGTCATTTCTGTAATGAGAAATATATATTCGCTAAAGAAGAATTAGAAAAAATGCTAGAAGAAGCAAAGTAAGAAACTAAGATTAGGCAGTCTCAAAGAATGGTTTGCTAAAAATCATATCTGGAGGCTGTTTTTTTATGTTTATAAAGGTAGTATGGTGAACGGTGTCGTTTTATAAATAGTAAAGTAGGATAAAAACATATATTGCTGGAGGAGAGAGCGACAAAGATGCCTTTAATAGATGAGGTATTGCGAAAATTTCTACAATAACGTTGCGTATGTTTGAATGATTAATTTTCGGAAAATACAAACATATTGATTGACAAATGATGGTGTTATTTGATAAATTAATATTATAAAACCAATTAAAATACTCGGAATAATAAGGGGAGATAGAAAATGTCAAAAATCGCAAATTCTGTAGTCGATCTTATCGGTGGAACACCTATTGTTAAATTAAACCGTTTAGTAGAAGATGAGTCCAGTGCAGACGTTTATTTAAAATTAGAATACATGAACCCAGGCAGCAGTGTAAAAGACCGTATTGCGCTTGCAATGATTGAAGCAGCTGAAAAAAGTGGGGACTTAAAGGCTGGCAGCACAATTATTGAGCCTACTAGCGGAAATACAGGAATTGGTCTTGCTATGGTCGCTGCAGCAAAAGGTTATCGTGCGATTTTAGTTATGCCAGAAACAATGAGTATGGAACGCCGGAGATTATTGAAAGCTTACGGAGCTGAATTAGTATTAACACCGGGACCAGAAGGTATGGGTGGAGCTATTCGTAAAGCAGAGGAATTAGCAAAAGAAAACGGCTATTTTATCCCGCAACAATTTAAAAATATTTCTAATCCTGAAGTACATAGATTAACAACAGGACCAGAAATAATTGATGCTTTCGGTGACGAAGGTTTAGATGCGTTTATTGCTGGTATTGGTACAGGCGGAACAATCACTGGTGCTGGGGAAGTATTAAAGGAAAAATATAAAGATATCAAAATTTATGCAGTAGAGCCTGCTGATTCTCCTGTTTTATCAGGCGGTAAGCCAGGTCCTCATAAAATTCAAGGTATCGGTGCTGGGTTTGTTCCAGATATTCTAAATAGTGAAGTGTATGAAGGGATTATTCAAGTTTCGACAGAACAAGCATTTGAGTATGCTCGTCGTGCAGGGAAGGAAGAAGGTGTGTTAGGCGGTATTTCTTCTGGTGCGGCTATTTATGCCGCTTTACAAGTAGCGAAAGAGTTAGGAAAAGGGAAAAAAGTATTAGCAATTATCCCAAGTAACGGAGAACGCTACCTAAGCACACCTCTTTATCAGTTTGATGAAGAATAAGCATAAAAGTTAAAAAGTAAAATGCCTCCCTTCAAGGGGGCTTTTTTGCTTTTTTATATAAAAAGTAGTATTAAAAAATTGCGTAAATAGATACGTGATTTTTTTGTATTTTACTTTATGTATCCTGTATGATGAGAACAGATAAATGTTGAAGGAGAGAAACCTGATTGAAGAATTACAAGATATATAGTAAGACGATTTCTCTGACATATGAGCAGTTCTTTAAGCAATTTTTATCCCTTGCGGAAGGTGAATCACATTATGTTTTATTAGAAAGCGGTCGCGGTGGAAGGTATAGCATTGGTGCTTTTTCACCAGTTGTAAAAATGATCGGTAGATATCATCGTTTAGAAGTGATAGATGAGCAGGGAACTAGATTCATCAAAGGGAATCCACTTCATGCAATAAAAGAAGTAATGAATCAATATGTTGTTGAGTCTAAATCGGAGCTACCTGATTTTCAAGGGGGTGCGCTTGGGTTTATTAGTTACGATTATATTCGGTATATCGAAAAAATTCCTAACCAGACAAAGGATGACTTAAATATTCCTGATGTATTCTTTTTATTATTTGAAGAGTGGTTTACTTATGATCATGAAGAAAATAAGCTATGGATTTCTGGTTTATATGTAGAAGATCAGCTAGCTTTCATTCAGGATAAAATAAAAACCTATGCAAAGGGATGGGCAGAAGAGAATAAAACCGAATATCCGCATGGGAATATTGGGAAATCTGAGGGTCTGAAGGTATCGATTGAAGATAATGAATTCCAACAATCCGTTCGCAAGATTCAGCAATATATTTCCGCGGGAGACGCATTCCAAGTTAACTTATCCGTTCGGCAAGCCAAGCCTTTGCATGTATCTGCGCTCGAGGTCTACAGACAACTGAGGGTTTTGAATCCTTCTCCATACATGGGCTATTTCCATACACCAGAGTTTCAGTTAGTAAGTGGTTCACCAGAGCTTCTAGTTAAAAAGAAGGGACAGGAAGTGAGTACACGACCGATAGCTGGAACGCGATCACGGGGGGAAAACGATGCTGAGGATATAGCTCTTGCTAATGAATTGATGGAGAGTGAAAAAGAAAGAGCAGAGCATGTGATGCTAGTCGACCTAGAAAGAAATGATTTAGGAAGAGTATGTGCATATGGGAGTGTTCAAGTAGACGAATTTATGGTAATCGAAAAGTATTCCCATGTGATGCATATTGTATCTAATGTAAAAGGAAAGCTTTCAGAAGAAAAAGATGAGTACGATCTCATTGATAGCATGTTTCCAGGTGGAACGATTACAGGTGCACCGAAGATACGAACGATGGAAATTATTGAAGAACTAGAGCCAGTTCGACGTGGACCGTATACTGGTTCTTTAGGGTGGATTGGTTATAATCATGATGTAGAGCTAAATATTATGATACGGACGATGCTGGTGAAGGAAAACCGAGCATATGTTCAAGCCGGTGCAGGAATTGTGATCGATTCCATCCCTGCAAATGAATACAAAGAATCGATGAAAAAGGCTAGGGCACTCTGGAATGCGAAAGAATTAGCTGAAGAGAAATTGGGTGGCAGCAAATGATATATATGATTGATAACTATGATTCTTTCACTTATAACCTTGTGCAATACCTAGGATCATTAGGGCAAGAATTAAAAGTGAAAAGAAATGATGAAACCTCTTTAGAGGAAATAAAAAAAGAAAATCCGGCATATTTGATGATTTCTCCAGGACCGTGTAGTCCTAATGAAGCAGGGATAAGTTTAGAGGCAATTCAATCCTTTGCTGGTGATATGCCAATCTTTGGAGTATGTTTGGGTCATCAAGCAATTGGACAGGTTTTTGGAGGGGAGGTTGTACAAGCAGCAAATTTAATGCATGGAAAAACCTCTCTCATTTATCATGATAATAAAACGATTTTTCAAGGCTTACCTAACCCTTTTTCCGCTACACGTTATCATTCCTTGATTGTGAAAAAGGAGACATTGCCTTCTTGTTTAGAAATCTCTGCTTGGACAAAGGAAGGAGAAATCATGGGGATTAGACATAAAGAACTTCCAGTTGAAGGGGTGCAGTTTCATCCAGAATCAATTATGACAGAGATTGGTATGGAGTTATTGGAAAATTTTATTCAATATTATAAAGAAGGAAGTAAGAAATAAAATGTTTATGTACATAAACGGGCAGGTTGTTAGCGAGGAAGAAGCGGCTATCTCTGTTTTTGACCATGGCTTTATATATGGACTAGGCTTATTTGAAACATTTCGTGTATATGAGGGACATCCTTTTCTATTAGATGACCATCTTTGCAGGTTAAATGAAGGTTTAAAAGAGATGAACATCCAATTATCTTTTGAAAGAGAAGAAGTGGTCGCTATTATTCAAAGTCTATTGAAAAAAAACAATATTAATAATGCTTATATTCGCTGGAATGTTTCAGCTGGAAATGGAATGATAGGACTTCAAACAGATCCATATTTAGAACCAAATACAATCGTGTATATAAAACCCCTTCCACCAGCAAATGGGATGCCGGAAAAAATAGGACAGGTAGTGACGATTCCAAGAAATACACCAGAAGGGGTTTTTCGCTTAAAATCTCATCATTTTTTTAATAATATCTTGGCGAAGCGAGAGATTGGTGCAGATATGACAATCGAAGGATTTTTTTTAACAAAAGAAGGCTATGTTGCTGAAGGAATAACTTCCAATCTTTTTTGGGTTATCAATGAAGTGCTTTATACTCCTAGCCTGCAAGCTGGTATATTAAATGGAATTACGAGACAGTTTGTTTTAAGCCTTGCAAAGAGCATGGGTTTAGTAGTAAAAGAGGGGATGTTTCCGTTGGTTATGCTTGCAGGTGCAGAAGAAGTATTTGCAACGAATTCTATTCAGGAAATCATCCCAATAAAAAAAATAGATGGATATGACTATAAAGGAGTAGAAGGCAAGGTTGTTGCTAAGCTTTATAAGGAATATAGAAAGCATTCCACTCAATTATGGTCGAAAGAAGAGCTAGGAGGAATAAAGGAATGATAAATAAAATAGCATGTGGTCCGTACACATTGGATTTTGAACAAAAAACAATGGTAATGGGTATTTTAAATGTAAATCCTGATTCCTTTTCTGATGGCGGTAAATTTAACAAAGTTGAAACAGCATTAAACCACGCTCGTCAGATGGTAGAGGATGGGGCGGATATTATCGATATCGGCGGAGAATCTACAAGACCTGGCTATACAGAAATTTCAATCGAAGAAGAATTAGAGCGAGTAATTCCTATTATTGAGCGATTAACGGGAGAGGTAGATGTTCCTTTATCAATTGATACATATAAAGGAGAAGTAGCGAGACAGGCTTTGCAAGCAGGAGCGCATATTATCAATGATATATGGGGAGCAAAAAGAGACCCAAAAATGGCGTCCGTTGCAGCTGAATTTCAAGCTCCAATTATTTTAATGCATAATAGGGATAATCTTAACTACTCGTCTTTTTTAGAAGAGGTAGTAGCTGACTTGCAGGATAGTATTGAGATTGCAAAGGCAGCGGGGGTCCCTTTTGATAATATTATTCTTGATCCAGGTATTGGCTTCGCGAAGGATTTAAACAGAAACATAGAAATGATGCGCGGGTTAGATAAGCTTGTTGATATGGGGTATCCTGTGCTGCTTGCAACTTCAAGAAAATCATTGATTGGGAATGTGTTAAATTTACCTGTAACGGAAAGAGTAGAAGGAACAGGGGCTACTATTTGCTATGGTATTCAAAAAGGATGCCATATTATTCGTGTCCATGATGTGAAAGAAATGACACGCATGGCTCGTATGATGGATGCTTTAATGGGAAAGGGAGAATACGGTGGATAAGATAATATTAAACCAAATGGAGTTCTATGGATATCATGGAGTATTTAAAGAAGAGAATAAGTTAGGTCAGCGTTTTATCGTAGATTTACAAGTAGAAGTGGATTTAGCGAAGGCTGGAGAAACAGATGACTTACAATATTCGGTTAATTATGGCCAGCTTTTCTTTGACGTGAAGGAAATTGTTGAAGGTAAGCCATATCAATTAATAGAAGCAGTTGCAGAAAATATAGCAAAGAAGCTTTTGGTATCTTATTCCCTTATTGAAAGTATTACCGTTCGTATTATTAAACCAGATCCTCCAATTCCAGGTCATTATAAATCGGTTGCTGTTGAAATTACGAGGAGCAGAAAAGGATGAATAATGTTTACTTATCATTAGGCTCAAATATAGGCAATCGATTGGAATACTTACGCGAGGCTGTACAAATGCTTCATAATCATAAGCAAATTAAAGTGGTAAACATTTCCTCTGTTTATGAGACCGACCCAGTAGGATATGAGGAACAAGCACTATTTTTGAATATTGTTGTACAGATTGAAACATCATTAAATCCTTCTTCGGTATTAGAGAAATGCCAAAGTATCGAAAACGAACTTGGGAGAAAAAGGATAATTCGATGGGGTCCTAGAACAATAGACCTTGACATTTTATTGTATAATCACGAAAATATAGTATCAGATAAGCTAATAATTCCACATCCGAGAATAGAAGAGCGAGCATTTGTTTTAGTTCCGCTAATAGAAATTGCTCCAGACATAAAGTTACCGAATAAATCAATGCGTTTAAAAGAAAGTTTGAAGCTTTTGCCAGATAGAGAAGGAGTAAGGGTATGGAAACAACAGAAAAATGGGGAAGACGTATTCGAGCTTTTCGAAAGCTAAAAGGATATACACAGGAAAGTCTAGCAAAAGAGCTACTTGTTTCTGTTTCTATTTTAGGGGAGATTGAACGAGGTAATCGTATGCCTTCGGAAGAGATGATTGATTCTATTGTAGGTGTGCTAAAGATAACAAGAGAAGAATTAGATCCACATCAAAGTAAATAAGCACTGCCCATCAAGGAGGTAAAAGTTTGTTTAAAATAGGAAATGTTGAAATAAGCAACCGTGTTGTACTTGCACCAATGGCAGGAATTTCAAATTCTGCATTTCGTTTAACAGTGAAAGAATTTGGAGCTGGTCTTGTTTGTGCGGAGATGATAAGTGATAAAGGGATTGTTTTAAAGAATAAGAAAACGATGGATATGCTTTATATAGACGAGCGGGAAAACCCATTAAGCTTACAAATTTTTGGTGGAGAAAAAGAAACGCTAGTGGAAGCGGCACAATTTGTTGATAAAAATACCAATGCGGATATTATCGATATTAATATGGGCTGTCCTGTGCCGAAGATTACAAAATGTGATGCGGGTGCTAGATGGTTGTTGGATCCAGATAAAATCTATGATATGGTTTCTGCGGTTGTAGAAAATGTAGATAAACCAGTAACGGTCAAAATGCGTATGGGATGGGATGAAGACCATATATATGCGGTTAGAAATGCTCAGGCGGTTGAAAAGGCAGGCGGAGCAGCCGTTGCATTGCATGGTCGCACGCGTGTTCAATTATATGAAGGAACAGCAAATTGGGATATTATCCGTGAAGTAAAACAATCGATTAATATTCCTTTATTGGGAAATGGCGATGTGAAAACACCCCTAGATGCGAAAAAAATGTTAGATGAGACGGGCTGTGATGGGGTAATGATTGGGAGAGCAGCACTAGGGAATCCGTGGATGATTTATAGTACAGTTAAGTATTTAGAAACTGGAAAATTAGTGGGTGATCCATCTGTTCGCGAGAAGATAGATGTGTGTATTCTTCATCTGGATCGTTTAATTAGCCTAAAAGGTGAGTATGTAGCAGTTAGAGAAATGCGAAAACATGCTGCGTGGTACTTAAAAGGTATAAAAGGAAATGCAAAAGCAAGGACTGCGGTTAATCAATGTGAAACAAGAGAGCAGTTAGTAACATTATTAAATGCACTAGTATTAGAAGTGGAAGCGAAAGAACAAACCGAAATCCAAGTAGGTTAATTTTTAAGGTAACTGTTTAAATTTCCTGTAATATGTGCAAAAATAAAGCTGTTGGATAAAAATCTGACAGTTTTTTTTCTTTTTTAGTGTCTGTAAACGTGACATTGTGTAGAATAATAAAGTATGTATAAAATTGAACGATTCCTTTTTTAGGTGATCATACATAAAAAGATAGTGGAGATGATTAAGCATGAGTCATGATGAATTAAACTTAAATGACCAATTACTAGTGAGACGTAACAAAATGAATGAGTTACGCGAACAAGGAATAGATCCGTTTGGTAAACGTTTTGATAGAACTCATTTATCTGAAGGGTTAAAAAAACAATATGAATCTCTAGAGAAAGAAGAGCTAGAGGAAAAAAATATTACTGTAACAATTGCTGGTAGAGTAATGACGAAAAGAGGAAAAGGAAAAGCAGGGTTTGCTCATATTCAAGATCTTGAAGGACAAATTCAACTATATGTTCGTAAAGACAATGTAGGAGAAGAGCAATATGCTATTTTCAACGCTGTAGACTTAGGAGATATCGTTGGTGTTGAGGGTGTTTTATTTAAAACAAATGTAGGGGAGCTTTCCGTTAAAGTAAAAGATTTCACGCTACTTACAAAAGCGTTGCGCCCGTTACCGGATAAATTCCATGGTTTAAAAGATATTGAACAACGTTATCGTCAACGTTATTTAGATTTAATTTCAAGTGAAGAAAGTAAGCATACATTTATTCTTCGCAGTAAAATTATTCAATCTATGCGCCGTTATTTAGACAGCCACGGTTATTTAGAAGTAGAAACACCGATGATGCATTCCATTGCAGGAGGAGCATCTGCACGTCCTTTTATAACACATCATAATGCGTTAGATATGCCTTTATATATGCGTATAGCTATTGAACTTCACCTTAAAAGATTAATAGTTGGTGGGTTAGAAAAAGTATATGAAATTGGTCGTGTATTCCGTAATGAAGGTGTATCAACAAGACATAATCCAGAATTTACAATGATTGAGCTTTATGAAGCATATGCTGATTATCGTGATATTATGAGTCTTACAGAAAATTTAGTAGCTCATATTGCACAAGAAATCCATGGTTCTACTACAGTAGCATATGGAGATTATCAAGTCGATTTGAAGCCAGAATGGACAAGACTTCATATGGTAGATGCAATTAAGCAATACACAGGTGTAGATTTCTGGCCGGAGATGAGTGTAGAAGAGGCAAGAAAATTAGCTAAAGAGAATAATATAGAGATTAATGATAATATGACATATGGCCATATTGTTAATGAGTTCTTCGAGCAAAGAGTAGAAGAAAAATTAATTCAGCCTACATTCATTTACGGACATCCGTTAGAAATTTCGCCATTAGCGAAGAAGAATGAGGAAGACCCTCGTTTTACAGATCGATTTGAATTATTCATCGTAGGAAGAGAGCATGCGAATGCCTTCACTGAATTAAATGATCCAATTGATCAAAGAGAAAGATTTGAAGCACAATTAAAAGAGCGTGAGCAAGGAAATGATGAAGCACACTTAATGGATGAGGATTTTGTAGAGGCTTTAGAATATGGAATGCCTCCTACAGGTGGGTTAGGAATCGGCATTGACCGTCTTGTTATGCTGTTAACTAATTCTCCTTCTATAAGAGACGTGTTATTATTCCCGTTAATGAGACATCGTTAATACAGAGACGTGGTACCTGCAGAAAGGTACCACGTTTTTTATTTTCTTTAAATAGTTGTTATGTTCGACTTCTAATATCTATTGATTCGCACAATGTCATGTAATAGAAGTGGTAGGGGTAGTGCGGGTTAGGGAAGAGGTAAGGAGTCAAATTAAAGTAGACAATACACTATAGAAGATAGTAAAAGCGAAGGGGGGGGTTAAGAGCGGTATTTGTAGAGTATTTACTGTTATTTTAAAAGATTTATAAGAATTAACGTGTAATCAAATAATAAGAATATTTTTTCTTTTAAAAAGTAGTTGCATAGAGTATGAAACGGTGGTATATTAATATTCGTTGCTGAAACAAGCAATGATGAAAGAAAAAAGAAATTTAAAAAAATGTTGACTTCGAGAATGACTTCTGATAATATTAAAAAGTCGCCGATGACGACGTGAAACAAATTGCTCTTTGAAAACTGAACAAACAAACGTCAACAATAATCGTTTTATAACGAATGTTATAGAATGACAACAAGTAATAAAAAGCTAGAGTTTAGCAATGAGCTAATCAACTCTTTATTG
>NZ_CDRJSZ010000001.1:0-466625 GCF_976954375.1 Niallia sp. Marseille-Q9988 | reverse complement strand
AAGGAAGCTGACGAAGAGATACGCCGCTTATCTTTGGTCGAAACTAAGTTAAGTTAGAAAGGGCGCACGGTGGATGCCTTGGCACTAGGAGCCGATGAAGGACGGGATTAACACCGATATGCTTTGGGGAGCTGTAAGTAAGCTTTGATCCAGAGATTTCCGAATGGGGAAACCCTCTATCCGTAATGGGATAGAATCTTTACCTGAATACATAGGGTACTGAAGGCAGACCCGGGGAACTGAAACATCTAAGTACCCGGAGGAAGAGAAAGCAAACGCGATTCCCTGAGTAGCGGCGAGCGAAACGGGATTAGCCCAAACCAAGAGGCTTGCCTCTTGGGGTTGTAGGACACTCTATATGGAGTTACAAAGGAACGGGGTAGACGAATCGATCTGGAAAGGTCAGTCGTAGAAGGTAAAAACCCTGTAGTCGAAACTTCGTTCCCTCCAGAGTGTATCCTGAGTACGGCGGGACACGAGAAATCCCGTCGGAAGCAGGGAGGACCATCTCCCAAGGCTAAATACTCCCTAGTGACCGATAGTGAACCAGTACCGTGAGGGAAAGGTGAAAAGCACCCCGGAAGGGGAGTGAAATAGATCCTGAAACCGTGTGCCTACAAGTAGTTAGAGCCCATTTATGGGTGATAGCGTGCCTTTTGTAGAATGAACCGGCGAGTTACGATTACATGCGAGGTTAAGTTGATAAGACGGAGCCGCAGCGAAAGCGAGTCTGAATAGGGCGAAATAGTATGTGGTTGTAGACCCGAAACCAGGTGATCTACCCATGTCCAGGGTGAAGTCCAGGTAACACTGGATGGAGGCCCGAACCCACGCACGTTGAAAAGTGCGGGGATGAGGTGTGGGTAGCGGAGAAATTCCAATCGAACTTGGAGATAGCTGGTTCTCTCCGAAATAGCTTTAGGGCTAGCCTCAAGATTTAGAGTATTGGAGGTAGAGCACTGTTTGGACTAGGGGCCCCCATCGGGTTACCGAATTCAGACAAACTCCGAATGCCAAATACTTATTCTTGGGAGTCAGACTACGAGTGATAAGATCCGTGGTCAAGAGGGAAACAGCCCAGACCACCAGCTAAGGTCCCAAAGTATACGTTAAGTGGAAAAGGATGTGGAGTTGCTTAGACAACCAGGATGTTGGCTTAGAAGCAGCCACCATTTAAAGAGTGCGTAATAGCTCACTGGTCGAGTGACTCTGCGCCGAAAATGTACCGGGGCTAAACGTATCACCGAAGCTGTGGATTGACATCTAATGATGTCAGTGGTAGGAGAGCGTTCTAAGGGCGTTGAAGCTAGACCGTAAGGACTGGTGGAGCGCTTAGAAGTGAGAATGCCGGTATGAGTAGCGAAAGATGAGTGAGAATCTCATCCACCGAATGCCTAAGGTTTCCTGAGGAAGGCTCGTCCGCTCAGGGTTAGTCGGGACCTAAGCCGAGGCTGAAAAGCGTAGGCGATGGACAACAGGTTGATATTCCTGTACCACCTTTCAATCATTTGAGCAATGGGGGGACGCAGGAGGATAGGGTAAGCGTGCTGTTGGATTAGCACGTCCAAGCAGTTAGGCCGGTAATGAGGCAAATCCCATTACCACATAAGCGGAGCTGTGACGGCGAGGGAAATATAGTACCGAAGTTCCTGATTCCACACTGCCAAGAAAAGCCTCTAGCGAGATTGATGGTGCCCGTACCGCAAACCGACACAGGTAGGCGAGGAGAGAATCCTAAGGTGAGCGAGAGAACTCTCGTTAAGGAACTCGGCAAAATGACCCCGTAACTTCGGGAGAAGGGGTGCTCTTGCGGGTGCAAGCCTGCGAGAGCCGCAGTGAATAGGCCCAGGCGACTGTTTAGCAAAAACACAGGTCTCTGCGAAGCCGCAAGGCGAAGTATAGGGGCTGACACCTGCCCGGTGCTGGAAGGTTAAGAGGAGGGGTTAGCGTTCGCGCGAAGCTCTGAATTGAAGCCCCAGTAAACGGCGGCCGTAACTATAACGGTCCTAAGGTAGCGAAATTCCTTGTCGGGTAAGTTCCGACCCGCACGAAAGGTGTAACGATCTGGGCACTGTCTCAACGAGAGACTCGGTGAAATTATAGTACCTGTGAAGATGCAGGTTACCCGCGACAGGACGGAAAGACCCCGTGGAGCTTTACTGCAGCCTGATATTGAATTTTGGTACAGCTTGTACAGGATAGGTAGGAGCCTTGGAAGCCGGAGCGCTAGCTTCGGTGGAGGCATTGGTGGGATACTACCCTGGCTGTATTGACATTCTAACCCGCACCCCTTATCGGGGTGGGAGACAGTGTCAGGTGGGCAGTTTGACTGGGGCGGTCGCCTCCTAAAAAGTAACGGAGGCGCCCAAAGGTTCCCTCAGAATGGTTGGAAATCATTCGTAGAGTGTAAAGGCACAAGGGAGCTTGACTGCGAGACCTACAAGTCGAGCAGGGACGAAAGTCGGGCTTAGTGATCCGGTGGTTCCGCATGGAAGGGCCATCGCTCAACGGATAAAAGCTACCCCGGGGATAACAGGCTTATCTCCCCCAAGAGTCCACATCGACGGGGAGGTTTGGCACCTCGATGTCGGCTCATCGCATCCTGGGGCTGTAGTCGGTCCCAAGGGTTGGGCTGTTCGCCCATTAAAGCGGTACGCGAGCTGGGTTCAGAACGTCGTGAGACAGTTCGGTCCCTATCCGTCGTGGGCGTAGGAAATTTGAGAGGAGCTGTCCTTAGTACGAGAGGACCGGGATGGACGCACCGCTGGTGTACCAGTTGTCTTGCCAAAGGCATCGCTGGGTAGCTATGTGCGGAAGGGATAAGTGCTGAAAGCATCTAAGCATGAAGCCCCCCTCAAGATGAGATTTCCCATAGCGTAAGCTAGTAAGATCCCTGAAAGATGATCAGGTTGATAGGTCAGAGGTGGAAGCGTGGCGACATGTGGAGCTGACTGATACTAATAGATCGAGGACTTAACTAAAACGAAAAGCGGAAACGCCTGTTTATCGGCGTACAAACTGGAAGAGCTTGTTCTTTCGATAAAGGAAACACGATGAACGTAAGTGAATCGATGTTGACTTACGCAAAAGAGATGATCGGAAGTTTGATAGGCGATAGGCGTTGGAGCTGGACAAGAAACTTAGCGTAAGCTAAGTGAGATTACTTGTTTCTTTTCTTTTACTTCATAATCTAGTTTTGAGGGAATAACTCTCAAAAATCAATAGTCTGGTGGCGATAGCGAGAAGGTCACACCCGTTCCCATACCGAACACGGAAGTTAAGCTTCTAAAGCGCCGATGGTAGTTGGGGGTTCTCCCCCTGTGAGAGTAGGACGTCGCCAGGCGCTATATATGGAGGATTAGCTCAGCTGGGAGAGCATCTGCCTTACAAGCAGAGGGTCGGCGGTTCGATCCCGTCATCCTCCACCATTATATTGGACAAACTATAATATGCCGGTTTAGCTCAATTGGTAGAGCAACTGACTTGTAATCAGTAGGTTGGGGGTTCAAGTCCTCTAGCCGGCACCATTTTATGAGCCATTAGCTCAGTTGGTAGAGCATCTGACTTTTAATCAGAGGGTCGGAGGTTCGAATCCTCCATGGCTCATCTTATTTTTGTCTGCGGGTGTGGCGGAATTGGCAGACGCACTAGACTTAGGATCTAGCGCCGCAAGGCGTGGGGGTTCGACTCCCTTCACCCGCACCAATTAAATATATGCGGAAGTAGTTCAGTGGTAGAACATCACCTTGCCAAGGTGGGGGTCGCGGGTTCGAATCCCGTCTTCCGCTCCATAAGAAACAATGCCGGGGTGGCGGAACTGGCAGACGCACAGGACTTAAAATCCTGCGGTAGGTGACTACCGTACCGGTTCGATTCCGGTCCTCGGCACCATTGTTTTTTAATTAATGCGCCCGTAGCTCAATTGGATAGAGCGTCTGACTACGGATCAGAAGGTTATGGGTTCGACTCCTTTCGGGCGCGCCATTATATTTCGGGAAGTAGCTCAGCTTGGTAGAGCACTTGGTTTGGGACCAAGGGGTCGCAGGTTCGAATCCTGTCTTCCCGACCATTATTATTATTTGGGGCCTTAGCTCAGCTGGGAGAGCGCCTGCCTTGCACGCAGGAGGTCAGCGGTTCGATCCCGCTAGGCTCCACCAAAAAATAAAAAAGTATATTGACAGTGTTTATAATAACTGTTATTATATAAAAGTTGCTTCTAATAGCAACAAACAAATTGCTCTTTGAAAACTGAACAAACAAACGTCAACAATAATCGTTTTATAACGAATGTTATAGAATGACAACAAGTAATAAAAAGCTAGAGTTTAGCAATGAGCTAATCAACTCTTTATTGGAGAGTTTGATCCTGGCTCAGGACGAACGCTGGCGGCGTGCCTAATACATGCAAGTCGAGCGGACTTTAAAAGCTTGCTTTTAAAGTTAGCGGCGGACGGGTGAGTAACACGTGGGCAACCTGCCTGTAAGACTGGGATAACTTCGGGAAACCGGAGCTAATACCGGATAATCCTTTTCTACACATGTAGAAAAGCTGAAAGACGGTTTACGCTGTCACTTACAGATGGGCCCGCGGCGCATTAGCTAGTTGGTGAGGTAACGGCTCACCAAGGCAACGATGCGTAGCCGACCTGAGAGGGTGATCGGCCACACTGGGACTGAGACACGGCCCAGACTCCTACGGGAGGCAGCAGTAGGGAATCTTCCGCAATGGACGAAAGTCTGACGGAGCAACGCCGCGTGAGTGATGAAGGTTTTCGGATCGTAAAACTCTGTTGTTAGGGAAGAACAAGTACAAGAGTAACTGCTTGTACCTTGACGGTACCTAACCAGAAAGCCACGGCTAACTACGTGCCAGCAGCCGCGGTAATACGTAGGTGGCAAGCGTTGTCCGGAATTATTGGGCGTAAAGCGCGCGCAGGCGGTCCTTTAAGTCTGATGTGAAAGCCCACGGCTCAACCGTGGAGGGTCATTGGAAACTGGGGGACTTGAGTGCAGAAGAGAAGAGTGGAATTCCACGTGTAGCGGTGAAATGCGTAGAGATGTGGAGGAACACCAGTGGCGAAGGCGACTCTTTGGTCTGTAACTGACGCTGAGGCGCGAAAGCGTGGGGAGCAAACAGGATTAGATACCCTGGTAGTCCACGCCGTAAACGATGAGTGCTAAGTGTTAGAGGGTTTCCGCCCTTTAGTGCTGCAGCAAACGCATTAAGCACTCCGCCTGGGGAGTACGGCCGCAAGGCTGAAACTCAAAGGAATTGACGGGGGCCCGCACAAGCGGTGGAGCATGTGGTTTAATTCGAAGCAACGCGAAGAACCTTACCAGGTCTTGACATCCTCTGACACTCCTAGAGATAGGACGTTCCCCTTCGGGGGACAGAGTGACAGGTGGTGCATGGTTGTCGTCAGCTCGTGTCGTGAGATGTTGGGTTAAGTCCCGCAACGAGCGCAACCCTTGATCTTAGTTGCCAGCATTTAGTTGGGCACTCTAAGGTGACTGCCGGTGACAAACCGGAGGAAGGTGGGGATGACGTCAAATCATCATGCCCCTTATGACCTGGGCTACACACGTGCTACAATGGATGGTACAAAGGGCAGCAAAGCGGTGACGCCTAGCAAATCCCATAAAACCATTCTCAGTTCGGATTGTAGGCTGCAACTCGCCTACATGAAGCTGGAATCGCTAGTAATCGCGGATCAGCATGCCGCGGTGAATACGTTCCCGGGCCTTGTACACACCGCCCGTCACACCACGAGAGTTTGTAACACCCGAAGTCGGTGGGGTAACCTTTTGGAGCCAGCCGCCTAAGGTGGGATAGATGATTGGGGTGAAGTCGTAACAAGGTAGCCGTATCGGAAGGTGCGGCTGGATCACCTCCTTTCTAAGGAAAATGGAATGTACATTCCATCAAAGATTGTTGACGATTTGTTGTTCAGTTTTGAGGGAGCAATTCCTCAAAAGTAGGCTTATAATAAGCCAATTGTTCCTTGAAAACTAGATTATGAATAGTAAAAACAAGAAAGAAACCGAGTAATCGCCATCTTAGATTCTCTATTTTAGAGAATTATTTCTTTGAAAAGTAATCGTATCAATCGAATACTCTTTCAAAGATTTGAGAGCAAAGAGAAGCAAGTAGGTCAAGGAAGCGACCGAGCGAGCACCGGAGCGTACGCTAGTACGTGAGGAGCAGAGTAAGGAAGCTGACGAAGAGATACGCCGCTTATCTTTGGTCGAAACTAAGTTAAGTTAGAAAGGGCGCACGGTGGATGCCTTGGCACTAGGAGCCGATGAAGGACGGGATTAACACCGATATGCTTTGGGGAGCTGTAAGTAAGCTTTGATCCAGAGATTTCCGAATGGGGAAACCCTCTATCCGTAATGGGATAGAATCTTTACCTGAATACATAGGGTACTGAAGGCAGACCCGGGGAACTGAAACATCTAAGTACCCGGAGGAAGAGAAAGCAAACGCGATTCCCTGAGTAGCGGCGAGCGAAACGGGATTAGCCCAAACCAAGAGGCTTGCCTCTTGGGGTTGTAGGACACTCTATATGGAGTTACAAAGGAACGGGGTAGACGAATCGATCTGGAAAGGTCAGTCGTAGAAGGTAAAAACCCTGTAGTCGAAACTTCGTTCCCTCCAGAGTGTATCCTGAGTACGGCGGGACACGAGAAATCCCGTCGGAAGCAGGGAGGACCATCTCCCAAGGCTAAATACTCCCTAGTGACCGATAGTGAACCAGTACCGTGAGGGAAAGGTGAAAAGCACCCCGGAAGGGGAGTGAAATAGATCCTGAAACCGTGTGCCTACAAGTAGTTAGAGCCCATTTATGGGTGATAGCGTGCCTTTTGTAGAATGAACCGGCGAGTTACGATTACATGCGAGGTTAAGTTGATAAGACGGAGCCGCAGCGAAAGCGAGTCTGAATAGGGCGAAATAGTATGTGGTTGTAGACCCGAAACCAGGTGATCTACCCATGTCCAGGGTGAAGTCCAGGTAACACTGGATGGAGGCCCGAACCCACGCACGTTGAAAAGTGCGGGGATGAGGTGTGGGTAGCGGAGAAATTCCAATCGAACTTGGAGATAGCTGGTTCTCTCCGAAATAGCTTTAGGGCTAGCCTCAAGATTTAGAGTATTGGAGGTAGAGCACTGTTTGGACTAGGGGCCCCCATCGGGTTACCGAATTCAGACAAACTCCGAATGCCAAATACTTATTCTTGGGAGTCAGACTACGAGTGATAAGATCCGTGGTCAAGAGGGAAACAGCCCAGACCACCAGCTAAGGTCCCAAAGTATACGTTAAGTGGAAAAGGATGTGGAGTTGCTTAGACAACCAGGATGTTGGCTTAGAAGCAGCCACCATTTAAAGAGTGCGTAATAGCTCACTGGTCGAGTGACTCTGCGCCGAAAATGTACCGGGGCTAAACGTATCACCGAAGCTGTGGATTGACATCTAATGATGTCAGTGGTAGGAGAGCGTTCTAAGGGCGTTGAAGCTAGACCGTAAGGACTGGTGGAGCGCTTAGAAGTGAGAATGCCGGTATGAGTAGCGAAAGATGAGTGAGAATCTCATCCACCGAATGCCTAAGGTTTCCTGAGGAAGGCTCGTCCGCTCAGGGTTAGTCGGGACCTAAGCCGAGGCTGAAAAGCGTAGGCGATGGACAACAGGTTGATATTCCTGTACCACCTTTCAATCATTTGAGCAATGGGGGGACGCAGGAGGATAGGGTAAGCGTGCTGTTGGATTAGCACGTCCAAGCAGTTAGGCCGGTAATGAGGCAAATCCCATTACCACATAAGCGGAGCTGTGACGGCGAGGGAAATATAGTACCGAAGTTCCTGATTCCACACTGCCAAGAAAAGCCTCTAGCGAGATTGATGGTGCCCGTACCGCAAACCGACACAGGTAGGCGAGGAGAGAATCCTAAGGTGAGCGAGAGAACTCTCGTTAAGGAACTCGGCAAAATGACCCCGTAACTTCGGGAGAAGGGGTGCTCTTGCGGGTGCAAGCCTGCGAGAGCCGCAGTGAATAGGCCCAGGCGACTGTTTAGCAAAAACACAGGTCTCTGCGAAGCCGCAAGGCGAAGTATAGGGGCTGACACCTGCCCGGTGCTGGAAGGTTAAGAGGAGGGGTTAGCGTTCGCGCGAAGCTCTGAATTGAAGCCCCAGTAAACGGCGGCCGTAACTATAACGGTCCTAAGGTAGCGAAATTCCTTGTCGGGTAAGTTCCGACCCGCACGAAAGGTGTAACGATCTGGGCACTGTCTCAACGAGAGACTCGGTGAAATTATAGTACCTGTGAAGATGCAGGTTACCCGCGACAGGACGGAAAGACCCCGTGGAGCTTTACTGCAGCCTGATATTGAATTTTGGTACAGCTTGTACAGGATAGGTAGGAGCCTTGGAAGCCGGAGCGCTAGCTTCGGTGGAGGCATTGGTGGGATACTACCCTGGCTGTATTGACATTCTAACCCGCACCCCTTATCGGGGTGGGAGACAGTGTCAGGTGGGCAGTTTGACTGGGGCGGTCGCCTCCTAAAAAGTAACGGAGGCGCCCAAAGGTTCCCTCAGAATGGTTGGAAATCATTCGTAGAGTGTAAAGGCACAAGGGAGCTTGACTGCGAGACCTACAAGTCGAGCAGGGACGAAAGTCGGGCTTAGTGATCCGGTGGTTCCGCATGGAAGGGCCATCGCTCAACGGATAAAAGCTACCCCGGGGATAACAGGCTTATCTCCCCCAAGAGTCCACATCGACGGGGAGGTTTGGCACCTCGATGTCGGCTCATCGCATCCTGGGGCTGTAGTCGGTCCCAAGGGTTGGGCTGTTCGCCCATTAAAGCGGTACGCGAGCTGGGTTCAGAACGTCGTGAGACAGTTCGGTCCCTATCCGTCGTGGGCGTAGGAAATTTGAGAGGAGCTGTCCTTAGTACGAGAGGACCGGGATGGACGCACCGCTGGTGTACCAGTTGTCTTGCCAAAGGCATCGCTGGGTAGCTATGTGCGGAAGGGATAAGTGCTGAAAGCATCTAAGCATGAAGCCCCCCTCAAGATGAGATTTCCCATAGCGTAAGCTAGTAAGATCCCTGAAAGATGATCAGGTTGATAGGTCAGAGGTGGAAGCGTGGCGACATGTGGAGCTGACTGATACTAATAGATCGAGGACTTAACTAAAACGAAAAGCGGAAACGCCTGTTTATCGGCGTACAAACTGGAAGAGCTTGTTCTTTCGATAAAGGAAACACGATGAACGTAAGTGAATCGATGTTGACTTACGCAAAAGAGATGATCGGAAGTTTGATAGGCGATAGGCGTTGGAGCTGGACAATAAAACTTAGCGTAAGCTAAGTGAGATTACTTGTTTCTTTTCTTTTACTTCATAATCTAGTTTTGAGGGAATAACTCTCAAAAATCAATAGTCTGGTGGCGATAGCGAGAAGGTCACACCCGTTCCCATACCGAACACGGAAGTTAAGCTTCTAAAGCGCCGATGGTAGTTGGGGGTTCTCCCCCTGTGAGAGTAGGACGTCGCCAGGCTGTCAAAAAGTTCTAAAAGCATTATGCTTTTAGGGCTTTTTTTATTTTAATTATCCCTTTTTATATTTACCCCAAATGTTTTAATCTTTTAAGTTTCTTTCGCTTGATAAATATAAATATATATTATTTTTTTATTCAATAAGATAAGCCTCGGCAAATTATTTAAACTTGAAAATTGTGATAAATCAGACTATAGTTAATATAATCTTTATACATACTCTCCTTTCTGGCATGAAAGAATGATGATAGTAGGTTTGGAATCACTAAAAAATGGGAAAATTAATAAAACGTCTTCCTTGCTAAATATTATTTTTATCGTGTATAATTATAGTCAAATATAGTCAAAGTCAGAAGGGGGAGGCTTGGTGAGAAATATTTCGGATATAATTGAGCTTTACTTAAAAGAAGTATTAGAAATGAGCGAAAAATCATTAGTGGAAATAAAGCGAAGTGAAATTGCCGATAAATTTGAGTGTGTCCCATCACAAATTAATTATGTTATTAATACTCGTTTCACTATTGAAAAGGGGTATGTAGTTGAAAGTAAACGTGGTGGCGGTGGTTTCATTCGAATTATGAAGGTTCAAACACATGATCATGCCCATTTAATTGATCAATTACTATCCCTTATTCAAAGTCGGATACCTCAAAACAGTGCGGAAGATTTAATTCTTCGACTAGTAGAAGAAGATGTTATTAATAAGCGAGAAGCAAAGATTATGTTAAGTGTAATCGATCGCTCTGTATTATATTTAGAATTACCTTATCGAGATGAATTAAGAGCAAGATTATTAAAGGCGATGTTAACATCATTAAAATATAAATAACATCCCAGTTTTTAAATTGAGGTGAGAAACATGATGTGTTCTGAATGTAATCAAAGACCAGCTACTTTACATTTTTCAAAAAATATTAATGGGAATAAGACAGAGTTTCATCTCTGCGAGCATTGTGCACAAGAAAATGGTGATATGTTTATGATAAACGGAACAACTGGTTTATCTTTAAACAGTTTATTAGCGGGGTTACTAAATATAGAGCCAAGTTTTCAACACATCACTGAGGATACTTATAAGCGACAACAGCCTTTACAGTGCAAAGAGTGTCAGATGACATTTTCTCAATTCAGGAAAGTTGGTAAATTAGGCTGTCCTCACTGTTATGATACATTTAAAGAACAATTGCTGCCATTCATTAAACGATTGCATGGTGGTAATGTAGAGCATAAAGGGAAAATTCCAGAACGAATAGGTGGTCATTACCTCATTAAAAAGGAAATTGACCAGTTGCGAATAGAGCTCAAAGATCTAATTAATAGGGAAGAGTTTGAAAAAGCAGCAGTTATTCGAGATGAAATAAAGCATAAAGAACAACAGTTAACTTCTTTTAATGAGGGAGGGGAGTAACGTGTCTTTAGAAAAATTTATAAGTAAAGCACGGACTTCATGGATGAGTTCCGAGGGACCTGACTCTGAAATTGTGCTTACCTCTCGGATTCGATTAGCTAGGAATATACAGAACGTGAATTTTCCTCTTTTATTTTCAAAAGAAGAAGCTGATAATGTGATTCAGCAGGTGGAGGATTCTCTATTAAAGCAATTCAATCAAGAACTAGAATTGCTTGCAATGAGTGAGTTAAACACATTAGAGAAAAGAGTTCTAGTAGAAAAGCATCTCATTAGTCCTCAGCTTGCTGACCAATCTCCTAATGGAGCTGTAATATTATCAGAAGATGAAGAGTTAAGCATAATGATTAACGAAGAAGATCATATTCGAATTCAGTGTATAAAGCCTGGTCTCCAAATAGATGAAGCATTTAAAGAAGCTGATTCAATGGATGATTTAATAGAAAAAAAGATAAATTATGCTTATCATACAGAAATGGGATATTTAACAAGCTGTCCGACTAATATAGGAACAGGTTTAAGAGCTTCTGTAATGATGCATTTGCCAGGAATGGTGTTAACGCAACAAATGAGTCGAATTATTCCGGCTATTCAACAGCTTGGCTTAGTGGTTAGAGGTATTTATGGAGAAGGTAGTGAGGCACTTGGAAATATTTTTCAGATATCCAATCAAATAACATTAGGAAGATCTGAAAAAGACATCATGGAGGAACTAAAAAGTGTCGTTATGCAGTTGATTGAGCAAGAAAAAGGAGCAAGAAATGCATTAGCACAAACCTCCAACATACAATTAGAAGATAGAGTTTTCCGCTCCTATGGAATATTATGCAATAGTCGTATTATGGAAACAAAGGAAGCAGCTAAATGCCTTTCCGATGTTCGATTAGGTATTGATATGGGATATATCAAAAATATATCAAAAAGTATCCTTAATGAATTAATGATTCTTACCCAGCCAGGGTTTTTACAACTTTACGCTGGAGAACAAATGAATCCAACTGATCGCGATATTCGTCGTGCATCCTTAATAAGAGAAAGATTAAAATTGGAAACAGAATAAAGATTCTAAGGAGGATGAAAGTATGATGTTTGGCCGATTTACAGAAAGAGCGCAGAAGGTATTGGCACTTTCCCAGGAAGAAGCAATTCGCTTAGGTCATAATAATATTGGTACAGAGCATATTTTACTTGGGTTAGTTCGTGAAGGGGAAGGAATCGCAGCAAAGGCTTTACAGGCGCTTGGATTAGGTGCAGAAAAAATTCAAGAGGAAGTAGAAAACTTGATCGGCCGTGGGCAAGATGCAGCACAAACTATTCATTATACACCAAGAGCTAAAAAAGTAATAGAACTGTCGATGGATGAAGCAAGGAAATTAGGTCATTCATATGTAGGTACAGAACATATCCTTTTAGGGTTAATAAGAGAAGGAGAAGGGGTTGCTGCTAGAGTATTAAATAATTTAGGTGTAAGCCTAAATAAAGCTCGCCAACAAGTACTTCAATTACTTGGAAGTAGTGAGTCTGGCAACCATCCAGGTGGATCGGCAGCTAGTGCTAATACCCCAACTCTAGATAGTTTAGCTCGTGATTTAACAGCTATTGCAAGAGAAGGAAGCCTAGATCCGGTTATTGGTAGAAGCAAGGAAATCCAACGTGTTATTGAAGTGTTAAGCAGACGAACAAAAAATAACCCTGTATTAATTGGGGAACCTGGTGTTGGTAAAACAGCTATTGCTGAAGGCCTTGCACAACAAATTGTTCAAAATGAAGTTCCGGAAATATTAAGGGATAAACGTGTTATGACATTAGATATGGGGACAGTTGTGGCTGGTACGAAATACCGTGGTGAATTTGAAGACCGTTTAAAGAAGGTAATGGATGAAATTCGCCAAGCTGGTAATATTATTCTATTCATCGATGAGTTGCATACGTTAATTGGTGCTGGTGGAGCAGAAGGTGCAATTGATGCTTCCAATATTTTGAAACCATCTCTAGCGCGTGGGGAGCTTCAATGTATTGGTGCTACTACATTAGATGAATATCGTAAATATATTGAAAAAGATGCGGCATTAGAAAGAAGATTCCAGCCTATTACAGTAGATGAACCTACAAGTGAAGAATCTATTCAAATTTTAAAAGGTTTAAGAGATCGCTATGAGGCACATCATCGTGTTTCAATTACAGATGAAGCAATTGATGCAGCTGTAAAATTATCTGATCGCTATATTTCTGATCGCTTCTTACCAGATAAAGCAATTGACTTGATTGATGAGGCTGGTTCTAAGGTCCGTTTAAGATCTTATACAACTCCTCCTAACTTAAAAGAGTTGGAAGTAAAGTTAGAGGAAGTACGCAAAGAAAAGGATGCTTCTGTTCAAAGTCAAGAATTCGAGAAGGCGGCATCTTTACGTGATACGGAACAAAGATTGAGAGAACAGTTAGAAGAGACGAAGAAGAATTGGAAAGAAAAGCAAGGACAAGAGAATACAGAAGTGACAGTGGAAGATATTGCGAGTGTTGTTTCTAGCTGGACTGGAATCCCTGTATCTAAGCTTGCACAAACAGAAACAGATAAGTTATTAAACATGGAAAATATTCTTCACAATCGAGTAATTGGTCAAGAAGAAGCAGTAATTGCGATTTCTAAAGCAGTAAGACGTGCTAGAGCTGGATTAAAAGATCCAAAGAGACCAATTGGTTCCTTTATTTTCCTTGGTCCTACTGGGGTGGGTAAGACGGAGCTTGCTCGTGCCCTTGCGGAGTCTATGTTTGGGGATGAAGATGCGATGATTCGTATCGATATGTCTGAATACATGGAGAAGCACTCTACTTCAAGGCTAGTAGGATCTCCTCCAGGGTATGTCGGATATGAAGAAGGCGGACAATTAACGGAGAAAGTAAGAAGAAAACCATACTCTGTCGTGCTTTTAGATGAAATTGAGAAGGCACATCCAGATGTATTCAATATCTTACTTCAAGTTCTAGAAGATGGTCGACTTACAGACTCAAAAGGAAGAACGGTTGATTTCCGTAATACTGTCTTAATAATGACATCTAATGTTGGTGCTTCTGCGTTGAAACAAAATAAATATGTTGGTTTCAATGTTCAGGATGGAGACCAAGATTATAAAGATATGAAGGGTAAAGTAATGGAAGAGCTGAAAAGAGCATTCCGTCCAGAGTTTTTAAATCGTATCGATGAGACAATTGTTTTCCATGCATTAGAGAAAAAGCATTTAAAAGAAATCGTTACTTTAATGGCAGATCAATTAGTTAAACGCCTAGTAGAACAGGACATTCAACTATCTATTACAGAAGCGGCAAAAGAAAAAATAGCGGAAGAAGGCTATGATCCAGAGTATGGAGCAAGACCACTTCGTCGTGCGATACAAAGACATGTAGAGGACCGATTATCGGAAGAGCTTCTAAAAGGAACCGTATTAACTGGTCAACAGATTGAGTTAGATGTAGAGAATGGTGAGTTCACAGTAAAGGTCAATGGAGCAGAGCCAGCAGTAAATTTACAAAAATAATAAACGAGTAAATGAATATAAGTGACACACGTATTACAGCTTCCTGCGTGTGTCCTTTCTTTATTTAATAAAATATAGGTGTAAGATTACCATCTAAGTATTTTCGTATAGCAACATACCGGGAATACATATCATTAAGGTAGAAGAAGAAATGAGTATACAAGGAAAAGGGTGCTGAATATGGCCAAAAGGAAAACAAAATTTCTTTGTCAGGATTGCGGATATGAATCTGCAAAATGGATGGGGAAATGTCCAGGATGTGGCAACTGGAATACCATGGTGGAAGAAGTAGAGAAAAGCGCTGTTCAAAGAAAAGGAGCGTTTGCCCACACAGCTACCAGTACGATTGCTGCAAAACCGATTCCTATAACAAGCATTGAAACTGTTAATGAACCTAGAATTTATACAGATTTAATCGAATTAAATCGTGTGCTTGGAGGAGGAATAGTTCGAGGTTCACTCGTATTAATAGGGGGCGATCCAGGGATAGGGAAGTCTACGCTTTTATTACAAGTTTCTTCTCAATTGGCACAGAAGAAGCATTCCGTTTTATACGTATCTGGGGAGGAATCTCAGAAGCAAACAAAATTAAGAGCAGATCGGTTAGGTGTAGTTTCAGACCATTTGCTTGTTTATTCGGAAACCAATCTAGAAGAAATAAGTAGAACGATTGAAAATACGAATGTAGAGTTTGTTGTTATTGATTCGATTCAAACAATCTATCATCCCGAAGTTACTTCTGCACCTGGAAGTGTTTCTCAAGTTAGAGAATGTACAGCGGAATTGATGCGAATTGGAAAAACAAAAGGAATAGCAATTTTTATTGTAGGACATGTTACAAAAGAAGGATCTATAGCAGGTCCAAGATTGTTAGAACATATGGTGGACACTGTTTTATATTTCGAGGGAGAAAGACATCATACATATCGCATTTTGCGGGCAGTAAAGAATCGATTTGGGTCTACCAATGAGATGGGCATTTTTGAAATGAAAGAATTTGGTCTTGAAGAAGTAGAGAATCCATCTGAAATTTTCCTAGAAGAGCGTTCACAAGGTGCCGCGGGTTCAACAGTTGTAGCATCAATGGAAGGGACGAGACCTGTTCTTGTTGAAATCCAAGCATTGATTTCACCGACGAGCTTTGGTAATCCAAGGAGGATGGCGACTGGGATTGATCATAATAGAGTCCCGCTTTTAATGGCAGTGTTAGAAAAAAGAGTAGGAATGTTATTACAGAATCAGGATGCTTATTTAAAGGTAGCTGGTGGGGTAAAACTGGATGAGCCTGCTATTGATTTAGCAATCGCAGTAAGTATTGCGTCAAGCTTTAGAGATAAACCAACTAAAGCTACGGATTGCATTATAGGAGAAGTTGGATTAACTGGGGAAGTTAGAAGAGTTTCTCGTATTGAGCAAAGAGTACAGGAGGCTGCAAAACTTGGGTTTGAACGTGTTATTATTCCAAGCAATAATTTAAGCGGTCTAAAGGCACCAGAGGGAATAAAGGTTGTGGGAGTTAGTTCAGTGGCAGAGGCATTAACAGCCGCTTTTGGGGACTAATTAAGAAAAAATACATTGATGTGAATTTTTAGTTGTGTTAAAATGGAGTATTTAATTATTTGACAGCGATTTATTTTTAATGCTAATCTAGTTTTATCAAATAAAATAGATATTTATCTCTCTGTCTGTGTTATCTTTTCAATTTACAGTTGGGAATTATATGTTTTTCTATGTATCTTCCTTTATCAATAATTTTTATAGATAGATACGAAGGAAGTATTTATAGTATATTATTATTTCCCGCGCAATGTATAAGGATTGCATCAAAATTAACACTAGTATTTGGCATAGTCATCATATCTATAAAAATAACTTTTTCATTACAAATAAAAAATTCCTGTAATATTAGGTTTCAAATCTGGGAATTTGTTTATAATGTGAAAGAGGAGGTGGAAGTATTGTTAAAACGCATTGTTCAAATTTGTTTTTTAATTATTGGAGGAACAATAGGATTTTTATTCATTCCTGATTTATTCTCCATAATGTCTATTGATCATAATCTTATTAATAACGCATATGTGTCAGCAATACTTGGTGCCATTATTTTTTATCTTATTACTTTTTGGGCGATTGATTATATTGTTAACTTTATCAAGTTCTTGGAAGAATCGATTGTAAAGGCTCCAATAACAGATATTATTTTTGGTAGTGTTGGAATAGGATTTGGGTTAACTTTGGCCTTTTTAGTAGGGTATGCGTTAACATCTGTTCCTGTGCTTAATAATGTCGCGCCAATTCTTTTGTCATTACTTTTTGGATATTTAGGTTTTCAAGTTGGCTTTAAGAAGAGAGATGAACTGTTAACGCTCTTCACAGCAAGAAAGAAAAAAGTAGTGGAAGAAGAACCCTTAAAAGTTGAAAAAAGTAATTTAAAAATATTGGATACTAGTGTTATTATTGATGGGAGAATTGCGGATATTTGCCAAACAGGGTTCCTAGAGGGCACCATTGTTATTCCGCAATTTGTTCTTGGAGAGCTTCAGCATATAGCAGATTCATCAGATGCGCTTAAACGTAATCGAGGAAGAAGAGGGTTAGATATTCTTAATCGGATACAAAAAGAGTTAGCGATTAAAGTGGAAATTTACGAAGGTGATTTTGAAGATATCACAGAAGTAGATAGTAAACTAGTTAAATTAGCTAAATTGACTAATGGTGTTGTTGTAACGAATGATTTTAACCTAAATAAAGTTTGTGAACTGCAGAAGGTTGCTGTTCTTAATATTAACGACTTGGCAAATGCCGTAAAACCGGTTGTTCTTCCTGGAGAAGAGATGAAAATCCAAATTATCAAAGACGGGAAAGAACATAATCAAGGTGTTGCATATCTAGATGATGGAACAATGATTGTTGTGGAAGAAGGACGCAATTATATTGGAAAACATATAGATGTTCTTGTAACAAGTGTCTTGCAGACGTCTGCGGGTCGAATGATTTTTGCTAAACCAAAGTTATTAGAAAAAGCATTGTAAGAATAGGGGTTAGTAACATGGCTTATGAAGTCATTATTCCGGCAGCTGGACAAGGGAAACGAATGGGATTAGGAAAGAACAAACTGTTTCTTGAGTTAGACCATTTACCAGTATTTATTCATACCTTACTTGTTTTCGAAAATGATCCAAACTGTAATGGAATTTGGTTGGTAGTTAGTTCAGACGATAAAAAACAAATGAGTGAACTAGTAAAGAAATATGCAATTATGAAAGTTGCTGCACTAATTGAGGGTGGTAGTGAAAGACAACACAGTGTCTACCATGCAGTAAAGGAAATATCGGATGATACGATCGTTCTTGTTCATGATGCGGCTAGACCTTTTATTCAAACAGATCAAATAGCTAGATTGACAAAGGTTGCAGAGGAAAGTGGCGCAGCTGTTTTAGCAGTACCAATTAAAGATACTGTCAAAAGGGTTGATGGTGATTTGGTAGTGGAAACAGTTGAGCGTTCAAGCTTGTGGGCTATTCAGACCCCACAAGCTTTTCGCATTTCCATTTTAAAAGAGGCACATGAAAAGGCGGTTGTAGATACATATATAGGTACAGACGATGCTAGTTTGGTGGAGAGATTTGGACAAGCTGTTCACATTGTTGAAGGAAACTATGACAATATTAAATTGACGACACCGGAAGATTTATACTTTGCTGAAGCAATAGTAGCGAAGCGAAAAATAAAGAACTAGCGAGAGAGTAATATTTTTTAATAAGGGAAAAAGACTGGAGGATTTTTAAGATGTTTCGGATTGGACAAGGTTTTGATGTTCATCAATTAGTAGTCGGCAGGCCGCTTATTATCGGTGGGATAGAAATACCGCATGAAAAGGGACTGCTCGGACACTCTGATGCAGATGTTTTACTACATACGATTGCGGATGCCTGTTTAGGAGCTATTGGAGAAGGAGATATTGGAAAGCATTTTCCAGATACGGATGATGCATTTAAAGATGCTGATTCAGCAAAACTATTGCAGCATGTATGGCAAATAGTGAAGGAAAAAGGCTATAAATTAGTAAATGCTGATTGTACGATTATGGCACAGCAACCTAAAATGGCACCCCATATTCAGGCAATGCAAGCAAGGATTGCGGAGTTGCTCGAAACAGAACAGGAAAATGTAAATGTAAAAGCGACTACTACAGAGAAATTAGGGTTTACTGGAAGAGGAGAAGGAATTGCATCACAAGCGGTTGTATTACTCCAAAAAAGAAATGGATAAATGATAGGTAATTAAGGACGAAACCTTTTAAAGGAAAAAGCAAAGTGATAGAATAGATTAGAAAAAGCGTAAGTAATCAAGGAGGCACAAGCATGTCTAACGAAATTCGTGTTCGTTATGCTCCAAGTCCAACGGGACATCTGCATATTGGGAATGCGCGTACAGCATTATTTAATTATTTATTTGCACGTAGTAAAGGCGGAAAGTTTATTATCCGCATTGAAGATACTGATAAAAAAAGAAATATTCAAGGTGGAGAAGAAAGCCAGCTGAAATATTTAAAATGGCTTGGAATGGACTGGGATGAAAGTACGGATGTTGGTGGTGAATATGGCCCGTATCGTCAGTCTGAAAGAAATGATATTTACAAAAAGTACTACACAGAATTATTGGAAAAAGGACTTGCTTATAAATGTTATTGTACGGAAGAGGAAATTGAAGCAGAAAGAGAAGAACAAGTAAGCAAAGGAGAAACACCTAAGTATTCAGGCAAATGTCGCCATTTAACAAAAGAACAACAGGGGAAATTAGAAGCTGAGGGAAGACAGCCTAGTATTCGAATTCGTGTTCCTGAAAATGTTGTTTATGAATTTAATGATATGGTTAAAGGGGAAGTTTCTTTTGAATCAGAAACAATTGGCGATTATGTCATTGTTAAAAAGGACGGGACTCCAACATATAACTTTGCTGTGTCTATTGATGATCATTTAATGGATATCACCCATGTTTTACGTGGAGATGATCATATTACCAATACACCAAAACAATTGATGCTCTATGATGCATTTGGTTGGGAAAGACCGATATTTGGGCATATGACATTAATTGTCAATGAAAGCAGAAAGAAATTGAGTAAGCGTGATGAATCAATTATTCAATTTATTGAGCAATATGAAGAACTAGGCTATTTACCTGAAGCGTTATTCAATTTTATTGCTTTATTAGGCTGGTCTCCAGAAGGCGAAGAGGAATTATTCTCTATTGAAGAATTTATTCGTATTTTTGATCCAGCGAGATTGTCTAAATCTCCTGCGCTATTTGATCAAAATAAATTGGCATGGATGAATAATCAATATATTAAAAAGGCAAATATAGAAACTGTTGTGCGTCTAGCTGTTCCACATTTAGAAAAAGCTGGCTTAGTGAATGAAAATCGTTCTGCTGAAGAAGAGGCATGGGTAAATAATTTGGTTGCTTTATACCAAGAACAAATGAGCTGTGGAGCAGATATTGTAGACTTATCTACTTTGTTCTTCAGTGACGAAATTCATTATGATGAAGAAGCAAAAGAAGTTTTAGCTGGGGAACAAGTTCCTGCAGTAGTACAAGCCTTTAAAGAAGCATTAGCTGAAATGTCGGAATGGAGTGCTGATCAGATAAAGGCTTCCATTAAAGCAGTTCAAAAGGCTACCGGTCAAAAGGGTAAAAACTTATTTATGCCAATTCGAGTTGCTACAACAGGACAAACGCATGGACCAGATTTACCAAAAGCCATTGAGCTTCTAGGAAGAGAAAAAATTGATGCAAGATTAACAGCATTAATTAGTTAACATTTCTAGGGAAATGTAATATAGTAATAGGAAAGCTATATAGAAAAATCGTAGATGAGGAAAAGTAAAAAAGGAGAAGCTTATTAGAGAGAATCATCACCCGGCTGAAAGTGATTCAAGTAACCTCTTTTTTGAAGTGCGCCTCAGAGTCCTATATCGAAAAAATGTTTTAGTAGATAGAGGCGGAACCTATCCGTTAACAGGGATTGAGTGGAGATTATCGTTTACGAGCGATAGTCTAAACAGAGTGGAACCGCGCCTCAAAAAGCGTCTCTGTCTTTTTTAGACAGAGACGCTTTTTTTATGGATTTATCCCATTCTTAATGGACAGTAATTCTCCTAAAAGCTTATGGAAAATAAGAAGATAAGTGGGAGGTTAACTTTCCGTAAAGGTCCCATTGGTTCAACAAACCATCGGGAGAGGGCCCTCGACTAATGAAGGTTTCTTTATTCATTAAAGGTAAGAGCGAACTTGCTATTTGGAGGGAGTACGTTTACCTTGTGGTGATAGATTTGTTTTTAGAGTATTGTCTGTATGGAGAGTCGGGAGAATTTCTAAGTTCTAATTTTATATTAACAATAATGGTATTAAACTGATGTATCTTTTGCATAAAAATAATTATTTTAGGAAATGAAGCGAAAGAACAACGATCCATTTTTAAGGAGTATGACTGTTAGAAAGCAGAATATAGTTGCAAATGGGGGGAGATTAGTATGTTTCGGCGCATAAAAGAGGATGTTGCAGTTGTGTTTGAACAAGATCCTGCTGCAAGAAGCTCAATAGAGGTTATCTTAACCTACTCAGGGTTGCATGCCATATGGTTTCATCGAATTGCTCATTTTTTATATAGACATAAAAGGTTCTTCCTAGCTAGGGTCATCTCACAATTTTGCCGCTTTTTGACAGGTATTGAAATACACCCAGGAGCAAAGATCGGAAATCGACTATTTATTGATCACGGAATGGGCGTTGTCATAGGGGAGACGTGTGAAATTGGGGATAATGTCACCATTTTTCAGGGAGTAACGCTTGGGGGAACAGGGAAAGAAAAAGGAAAAAGACATCCGACTGTTAAGGATAATGCGCTGATTGCCTCCGGAGCCAAAGTATTAGGATCAATTGTTATTGGGGAAAATGCGAAAATCGGTGCTGGTTCCGTTGTGCTTAGAGACGTACCAGCAAATTCAACGGTTGTAGGTATTCCGGGGAGAGTAAAGGTACAAGATGGTATTAAAATAAAGAAAGACTTAAATCATTGTGATTTACCAGATCCAGTTGCTGATCGACTAAAAGAAATGGAAATGGAAATTACTCAATTAAAAGAACAACTAAAAGAATTACAGGATGAAAGGAGTTATAAGTAATGTCTATTCAAATATATAACACTTTATCAAGAGTAAAGGAGGACTTTGTTCCACTTGAAGAGGGAAAGGTAAAAATGTATGTGTGTGGACCAACAGTCTATAATTATATCCATATTGGTAATGCTCGTCCTGCTATTATTTTTGACACAGTTCGTCGCTATCTAGAATTCCGTGGTTATGATGTACAATACGTATCCAACTTCACTGATGTGGATGATAAATTGATTAAAGCAGCAAATGAACTTGGAGAAACAGTACCGGTTATTGCTGACCGCTTTATCCATGCATACTTTGAGGATGTTTCCGCATTGGGCTGCAAAAAAGCTGATTCGCATCCCCGTGTAACAGAGAATATGGATATTATTATCGATTTTATTGCTGCATTAATTGAAAAGGGCATTGCCTATGAGTCAGAAGGTGATGTCTATTATCATACAAGAGCTTTTAATGGATATGGTAAGCTCTCTCATCAATCCATTGATGAACTGCGCTCAGGTGCTAGAATTGCAGTAGGAGAGAAAAAACAAGATTCATTAGATTTCGCTCTATGGAAGAAGGCGAAAGATGGAGAGATTTTCTGGGAAAGTCCTTGGGGGCAAGGGCGTCCGGGGTGGCATATCGAATGCTCTGCAATGGTCCGCAAATATTTGGGTGATACCATTGATATCCATGCAGGCGGGCAGGATTTGGCATTTCCCCATCACGAAAATGAAATTGCTCAGTCTGAAGCATTAACTGGAAAGACTTTTGCTAATTATTGGATGCATAATGGATATATTAATATTGATAATGAGAAGATGTCTAAGTCGCTTGGGAATTTTATTACGGTAAACGATATTATTAAAATTCATGATCCACAAGTGTTAAGATTCTTTATGCTATCTGTTCATTATCGCAATCCAATTAACTATAGTGAAGAGGTATTGGAAAAGACAAGAGCTGGTTTAGAAAGAATTCGGACTTCTTATGAAAACTTAAAGCATCGCAGTACAGCAAGTACAGATCTTACTGATACAAATGACGAATGGATTGCTAAAATTGCTGATCTTCGAAAACAATTTGTTGAAAGTATGGATGATGATTTTAATACAGCGAACGGAATATCTGTTCTATTTGAATTATCGAAGCAAGCAAACTATTACCTACTTGAAAAGACAACATCACCTGCTGTTATTCATGCTTTTATGAATGAATTTGAAGAATTATTTGGAGTGCTTGGTCTATCCCTATCTCTTGATGAGGAATTATTAGATGAAGAAATAGAAGCACTGATTGAAAAAAGAACACAAGCAAGAAAGGATAGAAATTTTGCCCTTGCTGATCAAATTAGAGATCAATTAAAGGCAATGAATATCATTTTAGAGGACACAGCACAAGGTATACGATGGAAAAGAGGGTAAAAGATGCTTCTCTATGAAAAAAAAGTAGATGAAAAGCAATTGAACAGCCTTGCCCTTGCCTATATGGGTGATGCTGTTCTTGAAATATATGTAAGAAGACATTTGTTATATAGCGGAAAAGTGAAGCCAAATCAGCTTCATAGGGAAGCTACCAGATATGTATCAGCTAAAGGACAGGCAAAAGTAGTGCATCACCTCCTTGAAAAGGAATTTTTTTCGGAAGAGGAAATAGCAGTATTAAAGAGGGGAAGAAATGCAAAATCGGGTACGGTCCCTAAAAATACGGATGTACAGACATATCGATATAGTACTGGTTTTGAAGCGGTATTAGGATATTTATATTTAGCGATGAAAGAAGAGCGACTTGAGGAAATAATCCAAGCGGCTTTTTCTATCATTGAAAGCAAATAGGAGGAGCAAAAAGTGTCTAGTGACTTTATTGTTGGAAAAAATGCAGTAATTGAAGCATTAAAATCAGAAAGAGATGTAAATAAAATACTTATTGCCGAAGGATCCCAAAAGGGCCAAATGCAAACAGTAATCGGTTTAGCTAAACAGGAAAATGTACTCGTTCAATTCGTTCCCAAAAAAAAATTAGATAGCTTGGTAGATGCGAATCATCAAGGGGTTGTAGCGCAAGTGGCTGCCTATCAGTATGCAGAAATAGATGATTTGTTTGCATTAGCAGAAAAGAAGCAAGAAACACCCTTTTTCTTGTTGCTTGATGAAATTGAGGATCCGCATAATTTAGGATCTATCATGAGAACGGCTGATGCAGTAGGTGCGCACGGCATTATTATTCCTCGGAGACGGGCAGTAGGTTTAACGGCAACTGTAGCCAAAGCTTCCACAGGTGCTATTGAGCATATTCCTGTTGTACGTGTGACAAATATGGCAAGGACGATAGAGGAACTTAAGACGAGAGGAATATGGATTGCAGGAACAGATGCAAAAGGAAGTGAAGATTATCGGAGATTCGATGGAACGATGCCATTAGGATTAGTGATTGGTAGTGAAGGAAAAGGCATGGGAAGGCTGATTAAGGATAAATGTGATTTCCTTATTCATTTACCTATGGCTGGAGCTGTCACTTCGTTAAATGCTTCTGTTGCAGCCGCACTTTTAATGTATGAGGTATATCGGAAACGCCATCCACTTGAGGGATAAAAATGGATATTCTTATCGTCGATGGATATAACATTATTGGAGCTTGGCCAGAATTAAATGCGCTAAAACATAAAGATCTTGCAGCAGCAAGGGATGCTTTGGTTAGTAAAATGGCGGAGTATCAGGGATATTCAGGATATCGAGTAATAGTTGTATTTGATGCCTATTATGTGAAGGGGACAGAGAAAAAGTATAAAGATTACAAGGTGGAAGTCATTTTTACTCGGGAAAACGAAACAGCTGATGAACGGATTGAAAAGCTTGCTATTGAGCTAAATAACAGAAAAACACAAATACATGTTGCGACATCAGATTTTACGGAACAGTGGGCGATTTTTGGACAAGGTGCCCTGCGAAAATCAGCCCGGGAATTGTGGATAGAGATGGGTGGCATGGAGCAGGAAATAGGGAAAAAAGTAAAAAAAATAAAAGAAAAAAAGCCTGTTGCTAAGATTCCGCTTTCGAGAGAAATAGAAGAAATTTTCGAAAAATGGCGCCGTGGAGAGAAATGAGTTGTTGACGCTCAAAAAAAAGCTAGAGTATAATGGATTTATCCATGATTGCACGGTCGGGGGGATCTGTATGAGTACTGACAACTGGACTAAGAGTAACGAATATATTAGAAATTATATGGAACTTGAAGATGAAGTGTTAGTGGAATTGGTGCACAAAGGGGAAAGTGATGCTTTAGATTACTTAATTCAAAAGTATCGTAACTTTGTGCGAGCTAAAGCCAGATCCTATTTCTTAATCGGAGCAGACAAAGAAGATATTGTACAAGAAGGAATGATTGGTCTTTATAAGGCGATTCGTGACTTTAAAGAGGACAAACTCTCCTCATTTAAAGCTTTTGCAGAACTATGTATAACACGCCAGATTATAACTGCTATTAAAACGGCAACTAGGCAAAAGCATATTCCTTTAAATTCTTATGTTTCTTTGGACAAGCCTATCTATGATGAAGAATCTGATCGAACATTAATGGATATTATATCTGGTGCAAAGGTTCTTGATCCAGAAGAATTAATCATTAATCAGGAAGAATATGATCATATCGAGATAAAAATGTCTGAATTATTGAGTGATTTAGAAAGAAAAGTATTGTCTCTATATCTTGATGGTCAATCTTATCAGGAAATTTCTGAAGAATTAAATAGACATGTAAAGTCTATTGATAATGCTCTACAACGAGTGAAGAGAAAGTTAGAGCGATATTTAGAAATAAGAGAATTTTCGCTTTAAGCATCAATGTTTTTTTGAAATAGCAAATATTTACTGATATTGACATCTTATGCGTGTCCATGATACAGTTTGAGAAGATATAAAGGACGTAGTAGGTGTAATGTGAAATGAGAAAAAAGCTTGTGTTAGCATGTGAAAAATGTGGGTCAAGAAATTATTCTACTGTGAGTAACAATGGAACAGACCGTTTGGAGATAAAGAAATTTTGTCAAAATTGTAATGCTCACACCGTTCATAAAGAAACAAAATAACGATTTTTTAGAATAAATTACCCGCACTTAAAGATGGAGGTAACAAAATGCAAAGTGCTGTTAAGTATTTTCGCGAAGTTGGTAGAGAGTTAAGAAAGGTTAGTTGGCCAAGAAAGAAAGAGTTAACTAATTATACGCTCACAGTTCTTGTAACTGTTGTCTTTTTTGCTATCTTCTTTGCGGTTGTTGATTTAGGAATTTCTGAACTTATTCGTTTAATACTTGAATAACAGTTGTCTACTCATGGTATAATGGTAAAACGATAGGAAACATTTACAAAAGCCCGGTAACGGGTTTTTTCATTTGCTGAAAAATAAATGAATTGTTCCTTACAGATACTATAAAAAAACAGCACGAAAAAATAAAGTTACAGGGAGGGACGGACGAAGTAGTCCTCTTTTATGGAAAAAAACTGGTATGTAGTGCATACGTACTCCGGATATGAAAATAAGGTGAAAGCCAATTTAGAAAAAAGGGTAGAAACAATGGCGATGCAAGATAAAATTTTCCGCGTTGTGGTACCTGAAGAAGAAGAAACCGATATTAGAAATGGTAAAACAAAAGTAGTAAAAAGAAAAGTTTTCCCAGGTTATGTGTTGGTAGAAATTGTTATGACAGATGATTCTTGGTATGTAGTTCGTAATACCCCTGGTGTAACTGGGTTCGTAGGCTCTGCTGGATCGGGCTCGAAACCAACTCCGCTTTTGCCGGAAGAAGTCCAAGTGATTCTGAAGAGAATGGGTGTCGAGGAACAAAGAATTGAAATTGAGTTCGAATTAGGGGAAACAGTGAAGGTGAATGAAGGTCCATTTGCTAACTTTACTGGGACTGTTGAGGAAATTGATAAGGATAAGGCAAAGGTTAAAGTACTAGTAAATATGTTTGGAAGAGATACCCCTGTGGAACTCGATTTTACACAAATTGAAAAATTTTAACTAGAAAACTTGAAATGATATTAAAAAAGTGTTACTATTTCATAGGTCAGTATATCTCATAAAGAGATAGGATATTGTCAAATTTCTTTATTTCATATAAAGACGAAAAGTTGAGTGGGAGGGGAAACCCCTATTACCACATCACGGACTTTAAGGAGGTGTGTCTCGTGGCTAAAAAAGTAATTAAAGTTGTTAAATTGCAAATCCCAGCAGCTAAAGCGAATCCGGCACCACCAGTTGGTCCTGCATTGGGTCAAGCTGGCGTAAACATCATGGGATTCTGTAAGGAGTTTAACGCTCGTACAGCTGAACAAGCTGGTTTAATAATTCCTGTTGAGATTACGGTTTTCGAAGACCGTTCATTTACATTTATTACAAAAACTCCACCTGCTGCAGTTTTACTTAAAAAAGCAGCTGGTATCGAGTCTGGTTCTGGTGAACCAAATCGTAATAAAGTAGCAACTGTTAAGCGTGATAAAGTACGCGAGATTGCTGAAACAAAAATGCCCGATCTAAATGCAGCTAGCGTTGAATCCGCTATGCGCATGGTTGAAGGTACTGCCCGCAGCATGGGTATTGTTATTGAAGACTAAACCTATATATGGTTAGTGTTGATTAAGGTTGTGACGACGGTAAATCTTTAGTCGCAACCTTTATTCGTGGGAGGTAATTCCGCTAAAACCACAATTCAAGGAGGAAATAAAGTTATGGCTAAAAAAGGTAAGAAGTATTTAGAAGCTATCAAACTTGTTGATCGTACTAAAGCTTACCCAATTCAAGAAGCAATTGAATTAGTAAGAAAAACTAGCACTACAAAATTTGATGCATCTGTTGAGGTTGCTTTCCGTCTAGGCGTTGACCCTAAGAAAGCTGACCAACAAATCCGTGGAGCAGTAGTTCTTCCAAACGGAACTGGTAAAACTCAACGCGTTTTAGTTTTCGCTAAAGGTGAAAAATTAAAAGAAGCTGAAGCAGCAGGAGCAGACTATGTAGGCGATGCTGAATATATAAATAAAATCCAACAAGGTTGGTTTGATTTCGACGTAATCGTTGCAACACCAGACATGATGGGTGAAGTTGGTAAACTTGGTCGTGTATTAGGACCTAAAGGTTTAATGCCAAACCCTAAAACTGGAACAGTTACATTTGATGTAACGAAAGCAGTTAACGAAATTAAGGCTGGTAAAGTAGAATACCGTGTAGATAAAGCTGGTAACGTACATGTTCCAATCGGTAAAGTATCATTTGATGATGCTAAACTAGTTGAAAACTTCCAAACTATCTTTGATACAATGTCAAAAGCAAAACCAGCAGCTGCAAAAGGAACTTACATGAAGAACGTTTCTGTTACTTCAACAATGGGTCCTGGCGTAAAAGTAGATCCTTCTACTGTTTGATAAAAATTGGTATTTGACAAAATGAGATGGATATCATATACTTCATCTTGTTGAAAAAATAAATAACATTTGTACCGTAGACAGTAGGTGCTAAAATTTTAGCTTAATGTCCTGCCGAGGTAATACGATAGATTATTTGATCAGTTGTGAGAACGACTATTGTATACACCTCCATGTCTAAATGATATGGAGGATTTTATTTGTCGGTATAAATGTAGAAATTCTACAGGAGGTGTAAAGATGAGCAGCGTAATCGAACAAAAGAAACAAGTAGTATCTGATATTGCTGAAAAATTCAAAGCGAGTAAATCAACAATCGTTGTTGACTACCGTGGTTTGACTGTTTCAGAAGTAACTGAACTTCGTAAACAACTTCGTGAAGCAGGAGTAGAGTTCAAAGTTTTCAAAAACTCTTTAACTCGCCGTGCTGCAGAATCTGTTGAATTAGCAGGTTTAAACGAATCTCTAACTGGTCCTAACGCTATTGCGTTCAGTACAGAGGATGTTGTTGCACCAGCAAAAATTTTAAACGACTTCGCAAAAAAACACGAAGCGTTAGAAATTAAAGCAGGAGTAATCGAAGGAAACTTAGCAACAGTTGAAGAAGTGAAAGCTCTTGCTGAACTTCCATCACGCGAAGGTTTACTTTCTATGTTACTCAGCGTTCTTCAAGCACCAATCCGCAACCTTGCTCTTGCTACAAAAGCAGTTGCAGATCAAAAAGAAGAACAAGGCGCTTAATATTTAATACGGAAACGTATCATAAAAAACCCAAAATACAAGGAGGAAAAATATAATGTCTAAAGAACAAATCTTAGAAGCAGTTAAAAATATGACTGTTTTAGAATTAAACGATTTAGTAAAAGCAATTGAAGAAGAATTTGGAGTAACTGCTGCAGCTCCTGTAGCTGTAGTTGCAGGTGGCGGAGAAGCTGCTGCAGAAAAAACTGAGTTTGATGTAGTTCTTGCATCTGCTGGAGATCAAAAAATCAAAGTTATCAAAGTTGTACGTGAAATCACAGGTCTTGGTCTTAAAGAAGCAAAAGAACTTGTTGACAACACTCCAAAAGCAGTTAAAGAAGGAGCTTCTAAAGAAGAAGCTGAAGAAATCAAAGCTAAACTTGAAGAAGTTGGAGCTAACGTTGAAGTTAAGTAATGTTAGTTAAAAAAAGAAGCTCGCTATAATAGCGGGCTTTTTTTTCCTAAAGTGTATGAGGCTTAAGAAGCATCTAGTTACAATCAGTCCAGTAGGAAATGGCTTTTTTTGAAACCATCTTTTGTTAGGTTAATTATGTGAGAAGATTTGGTGGGGTCAGCTAACTGTATGTGATAGCTTAAAAGTCATCTACGCTTTTTTTAATTCATTGCAAGAATAGCTTGCTTTGCAATTAATCCTCAAGTAGTCTTCCTTATATAAATTCTCCTAAGGAGGTGTTCGTATGACAGAACATTATTATTCCCGAACCCAGAATGTAAATAGCGATCCAAATTACTGGAATTTTACACTTAAAGGTAATACAATACGTTTTAAAACAGATAATGGGGTTTTCTCCAAAAGAGAAGTTGATTTTGGCTCTAGGCTATTAATTGAAACCTATACATTTCCAAAAATAGATGGAGATATTTTAGATGTGGGTTGTGGTTATGGTCCATTAGGTCTTTCTATTGCAAAAGCAAATCCAGATAGAATGGTTCATATGGTAGATGTTAATTTAAGAGCGATTGAATTAGCACAAGAAAATGCGCAACAAAATAGTATTGAAAATGTTCAAATTTATGAAAGTGATCGACTTCTTGATGTGAAAGGGACTAAGTTTGCGTCTATCTTAACAAATCCTCCGATTAGAGCAGGAAAAAAAGTAGTCCATGATATTTTTGAACAAAGCTATGAACATTTAGCAGCAAATGGTGAGCTTTGGGTAGTGATTCAAAAGAAGCAAGGAGCTCCATCGGCGATTGCAAAGTTAGAAGCGTTTTTTAAAGAGGTAAATATAGTAGAAAAGAAAAAAGGGTATTTTATAATTCAAGCAAAAAAGATTGACTAGTCCTTTTTGTTGTGATAGCATTGTATAATGCCAATATAATATTTTTCTGAAACTCACAATTTTATCCATCTTATTGTATAAAATTGGTGTAAGAAGGAAAAACTAACAGAATAATATTAGAAATATGAAAATGTGGTTTTTTGATTGGAAAACCCTTTTTCTTTTTGTCTTATAAAAACAGGCTTTTAAGCCTATTTTATAAGATGTTAATAGATGTACTATAACGTTTGATTTGAGGGGTGAATCAGTTGACAGGTCAACTTGTTCAGTATGGACGACACCGCCAGCGGAGAAGCTACGCACGTATTAGTGAGGTTTTAGAATTACCAAATCTTATTGAAATCCAAACCTCTTCCTATCAATGGTTTTTAGATGAGGGATTGCGAGAAATGTTCCAGGACATTTCACCTATTGAAGATTTTACTGGCAATTTATCACTTGATTTCATTGATTACAGCTTAGGTGATCCTAAGTATTCAGTGGAAGAATCGAAAGAGCGAGATGTTACATATTCTGCACCTTTGCGTGTGAAGGTCCGTCTTGTGAATAAAGAAACAGGAGAAGTAAAAGACCAAGATGTATTCATGGGTGATTTCCCGCTTATGACTGAAACTGGTACTTTTGTTATTAATGGTGCGGAACGTGTTATCGTTTCTCAGTTAGTACGTTCTCCAAGTGTATATTATAATGGGAAACTCGATAAAAACGGGAAAAAAGGATTTACCGCAACGGTTATTCCTAACCGTGGAGCATGGCTAGAGTATGAAACAGATGCAAAGGATGTTGTATATGTACGTATTGACCGTACACGTAAACTTCCGGTTACTGTTCTGTTGCGTGCATTAGGATTCGGTTCTGATCAGGAGATTCTTGAACTGATTGGTGACAACGAATATTTACGCAATACTTTAGAAAAGGATAACACTGAAGGAACAGACAAAGCGCTACTAGAAATTTATGAGCGTCTGCGTCCTGGTGAACCGCCTACTGTTGAAAACGCAAAAAGTCTATTGGTATCAAGATTCTTTGATCCAAAAAGATATGATCTTGCAAATGTAGGACGCTATAAAATTAATAAAAAGCTTCATATAAAAAATAGATTGTTTGGTCAACGCCTGGCAGAAACACTAGTGGACCCTGAAACAGGAGAAATCATTGCTGAAAAAGGAACACTTCTAGATCGCCGTGCACTTGATCGTATTATTCCAAATCTAGAAAACAATATCGGATTTAAAAAACTAAGCCCTTATGGTGGTGTTTTAGAGGATGATGTTGTTGTTCAATCGGTAAAAATTTACTCACCATTGGATGAGGGAGATAAAGAAATTAATGTTATTAGTAATGCATATGTAGAAGAAGCTGTGAAAAACATCTCTCCTGCAGATATTATTGCTTCCATCAGTTATTTCTTTAACTTATTACATGGTGTTGGTTTAACAGATGATATTGACCATTTAGGTAACAGACGTTTACGCTCTGTAGGTGAATTGTTACAAAACCAATTCCGTATTGGTTTATCTAGAATGGAGCGTGTTGTTCGCGAAAGAATGTCTATTCAAGATACGAATACGATTACGCCGCAACAACTAATCAACATTAGACCTGTTATTGCATCCATTAAAGAATTCTTTGGAAGCTCTCAGCTTTCTCAATTTATGGACCAAACAAATCCATTGGCTGAATTGACCCATAAACGTCGTCTTTCTGCCTTAGGACCTGGTGGTTTAACAAGAGAACGCGCAGGAATGGAAGTTCGTGACGTTCACTATTCTCACTATGGCCGTATGTGTCCGATTGAAACACCTGAGGGACCAAATATTGGTTTGATTAACTCTTTATCTTCTTATGCAAAAGTGAATAGATTCGGGTTTATTGAAACACCATATCGACGTGTTGATCCTGAAACAGGTAAAGTATCATCAAGAATTGATTATTTAACTGCTGATGAACAAGATAACTACGTTGTTGCCCAAGCAAACTCTCGTTTAGGAGAAGATGGTTCTTTCTTAGATGAAGATGTAGTTGCACGTTTCCGTGATGAGAACGTTGTTGTTAAGCGTGAGCGTATAGACTATATGGACGTTTCTCCAAAGCAGGTTGTATCTGCTGCGACAGCATGTATCCCATTCTTAGAAAACGATGACTCTAACCGTGCCTTGATGGGTGCGAACATGCAACGTCAAGCAGTACCTTTAATGCAACCAGAAGCTCCAAGAGTAGGAACTGGAATGGAGTACGTTTCAGGAAAAGACTCTGGTGCAGCGGTTATCTGTAAGCATCCTGGTATTGTTGAACATGTAGAAGCACGTGAAGTTTGGGTTAGACGTATTTCGGAAGTAGATGGTCAAGAGGTTAAAGGAAATCTTGATAAATATAAAATGCTTAAATTTGTTCGTTCAAACCAAGGTACATGCTATAACCAACGCCCAATTGTTGCTGTTGGAAACAAAGTAACAAAAGGGGAAGTTCTAGCAGATGGACCTTCTATGGAGCTTGGTGAATTAGCACTTGGTCGTAACGTATTAGTTGCCTTTATGACATGGGACGGATACAACTACGAGGATGCTATTATCATGAGCGAACGCTTAGTAAAAGATGATGTATATACTTCTATTCATATTGAAGAATATGAATCAGAATCTCGTGATACAAAGTTAGGGCCGGAAGAAATTACACGTGATATCCCGAATGTCGGGGAAGATGCATTACGCAACTTAGATGATCGCGGTATTATTCGCATCGGTGCAGAAGTGAAAGATGGAGATTTACTAGTTGGTAAAGTTACACCTAAAGGGGTAACAGAATTAACAGCTGAAGAACGTTTATTACATGCTATTTTTGGTGAAAAGGCTCGTGAAGTTCGTGATACAAGCTTACGTGTTCCGCATGGCGGTGGCGGTATAGTTCATGATGTTAAAGTCTTCAATAGAGAAGATGGAGACGAATTGCCACCAGGCGTTAACCAATTGGTACGTGTATATATTGTTCAAAAACGTAAAATCCATGAAGGCGATAAGATGGCTGGGCGTCACGGTAACAAAGGGGTTATCTCCCGTATTTTACCTGAAGAAGATATGCCATATTTACCAGACGGAACACCAGTTGATATCATGTTAAACCCACTAGGTGTTCCATCACGTATGAACATCGGTCAAGTATTAGAATTGCATCTTGGAATGGCTGCCAGAAGCCTGAACATCCATGTTGCATCCCCTGTATTTGATGGTGCTCGTGAGGAAGACGTATGGGAAACAATTAGAGAAGCTGGAATGGCACAAGATGCGAAAACAGTACTATATGACGGACGTTCAGGTGAACCTTTTGATAACCGTGTATCCGTTGGTGTTATGTATATGATTAAACTTGCCCACATGGTTGATGATAAACTACATGCTCGTTCTACTGGACCATATTCTTTAGTAACGCAACAACCACTAGGAGGAAAAGCTCAATTTGGTGGTCAGCGTTTTGGAGAGATGGAGGTTTGGGCGCTTGAAGCTTATGGAGCAGCTTATACTTTACAAGAAATTCTTACTGTTAAATCAGATGATGTTGTTGGTCGTGTGAAAACATATGAAGCAATTGTTAAAGGAGAGAACGTTCCAGAACCAGGTGTGCCAGAATCATTCCGCGTGTTAATGAAAGAGCTACAAAGCTTAGGGCTAGATGTAAAAATCTTATCTAGCACAGAAGAAGAAATCGAAATGAGAGACACAGACGATGATGATGATATTCATCAAGCAGAATCTCTAACTATTGTTTCGGAAACGCAAGAGCCTGAGTCAGAAAAGGTAGGCATGCAAGAATAATAAAGTAATGTACATGGCCTGTCTAAAAACGAAAGGGTCAGACTCCACTACGAAGACATCTAGATAGAAGATCCTTTTATATCTTTTATAAATAGATTATTCACGTGAGGTCAGACCCTTTTGTGACGGCCTGTCTTTGATTATAAATGTTTTTAAGAAGTTCTAAGTAAGGCAAAAGCCTGAAGATCGAAAGGGAGGTAGGACCCTTGTTGGATGTTAATAATTTTGAATATATGAAAATAGGTCTAGCTTCACCAGACAAAATCCGTTCTTGGTCATTTGGTGAAGTCAAAAAGCCAGAAACAATTAACTATCGTACTTTAAAACCGGAAAAAGATGGCTTGTTCTGTGAGCGTATTTTTGGTCCTACAAAAGACTGGGAATGTCACTGTGGTAAATACAAGCGTGTTAGATATAAAGGCGTAGTTTGTGATCGATGTGGAGTGGAAGTTACTCGTGCAAAAGTTCGTCGTGAGCGTATGGGTCACATCGAATTAGCAGCTCCAGTTTCACATATTTGGTATTTTAAAGGAATCCCTAGCCGTATGGGACTTGTTTTAGATATGTCTCCACGTGCATTGGAAGAAGTTATTTATTTTGCTTCTTATGTAGTAACAGATCCAGGCGATACTGCTTTAGAGAAAAAACAACTTCTATCTGAAAAGGAATATAGAGCATACCGCGATAAATATGGTGTGAAATTCCAAGCTTCTATGGGAGCTGAAGCAATCAAAAAGCTACTATCTGATATTGATTTAAATAAAGATGTAGATGCACTAAAAGAAGAATTGAAAACTGCGCAAGGTCAAAGAAGAACTCGTGCCATTAAAAGACTAGAAGTATTAGAAGCGTTCCGTGGTTCTGGTAATGAGCCTTCTTGGATGATTCTTGATGTACTTCCAGTAATTCCTCCAGAATTGCGTCCAATGGTTCAATTGGATGGTGGACGTTTTGCAACATCTGACTTAAATGATTTATATCGTCGTGTTATTAACCGTAATAACCGTTTAAAAAGATTATTAGATTTAGGAGCACCAAGCATTATCGTTCAAAACGAAAAACGTATGCTTCAAGAAGCTGTTGATGCGTTAATCGATAATGGTCGTCGTGGACGTCCGGTAACTGGTCCTGGTAACAGACCGCTTAAATCTCTATCTCACATGCTAAAAGGGAAGCAAGGACGTTTCCGTCAAAACTTATTAGGAAAACGTGTTGACTATTCTGGACGTTCTGTTATTGTCGTTGGTCCTAACTTAAAGATGTATCAATGTGGCCTTCCTAGAGAAATGGCAATTGAATTGTTTAAGCCTTTTGTAATGAAAGAGTTAGTAGAAAAAGGAATTGCTCATAATATTAAATCTGCAAAGAGAAAAATCGAAAGACTTCAGCCTGAAGTGTGGGATGTGCTTGAAGAAGTAATTAAAGAGCATCCAGTATTGCTTAACCGTGCCCCAACTCTACATAGATTGGGAATCCAAGCGTTTGAACCAACTTTAGTAGAAGGCCGTGCGATTCGTCTTCATCCGCTAGTATGTACAGCATACAACGCTGACTTTGACGGAGACCAAATGGCTGTTCACGTTCCTTTATCTTCTGAAGCTCAAGCGGAAGCTCGTTTACTTATGCTTGCAGCTCAAAACATCTTGAACCCTAAAGATGGTAAACCAGTTGTTACTCCTTCTCAGGATATGGTATTAGGAAACTATTATCTAACATTAGAACGTGAAGGTGCAGTTGGAGAAGGTATGATCTTCAATGATACGAACGAAGCTGTTTTGGCATATCAAAATGGTTATGTACATTTACACACACGTGTAGCAGTACGCGCTACCTCTTTAAACAATGAAACATTCACGGAAGAGCAAAATAAGCAATTGTTATTAACAACTGTTGGTAAGCTAGTATTCAATGAAATTTTACCAAAATCTTTCCCGTATATTAACGAACCAACTAAAACAAACTTAGAAGAAAAAACTCCTGAACGATACTTTGTAGAGCCAGGTGTAGATGTGCCAGCTGCTATTAAAGAGTTGCCAATCATAGAACCGTTTAAAAAGAAAATTTTAGGGAATATAATCGCTGAAGTATTTAAACGTTTCAAGATTACGGAAACTTCTAAGATGTTGGATAGAATGAAGGATCTAGGATTTAAGCATTCTACCAAAGCTGGTATTACTGTTGGTGTGGCCGACATCGTTGTATTAGGTGAAAAACAAGAAATTATCGATGAAGCACAAGGTAAAGTCGATAATGTCATGAAGCAATTTAGACGTGGATTAATCACAGAGGAAGAGCGTTATGATCGCGTAATTTCTATCTGGAGCGCAGCGAAAGATACAATTCAAGCGAAGCTAATGAAATCCTTAGATAAACGAAATCCTATCTTTATGATGAGTGACTCTGGTGCCCGTGGTAACGCATCTAACTTTACACAGCTTGCTGGTATGCGTGGTTTGATGGCCAACCCGGCTGGTAGAATTATTGAGTTACCGATTATTTCAAGTTTCCGTGAAGGATTAACGGTATTAGAGTACTTTATCTCTACTCACGGAGCACGTAAAGGTCTTGCTGATACAGCGTTAAAAACAGCAGACTCTGGTTACTTAACTCGTCGTCTAGTAGATGTAGCACAAGATGTCATTGTACGCGAAGATGATTGCGGCACAGATAGAGGATTGTTAGTTGCTGCTCTTAAAGAGGGTACAGAAATTATCGAATCTCTTGATGAGCGTTTAATTGGTAGATATGCAAGAAAATCAATTAAACATCCAGAAACGAATGAAGTTATTGTTCCTGAAAATGGACTTATCACAGAAGACTTAGCAGTAGAAATTGTAGAGGCGAATATCGAAGAAGTATGGATTCGTTCTGCATTTACATGTAATACACGTCATGGTGTATGTAAAAAATGTTATGGTCGCAACCTAGCAACAGGCCAAGAGGTGGAAGTAGGAGAAGCTGTTGGTATTATAGCGGCACAATCTATCGGGGAACCAGGTACACAGTTAACAATGCGTACATTCCATACAGGTGGAGTTGCAGGGGACGATATCACACAAGGTTTACCTCGTATTCAGGAGATATTTGAAGCTCGTAATCCAAAAGGGCAAGCAGTTATTACTGAAATGGCAGGGGTAATTGTTGGTATCAATGAAGGCAGAGACCGTCAACATGAAATTGTTGTTCAAGGTGAATTAGAAACTAGAACATATACTGCTCCTTACACAGCAAGATTGAAAGTTAAGATCGATGATGTTGTAGAACAAGGACAAGAATTAACAGAGGGTTCTATTGATCCGAAAGAATTAATTAAAGTGAAAAACGTTACAGCAGTACAAGAGTATCTACTTCGCGAAGTACAAAAAGTATATCGTATGCAAGGGGTAGAAATTGGGGATAAACACGTAGAAGTAATGGTTCGCCAAATGTTACGTAAAATCAGAGTAGTGGATGCTGGTGAGACAGATGTATTACCAGGTACACTATTAGATATTCACCAATTTACTGATGCTAACGCAAAAGCTTTAAGAGAAGGTAAGCTTCCAGCAACAGGTAGACCAGTATTGCTTGGTATTACAAAAGCATCTCTTGAAACTGATTCATTCTTATCGGCTGCATCGTTCCAAGAAACTACAAGAGTTCTGACAGATGCTGCTATTAAAGGAAAACGTGATGAATTACTAGGATTAAAAGAGAATGTAATTATTGGTAAATTAGTTCCAGCTGGAACTGGTATGCCAAGATACAGACATGCTGAACCTATTACAGCAGAAGAACTAACAGAAGAGTCAATTACTGTAGAGTAATTAGCGATAAAGCATTTATTTTAGAAAAAAGAAAGTGGTTAATACGAGGATTATCGATTCTATCATTTAGGAAAGAGTCGATAATCCTCGTAAACCATAACTTTTAGGAATATCTATTAAAGTTTTTCAGGAAAATAATTGACATCTAATTTTATAGATGATACTATATCAAAGGTGCTCCTATTTCACCTGTTGCTTTGGAGGATATAAAAATGTCTTATGAAAAAGTACTACAGGCAAGTAAGATAGTAGTAGGAACAAAGCAAACAGTAAAAGCGTTAAAAAAAGGAATAGCGACAGAGGTTATTGTTGCTGAAGATGCTGATCCAATATTAATTAGAAAAGTATCTGAAATAGCCAAAGAAGTTAATGTTCCCATTATACTTGTTGAATCCATGAAGAAGCTAGGCGAATCATGTGGAATAGAAGTAGGCGCAGCAACTGTTGCCATAATTAATTAAAACTGTTTTTATGGAAAATACCATGAAAACTTTGTTTTTGCCCTAATATGAACCACCTGGATGTGTGGGCTTCAAACATAAAGGAAGGGAGGAAAAAGAAATGCCTACAATTAACCAATTAGTACGCAAACCTCGTCAATCTGCTGAAGAGAAGTCGAAGTCTCCTGCGTTAAACAAAGGTTATAACAGTTTCAAAAAAGCACAAACAAACGTATCTTCACCTCAAAAACGTGGGGTATGTACTCGTGTTGGTACAATGACACCGAAAAAACCAAACTCTGCATTACGTAAATATGCACGTGTTCGTTTAACAAATGGTATCGAAGTAACAGCATACATTCCTGGTATTGGTCACAACCTACAAGAACACAGTGTTGTACTAATCCGTGGAGGACGTGTAAAAGACTTACCGGGGGTACGTTATCATATCGTACGCGGTGCTCTAGATACTGCTGGTGTTAACAACCGTATGCAAGGTCGTTCTAAATACGGTACTAAAAAACCAAAAGCAGCTAAAAAATAATAAATTTGATTTTATAGCATAATTGAAAGGAGGAAATCAAATGCCACGTAAAGGTCCTGTAGCAAAAAGAGACGTGTTACCAGATCCGATATACAATTCTAAGCTTGTATCTCGTTTAATCAATAAAATGATGATCGATGGTAAAAGAGGAAAAGCACAAGCTATTCTATATTCAGCATTCGAAATCGTTGCTGAGCGTTCTGGAAAAGAAGCGATTGAAGTATTTGATCAAGCATTAAAGAATATCATGCCAGTTCTTGAAGTAAGAGCACGCCGTGTTGGTGGTTCTAACTATCAAGTTCCAGTGGAGGTTCGTCCTGAAAGACGTACAACTTTAGGTCTTCGCTGGTTAGTTAACTATGCTCGTCTTCGCGGTGAGAAAACAATGGAAGAGAGACTAGCTAACGAAATCCTAGATGCAGCAAACAACACTGGTGCATCTGTGAAAAAGCGTGAAGATACACACAAAATGGCTGAAGCAAACAAAGCGTTTGCTCACTATCGTTGGTAAGATTATAATTCATAAAAATACTTTCAATATGAAAGGAGAAAGACCAAATGGCAAGAGAGTTCTCCTTAGAAAACACTCGTAATATTGGTATCATGGCACATATCGATGCTGGTAAAACGACTACAACTGAGCGTGTACTTTATTACACTGGTCGTATCCACAAAATTGGTGAAACTCACGAAGGTGCATCTCAAATGGACTGGATGGAGCAAGAACAAGAGCGTGGAATTACCATTACATCAGCTGCAACAACTGCACAATGGAAAGGTAACCGTGTAAACATTATCGATACTCCAGGGCACGTAGACTTCACAGTTGAAGTTGAACGTTCTCTACGTGTACTTGATGGTGCTGTTGCAGTACTTGATGCTCAATCAGGTGTTGAGCCACAAACAGAAACAGTTTGGCGTCAAGCAACAACTTACGGTGTACCTCGTGTAGTATTCGTAAACAAAATGGATAAAATTGGGGCAGACTTCCTTTATTCATTAAAAACTTTACATGATCGTTTACAAGCAAACGCTCATGCAATCCAACTACCGATTGGTGCTGAAGATCAATTCGAAGGTATCATTGATTTAGTTGAAATGAAAGCGACTTTCTACGGAAATGACCTTGGTACAGATATTCAAGAACGTGAAATTCCAGAAGAGTACAAAGAGTTAGCTGATGAATACCATGAGAAATTGGTTGAAGCAGTAGCTGAACTTGATGAAGAACTTATGGAAAAATATCTTGGTGGTGAAGAAATCACTACTGATGAGTTAAAGGCTGCTATCCGTAAAGGTACAGTTAACGTTGAATTCTATCCAGTAATCTGTGGATCTGCTTTCAAAAACAAAGGTGTTCAAAAAATGCTTGATGCTGTAATCGAGTACTTACCATCACCATTAGATGTACCTGCAATTAAAGGTACAGCTCCTGATTCTGATGAAGTAATTGAAAAGCATTCAAGTGATGATGAACCATTTGCAGCTCTTGCGTTTAAAGTAATGACAGACCCATTTGTTGGTAAACTGACATTTTTCCGTGTATATTCTGGTACATTGAGCTCAGGTTCATATGTACAAAACTCTACAAAAGGCAAACGTGAGCGTGTAGGACGTATCCTACAGATGCATGCAAACAGCCGTCAAGAGATTACAGAAGTATATGCTGGTGATATCGCAGCAGCTGTAGGTTTAAAAGATACTACAACTGGAGATACTCTATGTGATGAAAAAGATTTAGTAATCTTAGAGTCCATGGAATTCCCAGAACCAGTTATCGAATTGTCTATCGAGCCAAAATCAAAAGCTGACCAAGACAAAATGACAACTGCTCTACAAAAATTACAAGAAGAAGATCCAACATTCCGTGCACATACTAACCAGGAAACTGGTCAGGTTATCATTGCAGGTATGGGTGAACTTCACTTAGATATTCTTGTAGACCGTATGCGTCGTGAATTCAAGGTTGAGGCTAATGTTGGTGCTCCTCAGGTTGCTTACCGTGAAACATTCCGTTCTTCTGCAGCAGTTGAAGGGAAATTCACTCGTCAATCTGGTGGTCGTGGACAATATGGTCACGTTTGGATTGAGTTTGCACCAAACGAAGAAGGTAAAGGATTCGAATTTGAAAATGCTATCGTCGGTGGTGTTGTTCCTCGTGAATACATTGCTCCAGTTCAAGCTGGTCTAGAAGATGCATTACAAAGAGGAGTACTTGCTGGTTATCCATTGGTAGATATCAAAGCTAAATTATTTGATGGATCATACCATGATGTTGACTCATCTGAAATGGCGTTCAAAATCGCTGCTTCAATGGCATTGAAAAATGCAGCATCTAAATGTAATCCTGTAATTCTTGAGCCTGTTATGAAAGTAGAAGTTATCATTCCGGAAGAATACATGGGTGATATCATGGGTAACATTACTTCACGTCGTGGACGTGTTGAAGGTATGGAAGCTCGTGGTAACGCACAAGTAGTTCGTGCAATGGTTCCACTTTCTGAAATGTTTGGTTATGCTACGACATTACGTTCAAGCACGCAAGGTCGTGGGGTATTCTCAATGGTGTTCGATCATTATGAAGAAGTACCAAAATCAATCTCTGAAGAGATCATCAAAAAAAATAAAGGGTAATTGTTGATTTTACCTTTTTAATGAAGTATAACTACTATGTAAGCAATAAAGCTGTGATGAATATTCACAGCTCTATAAAAATACTTAATTTTTTTAAAATCAAAGGAGGATTTTCCTAATGGCAAAAGCTAAATACGATCGTTCTAAGCCACACGTAAATATTGGAACTATTGGTCACGTTGACCATGGTAAAACTACATTAACAGCTGCTATCACAACTGTACTTTCTAAAGTGGGTGGCGGTGAAGCACGCGGATATGATCAAATCGACGCTGCTCCAGAAGAGCGCGAGCGTGGAATTACAATCTCAACTGCACACGTTGAGTATGAAACAGCTACTCGTCACTATGCACACGTTGACTGCCCAGGACATGCTGACTATGTTAAAAACATGATCACTGGTGCTGCTCAAATGGATGGCGGTATCTTAGTAGTATCAGCTACTGATGGTCCTATGCCACAAACTCGTGAGCACATCCTTCTTTCTCGTCAAGTTGGTGTACCTCACTTAGTAGTATTCTTAAACAAATGTGATATGGTTGATGATGAAGAACTATTAGAATTAGTAGAAATGGAAGTACGTGACCTATTATCAGAATATGAATTCCCTGGTGATGATATTCCTGTAATCAAAGGTTCAGCTCTTAAAGCTCTTGAAGGTGAAGCTGCTTGGGAAGAAAAAATCACTGAGCTTATGGCTGCAGTTGACGAATATATCCCAACACCAACTCGTGATACTGACAAACCATTCATGATGCCAGTTGAGGATGTATTCTCTATCACTGGTCGTGGTACAGTTGCTACTGGTCGTGTTGAGCGTGGACAAGTTAAAGTTGGTGACGTTGTAGACATCATCGGTTTAGCTGAAGAAAAAAAATCAACTACTGTAACTGGTGTTGAAATGTTCCGTAAATTACTTGATTATGCTGAAGCTGGAGATAACATCGGTGCACTTCTTCGTGGGGTTGCTCGTGAAGATATCCAACGTGGTCAAGTATTAGCAAAACCAGGTACTATTACTCCACACGTAAAATTCAAAGCTGAAGTTTACGTATTATCAAAAGAAGAAGGTGGACGTCATACTCCATTCTTCACAAACTACCGTCCTCAGTTCTACTTCCGTACAACTGACGTAACTGGTATTTGTAACTTACCTGAAGGTGTAGAAATGGTTATGCCTGGCGATAACATCGAAATGGATGTTGAATTAATTTCTTCTATCGCTATTGAAGAAGGAACTAAATTCTCAATCCGTGAAGGTGGACGTACAGTAGGCGCTGGTGTAGTTGCTACTATCGTTGAGTAATAACATTTAAAAAAACAAGCTGATTCGTCAGCTTGTTTTTTTGTGCTTAAAAGTAAGTAATCTATGAAAAGAATACTAGGATCAAATAAGTAAGTTAAACAACTCCTTTATTAGAATGAAAGGTATTTAATGTAATAATAAGTATAAGTGTTTACTATTGAAATAATTAGCTATAATAGATAAAAGTATTTATATAGAAGGAAATAGATTTTCCATAATCTTTCTATTTAAACAGCAATCCATTTTTGTTAGAATAAAAAAGTCGCAAAATGATTGGTTCGATTGAAAGATCATTAGCGTCTAATTGACTGACTATTGTACATTGGGTTGAAATATCAGCTTAGAATATGTATAATAATCTGAGTGTACTAAAACGAAAGAAAAATAATAAATGTTGTTGCTTTTCTAGGCGTTTTTATGTATAATAGACAATGTTGGTCTTTGACTGCGATGATGCGGGAGGTTGCTGACACACCCGGCCGCTTTGCCATGGCGAGTGTGTGGGAAATTCCTGCGGAGAATGTCTATTCTAAAATAGGCGAAAAGGAGGGAAAATAATGGCAAAACAAAAAATTCGTATTCGTTTAAAAGCGTATGATCATAGAATTTTAGATCAATCAGCAGAGAAAATCGTTGAAACTGCAAAACGTTCTGGTGCTGCTGTATCTGGACCGATTCCGTTACCAACAGAAAAGTCTATATACACTATCCTACGTGCGGTTCATAAATATAAAGATTCTCGTGAACAATTTGAAATGCGTACGCATAAACGTCTAATCGACATCGTGAACCCAACTCCACAAACAGTTGATTCACTAATGCGTCTGGATTTACCATCAGGTGTAGATATCGAAATTAAATTATAATTGAAATAAACATTTAAACTATCAGGAGGTGTGACTTAAATGACCAAAGGAATCTTAGGAAGAAAAATAGGTATGACTCAAGTATTTGCTGAAAATGGCAACCTTATCCCTGTAACAGTAGTTGAAGCTGCTGAGAATATTGTTCTTCAAAAGAAAACTGTTGAAGCTGATGACTATACAGCAGTTCAAATCGGTTTTGAAAACAAACGTGAAAAGTTAGCTAATAAACCTGAACAAGGGCATGTTGCTAAAGCAAGTACTGCTCCTAAGCGCTTCGTTCGTGAATTCAGAGATGTTAGCGTGGATGAGTATGAGGTTGGTCAAGAAGTCAAAGTAAGTATTTTCGCAGAAGGCGATGTAGTAGATGTAACAGGTATCTCTAAAGGGAAAGGTTTCCAAGGTTCAATCAAGCGCCATGGACAATCACGTGGACCAATGGCTCACGGATCTCGTTATCATCGTCGCCCAGGTTCAATGGGACCTGTTGCACCAAACCGTGTATTTAAAGGGAAAGCATTACCTGGTCGTATGGGTGGAGAACAAATCACAGTTCAAAACTTAGAAATCGTTAAAGTAGATACAGAACGCAATCTTCTATTAATTAAAGGTAATGTACCTGGAGCAAGAAAAGCTTTATTAAAAATCAAAACTGCTGTTAAAGCATAATTATTAATCTGGAAAGGAGGAAATAAGAATGCCTAAAGTTGCATTATTCAACCAAGACGGTACGCAAGCTGGAGATATCGAATTAAATGAATCAGTATTTGGTATCGAGCCTAACAATCATGTTTTATTTGAAGCTGTTGTTATGCAAAGAGCTTCATTACGTCAAGGAACTCATAAAACTAAAATTCGTTCTGAGGTTGCTGGTGGTGGACGTAAGCCATGGCGCCAAAAGGGTACAGGACGTGCACGTCAAGGATCTATCAGATCTCCACAATGGCGTGGTGGTGGAACAGTATTTGGACCAGTTCCACGTAGCTATAGCTACAAACTACCTAAAAAGGTTCGTAGACTAGCAATTAAATCTGCATTATCTGCTAAAGTATTAGAAGAAAATATTTTAGTATTACAAAGCCTTGCTTTTGATGCACCTAAAACGAAAGAATTCAAAGCGGTACTAGGTAATCTTTCTGTTGAAAAGAAAGCATTAATCGTTACAGCTGATCTTGATGAGAACGTAGCATTATCTGCTCGTAACATCCCGGGGGTAACAGTTGTTACTGCTACTGGAATTACAGTTTTAGATGTTTTAAACCATGATAAATTAATCATGACAAAAGCAGCGGTTGAAAAAGTAGAGGAGGTGCTTGCATAATGGATGCACGCGATACGATTAAGCGCCCCGTTATCACTGAACGTTCTACTGATTTAATGGTTGACAAAAAATACACGTTTGAAGTTGATGTAAGAGCTAATAAAACTCAAGTTAAAGATGCAGTTGAAGAAATCTTTGGCGTTAAAGTTGAAAAAGTAAACATCATGAACTATAAAGGTAAATTCAAACGTATGGGACGTTTTGGTGGATACACAAACAAACGTCGTAAGGCAATTGTTAAATTAACAGCTGACAGCAAAGAAATCGAATTCTTTGAAGCTTAATAATAATATTTAGAAGAGGAGGGAACACAAATGGCGATTAAAAAATATAAACCTACCTCCAATGGTCGACGTAACATGACGTCTTCTGACTTTAGTGAAATCACTACAAGTACTCCAGAAAAGTCATTGCTTGCTCCTTTACACAGAAAAGGCGGCCGTAATAACCAAGGTAAGTTAACTGTTCGTCATCAAGGTGGAGGTCATAAGCGTCAATATCGTGTTATCGATTTTAAACGTGACAAAGATGGCGTTCCAGGACGCGTTGCTACAATTGAGTATGATCCAAACAGATCTGCTAACATCGCGCTAATCAATTATGTAGATGGTGAAAAACGCTACATTCTTGCACCTAAAAATTTAGAAATTGGATTAGAAGTTATGTCAGGACCTGAGGCTGATATCAAGCCGGGTAATGCATTACCACTTGCTAACATTCCAGTTGGTACAGTAATCCACAACATCGAGTTAAAGCCAGGTAAAGGTGGACAATTAGTTCGCTCTGCTGGAACAAGCGCTCAAGTGCTTGGTAAAGAAGGTAAATACGTACTTGTACGTTTAAACTCTGGTGAAGTTCGTTTAATCCTTGCTACATGCCGTGCTTCTATCGGTCAAGTTGGTAATGAACAACACGAACTAATCAACATTGGTAAAGCAGGTCGTAATCGTTGGTTAGGTAAACGCCCAACTGTACGTGGATCTGTAATGAACCCTAATGACCATCCACATGGTGGTGGTGAAGGACGCGCTCCAATCGGACGTAAATCACCAATGTCTCCTTGGGGTAAACCAACACTTGGTTACAAAACGCGTAGCAAGAAGAATAAATCTGATAAATTTATTGTACGTAGCCGTAAAAAATAACGGGGTTGAACTACGGTTCAATGATAGAACCGTAGAACAATCACGAAGGGAGGTTCCATTATGGGTCGCAGCTTAAAAAAAGGACCTTTTGTTGATGATCATTTACTAACAAAGATCGAAAAATTAAGTGATAGTGATAAGAAGCAAGTTGTTAAAACTTGGTCTCGTCGTTCTACGATCTTCCCACAATTCATCGGTCAAACAATCGCTGTTTATGATGGTCGTAAACATGTGCCAGTTTATGTTACTGAAGACATGGTAGGTCACAAACTTGGAGAATTTGCTCCAACTCGTACTTACAAAGGTCATGCAAGTGACGATAAGAAAACAAGACGTTAATGAGAGGAGGGCATTCCAATGCAAGCAAAAGCTGTTGCAAATACAGTTCGTATTGCTCCTCGTAAAGCTCGTTTAGTCGTAGATTTAATTCGAGGAAAGCAAGTTGGTGAAGCGGTAGCTATTTTGAAGTTAACTCCAAAGGCAGCTTCTCCAATCGTAGAGAAAGTTCTAAAATCTGCTGTTGCTAATGCAGAGCATAACTACGAAATGGATATTAATAACCTAGTGGTTGAGCAAGCATATGTTAATGAGGGACCAACTCTAAAGAGATTTCGTCCACGTGCACAAGGTCGTGCAAGTCAAATTAACAAACGCACTAGCCATATTACTATCGTTTTATCAGAAAAGAAGGAGGGGTAATTAGTGGGTCAAAAAGTAAATCCAGTCGGTTTACGTGTTGGGATCATTCGTGACTGGGAATCTAAATGGTTCGCAGGTAAAGACTATGCTGATCTTTTACACGAAGACCTAAAGGTACGTGAGTATATTACAAAACGCCTAAGCGATGCTTCTGTTTCTAAAGTAGAAATCGAGCGTGCAGCAAACCGCTTAAATGTTACTATCCACACTGCTAAACCAGGTATGGTTATTGGTAAAGGTGGTACAGAAGTTGAAGCTTTACGTAAAGCTCTTAACTCACTTACTGGCAAACGTGTACACATCAATATCTTAGAAATTAAAAGAGCAGACATGGATGCTAAACTAGTTGCTGAGAACATTGCTCGTCAATTAGAAAATCGTGTTTCCTTCCGTCGTGCTCAAAAACAAGCGATCCAACGCTCAATGCGCTCTGGAGCTAAAGGTATTAAAACAATGGTATCAGGTCGTCTAGGTGGCGCAGATATCGCACGTTCAGAGTCTTATAGCGAAGGAACTGTTCCATTGCACACTCTACGCGCAGATATCGATTATGCAACTGCTGAAGCTGATACAACTTATGGTAAATTAGGTGTAAAAGTTTGGATCTATCGTGGAGAGATCCTTCCAACGAAGAAGAAAACTGAGGAAGGAGGCAAATAATATGTTACTACCTAAACGTGTAAAATATCGTCGTGTACACCGTGGTAAAATGCGTGGTCAAGCAAAAGGTGGTACAGAAGTTGCGTTCGGTGAATATGGTCTACAATCTTTAGAAGCTTCTTGGATTACAAACCGTCAAATCGAATCTGCTCGTATTGCAATGACACGTTATATGAAACGTGGCGGTAAAGTTTGGATTAAAATTTTCCCACATAAGCCTTACACTGCTAAGCCTCTAGAAGTCCGAATGGGTTCCGGTAAGGGTGCTCCTGAAGGTTGGGTTGCAGTAGTTAAGCCTGGAAAAATATTGTTCGAAGTTGCTGGTGTATCTGAAGAGATCGCTCGTGAAGCACTTCGTCTTGCAGCGCACAAACTTCCTGTTAAATGTAAGTTTGTAAAACGTGAAGAAATTGGTGGTGAAACTAATGAAAGCTAATGAAATTCGTGACCTTACCACTGCTGAAATTGAACAAAAAGTTAAATCCTTAAAAGAAGAGCTTTTCAACCTTCGCTTTCAATTAGCGACTGGACAACTTGAAAATACAGCTCGCATTCGTGAAGTACGCAAAGCGATCGCTCGAATGAAAACTGTCATTCGTGAGAGAGAAATCGGCGTCAATAATCGATAAGTTGAGAGGAGGTTCGTAGAATGAGCGAACGCAATCAACGCAAAGTCTATACTGGTCGTGTTGTATCTGATAAAATGGATAAAACCATTACAGTTGTTGTTGAAACATACAAAAAACACCCATTATACGGCAAACGCGTGAAATACTCTAAGAAGTATAAAGCTCATGATGAGCAAAACACAGCAAAAACTGGCGATATCGTACGTATTATGGAAACTCGCCCATTATCAGCTACAAAACGTTTCCGTCTTGTAGAAGTAGTAGAAAAAGCAGTTATTATATAATTGTTCGGAATTAAGCATCCCGAAGGGAGGTTACACACATGATTCAACAAGAATCACGTTTGAAAGTTGCTGACAACTCTGGTGCTCGTGAAGTACTTACTATTAAAGTTCTTGGTGGTTCAGGACGTAAAACTGCAAACATCGGTGATATCATCGTTGTTACTGTGAAACAAGCAACACCAGGTGGCGTTGTTAAAAAAGGTGAAGTAGTAAAAGCAGTAGTCGTTAGAACTAAAAGTGGTGTTCGTCGTGCTGACGGTACTTACATTCGTTTCGATGAAAACGCATGTGTAATTATCCGTGATGATAAGAGTCCACGTGGAACACGTATCTTTGGACCAGTTGCACGCGAACTTCGCGACAATAACTTTATGAAGATTGTATCATTAGCTCCAGAAGTACTATAATATAAATTTTAATTGCCTTTAAGGAGGTGCGAAAAGATGCATGTAAAAAAAGGTGACAAAGTAATGGTCATCTCTGGTAAGGATAAAGGTAAAACAGGTGTTGTTCTTGCTGCATTCCCTAAGAAAGATCGTGTGATCGTTGAAGGGATTAATATTGTTAAGAAGCACTCTAAGCCATCCCAGTTGAATCCACAAGGTGGAATCAATGACCAGGAAGCCGCTATTCATGTATCCAACGTTATGCCTATCGACCCTAAAACTGGTGAACCTACTCGTGTAGGATCAAAAACGGTTGATGGTAAAAAAGTTCGCGTAGCGAAAAAATCCGGTGAAATTCTAGATAAATAGTTCAAATGAAGAAGGGAGGTACAATGAATGAACCGCCTAAAAGAAAAATTTGTTAAAGAAACTACTCCTGCTCTTATGAGCAAGTTCAATTATAAATCAGTTATGGAAGTTCCAAAACTGGAAAAAATCGTTGTTAACATGGGCGTTGGTGATGCTGTAGCGAATGCTAAAGCATTAGACGTTGCTGTTGAAGAATTAGCACAAATTACTGGTCAAAAACCATTAATCACACGTGCGAAAAAATCAATCGCAGGTTTCCGTCTACGTGAAGGAATGCCAATCGGAGCAAAAGTTACTCTTCGTGGAGAACGCATGTATCAATTCCTTGATAAACTTGTATCTGTTTCTCTTCCACGTGTACGTGACTTCCGTGGTGTATCTAAAAAATCATTTGATGGTCGCGGTAACTACACTTTAGGTGTAAAAGAACAATTAATTTTCCCTGAAATTGATTACGATAAAGTAAACAAAGTAAGAGGAATGGATATTGTTATTGTTACAACTGCAAACACAGATGAAGAAGCTCGTGAACTGTTAACTCAATTTGGAATGCCGTTCCAAAAGTAATCTCTAATTAGAGGGAGGCGAAGATGTGGCTAAGAAGTCAATGATTGCGAAACAAAAACGCACGCCTAAATATAAAGTACAAGAATACACACGTTGCGAACGTTGTGGTCGTCCACATTCTGTGTACCGTAAATTTAAGCTTTGCCGTATTTGTTTCCGCGAATTAGCGTATAAGGGACAAATTCCTGGTGTGAAAAAAGCTAGCTGGTAAAACCCGATATTGGGAAGGAGGTAAATACAAATGGTTATGACAGATCCAATTGCAGATTTGCTTACAAGAATCCGTAATGCGAATATGGTTCGTCACGAAAAATTAGAAGTTCCTGCTTCTAACATCAAAAAAGAGATCGCCGAAATTTTAAAGCGTGAAGGTTTTGTACGTGATGTAGAATATATCGAAGACAACAAACAAGGTATTATCCGCATTTTCTTAAAATACGGTTCAAGCAACGAGCGTGTAATAACTGGACTTAAAAGAATTAGTAAACCTGGTCTTCGTGTTTATGCGAAAGCAACAGAAGTACCTCGTGTATTAAACGGTCTTGGAATTGCATTAGTTTCTACTTCTCAAGGAGTACTTACTGATAAAGAAGCTCGTGCGAAACAAGTTGGCGGAGAAGTATTAGCATACGTTTGGTAATAATAGGTTTAATGAATGGAGGTGCAACTAAATGTCTCGTGTAGGTAAAAAACCAATCGAAGTACCAGCAGGCGTTACAGTTACTATTGATAAAAGTACTGTAACGGTGAAAGGTCCTAAAGGTGAATTAACTCGTACTTTTAATTCTGATATTGCGATCAACTTAGAAGAAAACGTGATTAATGTAACTCGTCCTTCAGATGTGAAGGAACATCGTGCATTACATGGAACAACTCGCGCATTGTTATCAAACATGGTTGAGGGTGTTTCAAAAGGCTTTGAAAGAGGTCTTGAATTAATCGGTGTCGGTTACCGTGCTCAAAAACAAGGAAGCAAACTTGTGTTGAACGTAGGTTACTCTCATCCAGTAGAAATCGAACCAGAAGCTGGTATTGAAATCGAAGTACCATCTGCTACGAAAGTAGTTGTAAAAGGAACTAGTAAAGAGCGTGTTGGAGCACTTGCTGCTAACATCCGTGATGTTCGCCCACCAGAACCTTATAAAGGTAAAGGTATCCGTTATGAAGGCGAATATGTACGTAGAAAAGAAGGTAAAACTGGTAAGTAATGCCGCATAGGTAAACGAAAGGAGTGACCTAAATGATTACGAAGGCTGATAAAAATCAAGTCCGTAGAAAAAGACACGCACGTGTGCGTTCTAAACTTAGCGGAACTGAAGCTCGTCCTCGTTTAAATGTGTTCCGTTCAAACAAACACATTTACGCTCAACTAATTGATGATGTTAAAGGTGTAACAATCGCAAGTGCATCTTCATTAGATAAAGAGCTTAACCTTGAATCTACTGGTAATTTAGAAGCTGCAGTTAAGATCGGTGAATTAGTAGCGAAACGTGCAGTAGAAAAAGGAATTAAATCAGTAGTATTTGACCGCGGAGGATATTTATATCATGGTCGCGTTAAAGCTTTAGCTGATGCTGCTCGTGAGAACGGCCTAGAATTTTAATAGACAAGGAGGGACATAAAAAGATGCGTCGTATTGATCCAAACAAACTTGAACTTGAAGAACGCGTAGTTACAGTTAACCGTGTAGCGAAAGTTGTTAAAGGTGGACGTCGTTTTCGTTTCTCTGCTCTAGTAGTAGTTGGGGACAAAAATGGTAACGTTGGTTTTGGTACTGGTAAAGCTCAAGAAGTACCAGATGCTATTCGCAAAGCGGTTGAAGATGCGAAGAAAAATCTTATTGAAGTACCAATGGTTGGTACAACAATTCCACACGAAATTATCGGACATTTCGGAGCTGGTGAAATCCTATTAAAGCCTGCTTCAGAAGGTACTGGGGTTATCGCTGGTGGTCCAGTACGTGCTGTGCTTGAACTAGCTGGTGTAGCTGATATCTTATCTAAGTCATTAGGTACAAACACACCAATTAACATGGTTCGTGCTACTTTAGACGGTTTAAAACAATTAAAACGTGCTGAAGACGTAGCAAAGTTACGTGGAAAATCAGTAGAAGAACTGTTAGGATAAGGAGGGAAATTAGATGGCAAACAAACTGGAAATTACCCTCACTAAAAGCGTAATTGGTCGTCCGCAAGACCAACGCGAAACAGTTAAAGCTTTAGGATTACGTAAAGTAAATCAAACAGTTGTTCAACAAGATAATGCTGCTATTCGCGGTATGATCAATAAAGTATCACATCTTGTAACTGTATCAGAAAATTAAAAATCATTCTTCTTCAAATAAGGAGGTGCCAAAATGAAACTTCATGAATTAAAACCTGCAGAAGGTTCTCGTCAAGAACGCAAACGCAAAGGGCGCGGTATCGGTTCAGGTAATGGTAAAACTGCTGGTAAAGGTCATAAAGGTCAAAATGCACGTTCAGGTGGGGGTGTAAGACCAGGATTCGAAGGTGGTCAAACTCCTTTATTCCGTCGTTTACCAAAACGTGGTTTTACTAATATCAACCGTAAAGAATACGCTATTGTTAATTTAGATACTCTAAATCGTTTTGAAGATGGAACTGAAGTAACTCCAGAACTTCTTATCGAAACAGGAGTTGTTAGTAACGAGAGAGCAGGAATTAAAATTCTTGCAAAAGGCAACGTAGAGAAAAAGCTTACTGTTAAAGCTCACAAATTCTCCTCTGCTGCTAAGGAAGCTATTGAAGCTGCCGGCGGTCAAACAGAGGTGATCTGATGTTTAAGACAATCTCCAATTTTATGCGCGTGGGTGAAATAAGACGAAAAATCATATTCACCCTATTAATGTTGATTATATTTCGTTTAGGTACTTTTATTCCTGTACCTTATGTAAATGCAGACTTCTTAAAAGCACAAGATGCTTTCAGTGCCTTCGGAATTTTAAATACTTTCGGTGGTGGGGCACTTAAAAACTTTTCTATTCTTGCAATGGGGATCATGCCATATATTACAGCATCCATTATTGTAAGCTTATTACAAATGGATGTTGTTCCAAAATTTACGGAATGGTCAAAGCAGGGTGAGGCTGGGCGTAGAAAGCTGACACAATTTACGCGTTACTTTACAATCGTTCTAGCTCTTATCCAAGGCTTTGGTATGTCATATGGTTTTAATAATCTTGCAGGTGGTGCACTGATTACAAAACCTGGATTTGCATCCTATCTAGTTATTTCTATTGTATTAACAGCAGGAACTGCCTTTTTAATGTGGTTAGGTGAACTAATTACTTCTAAAGGTGTTGGAAATGGTATATCTATTATCATTTTTGCTGGTATTGCTGCAGGAATTCCTTCAATGGCTAATCAAATCTATGCACAGCAGTTTGACAATCCAGGTGATCAATTATTTCTCAATATTGTAAAGCTAGCTTTAATTATTATAGCTGTCGTTGCAATTGTAGTTGGGGTAATTTTTATCCAGCAAGCTCTTAGAAAGATACCGATTCAATATGCAAAAAGAATGGTAAATGGTAATAGCAGCGCAGGAGGACAATCAACACATTTACCGTTGAAAGTAAACTCTGCTGGTGTTATTCCAGTTATCTTTGCAGTTTCCTTCTTGGTAACTCCAAGAACAATTGCATCGTTCTTACCGCAAAATGACGTTACTTCCTGGATACAAAGAGTATTTGATTATACTCATCCAATAGGAATGATTATATATACAGTGTTAATTATTGCGTTTACTTATTTCTATGCTTTCATTCAGGTGAACCCAGAACAAGTTTCTGAAAACCTGAAGAAACAAGGTGGATATATCCCAGGTATTCGTCCTGGTAAAAGTACGCAAGAATATTTGTCACGTGTTCTATCTCGTTTAACATTAGTTGGAGCTCTATTCTTAGCCATTATTGCTATACTACCTGTATTTTTTATTAATATTGCAGGACTTCCACAATCTGCACAGATCGGTGGAACAAGTATTATAATTGTGGTTGGGGTTGCATTGGAGACAATGAAGCAATTAGAATCTCAACTAGTTAAACGACACTATAAAGGTTTTATTAAATAGTATAATTTAGGGGACGTTTGTCCCTTGAATTTTATGTAAGAGAACTTGAGGGGGAATACGCATGAATTTAGTCTTAATGGGGCTCCCTGGCGCAGGTAAAGGTACTCAAGCTGAGAAGATTGTCGAGAAATATGACATCCCTCATATCTCAACTGGCGACATGTTCCGTGCGGCTATGAAAGACGAAACAGAACTTGGACTTAAGGCAAAATCTTTTATGGATAAAGGTGAACTTGTACCTGATGAAGTTACAATCGGTATTGTTCGCGAAAGACTTAGCAAGGATGACTGTGAAAAAGGCTTTCTTTTAGATGGTTTTCCTCGTACTGTTCCTCAAGCAGAAGCTTTAGAAAATATTTTGTCTGATTTAAATAAGAAATTAGACTTTTGTATCAATGTTCAAGTGGATAAAGAGATCTTAATGGAGCGTTTAACAGGACGCCGCATTTGTAAAAGCTGTGGTGCAACCTATCATTTAGTATTTAATCCGCCATCTAAGCCAGATACTTGTGATCGTTGTGGCGGCGAATTATACCAACGTGCTGATGATAATGAAGCAACTGTTAAAAATCGCTTAGAAGTTAATATTAAGCAATCTAAACCATTACTTGATTTCTATGAGTCAAAAGGCTATCTTCGTAACATTAATGGTCAACAAGATATTAATAAAGTTTTCGTAGATCTTGATGCACTACTAAGTACTTTAAAATAAAAGTGACTTTTGCTTTGACTAATCTGTTATCTAGCATGGAAATGAATCAGAGATAATAAATAGAAGAATTGGGATGAAATGGCTGAGGAGTTTATTCCTAAACATGATGCATTTCCTTTTTTCAAAAGGTATAATAATTTTCATGGTTATATCTGTAACAAAAAAAGCATAACCGTGTTATTTTGACATGTTTATCTTCGTTAAAAGATTAATCAATTTAGATAATTGGTGCAGAGTATTTTGGATTTCATGGTAACTCCGCTTAAATTGCTTTTTTATCTAGTAGTGAAGAAGGTAATGTAACTATTATTCTTTCTATTATGACGATTGGTATTAGACCAGGTGTGCAAGTTGTCGAACGCTCTACGAAATCCTTTAAATACGAAATCTATGTGGCTTTTCAAGTGAAAACAAGTATGTAGTGGAAGATTTAAGGCTAGACTTTTGAAGGTGATTTATTTTTCTTGGAATTGTCTATACGTTGCATGCTTACTTCTATACGATAAGACACAAGCTGTTGATAGAATGTTCGTAAATCAAAGGAAAGATCATTTCTTTTCTATTAATGAATGATCTACCAAAGCTAAGTTTAGTTGGTAGCATTAAACTTATTATTATTTCTTCCCTATAAATATATTTTTTTATAATTAATAGCGGACGAAGTACCTATTCTTATGATATAATAATTTAGTTGCAGTTTAATGCAGTTTTATTATATTATAGGAGCAGTTCAGAGTAGTTTAATGTGCACGATCGTGTGACAAGAAGAGCTACACTTTGCTATATTAGTTAAGATGGATCTCGTATTTTTTATGGAAAGGAGAGATATTCGATGGCTAAAGACGATGTAATCGAAATTGAAGGCACAATCACTGAAACTTTGCCGAACGCCATGTTTAAGGTAGAATTAGAAAATGGTCATACTGTATTGGCTCACGTTTCTGGTAAAATCCGCATGCATTTCATCCGTATTTTACCTGGTGATAAAGTAACGGTTGAGTTATCTCCATATGACTTAACTCGCGGAAGAATTACTTACCGCTTTAAATAATCTGATTGCACTCCGTACTATCAAGGAGGTTAGGATAATGAAAGTTAGACCATCTGTTAAACCAATCTGCGAAAAATGTAAAGTTATCCGCAGACGTGGTAAAGTTATGGTTATCTGTGAAAACCCTAAACACAAACAAAAACAAGGTTAATAACAAGGAGGTGCGCATATAGATGGCACGTATTGCTGGTGTGGATATTCCACGTGAAAAACGTGTAGTAATATCTTTAACATACATTTACGGTATTGGAAAAAATACTGCACAACAAGTATTAGCAGAAGCAGGTGTTTCTGAAGATACACGCGTTCGTGATTTAACAGAAGATGAATTAAACAAAATTCGTGATATTATCGACCGTTTAAAAGTAGAAGGGGATCTACGTCGTGAGATTTCTCTAAACATTAAGCGTCTAATGGAAATTGGTTGTTACCGTGGTCTTCGTCACCGTCGTGGCTTACCAGTTCGCGGACAAAACACGAAAAACAACGCTCGTACACGCAAAGGTCCTCGTAAGACTGTAGCTAATAAGAAAAAATAATCGGTAAAGGAGGTACAATATAATGGCACGTAAAACTAATACACGTAAACGTCGTGTTAAAAAGAATATTGAAGCTGGTGTAGCTCATATTCGTTCTACTTTCAATAATACTATCGTAACTATTACAGACGTTCATGGAAATGCTCTTTCATGGTCAAGCGCAGGTGCACTTGGATTCAGAGGTTCTCGTAAATCTACTCCATTTGCTGCACAAATGGCTGCTGAAACTGCTGCTAAAGCATCAATGGAACACGGTATGAAAACTTTAGAAGTAACAGTTAAAGGACCAGGTGCAGGTCGTGAGGCTGCAATTCGTGCTCTTCAAGCTGCAGGACTAGAAGTTACAGCAATTAGAGACGTAACTCCAGTTCCTCATAACGGTTGCCGACCACCTAAACGTCGCCGAGTTTAATTTTTCTGTATAAATTTTGTATCCTTGTCTATAATGGGATATGACTAAAACTTTTAGAACCCGTACAGATTTATTAACTAACCCAGTTGTTGTGCACAAGCGGGAACGTAAACATGGGGAATTTCGGTAAAGCTTACCGGGGTTTCGACGTTTTGAAGGAGGGTATATCTTGATGATCGAAATAGAAAAACCAAAAATCGAAACGGTTGAGATCAACGATGATGCCAAGTATGGTAAATTCGTCGTCGAGCCACTTGAGCGTGGATATGGTACTACTTTGGGTAACTCCTTACGTCGTATTCTACTATCCTCACTGCCAGGTGCCGCTGTCACATCCATTCAAATTGATGGGGTACTTCATGAGTTCTCAACAATTGAAGGCGTCGTAGAAGATGTTACAGCTATCATATTAAATATCAAAAAACTAGCATTGAAAATATACTCTGATGATGAAAAAACTTTAGAGATTGATATGCAAGGTGCAGGAGTAGTTACAGCAGCAGATATTACACATGATAGTGATGTAGAGATCTTAAATCCAGATCTTCATATCGCAACTCTAGGTAGCAACGGTAATTTCCGTATGCGTTTAACTGCAAAGCGTGGTCGTGGTTACACACCAGCAGAGCAAAATAAACGCGAAGACCAACCTATTGGTGTAATTCCTATTGATTCTATTTTCACACCGGTATCTCGTGTTTCTTATCAAGTAGAGAATACTCGTGTTGGTCAATTGACTAATTATGATAAATTAACTTTTGACGTGTGGACTGACGGTAGTACTGGTCCTCAAGATGCTGTTGCACTTGGTGCAAAGATTTTAACTGAGCATTTAAATATCTTTGTTGGGTTAACTGACGAAGCTCAAAATGCTGAGATTATGGTAGAAAAAGAAGAAGATCAAAAAGAAAAAGTTCTTGAGATGACAATCGAAGAATTAGATCTTTCTGTTCGTTCTTATAACTGCCTAAAGCGTGCTGGTATCAATACCGTACAGGAATTAGCTAATAAGACGGAAGAAGATATGATGAAAGTTCGAAACTTAGGTAGAAAATCTCTAGAAGAAGTAAAACATAAATTAGAAGAGCTTGGATTAGGCTTAAGAAAAGATGACTGATTAGTCTCTTGACTATGTCTATAAAGCTTGTATTTTAACAAAAGGAGGGAATCTCACATGGGTTACAGAAAGTTAGGACGCACAAGCGCACAACGTAAAGCTATGTTACGTGACTTAACTACAGACTTAATCATCAATGAGCGTATTGAAACAACTGAAGCTCGTGCAAAAGAACTTCGTTCTGTTGTAGAAAAAATGATTACACTTGGTAAACGTGGAGATCTACATGCACGTCGTCAAGCAGCTGCTTACGTACGTCACGAGGTTGCTAACGCTGAGACAAACCAAGATGCTGTACAAAAATTGTTCAGTGATGTTGCTGCTCGTTATACTGATCGTCAAGGTGGTTACACTCGTATTATGAAAATGGGACCTCGTCGTGGAGACGGAGCACCAATGGTAATTATCGAGTTAGTATAATAGGATTTCAAAGAAACTTAGGGTGCGGGACAGTTTATATTGTTATGAAACTTGTTCAAGTGCCCTTTTTCTTTAAATCTCGCTTTATGATCAAGCCAATATAGAGTGTTACGATGAGCATTGATTTTCATTTAATGACTCGTCTAGCTCGTGCACCTCTTCTTTCGATAGGTCGATCGAATGAGGTGCGGGCTTTTTTCATTTTTAATTAGGACTGCAGGGTGCTAAGAAGTGGAATACCATAAGATATATTTTAACAAGCATAGAAATAGGATATCAGAGATTATTTAAATAATCTTATGTTAAACCAATTCAAAGCTCGCCCAATTGGCGAGTTTATTTTTTTATCCTACTCAAAATATTTTGATGACTAATGTTAACTTTTGAAAGCGGAGAAAGATGGTTAGTGGAGTCACTTTCCGTAATGGTTCTACTAGTTCAACTAAGCATCAGTAGATAAGTAGGAAACTTAATAAAAAAAGTGTACTTTATTTAGCAAATTATATTATTTATAAATAGTCCTATGTAATATATAATCGATAATATCTAGTAAGTAAATGGTGGGATTGTAATGGACCAAACGATTTTAGTAAAGGTCGAAAATGTAACCTTTAAATATGAGGAGCAATTAGAAAACGCCCTAGATCAAGTTTCTTTACATGTTAATAAAGGAGAATGGGTTGCTGTAGTTGGACACAATGGATCAGGTAAGTCTACGCTAGCTAAGTTATTAAATGGATTACAATTCTCTAATGAAGGTTCAATTATAATAGATAGTATTCCGATAACGGAAGATTCTGTGTGGGATATTAGAAAAAAGGTTGGAATGGTATTCCAGAATCCCGATAACCAGTTTGTTGGTACAACGGTTAAGGATGATGTGGCTTTTGGTTTAGAAAATAACGCAGTTCCAAGGAATGAGATGGTAACAAGAGTAGAAAGTTCTTTAGAAAAAGTTAAGATGTTATCTTTTCTTGATCAAGAGCCACATCATCTATCTGGTGGACAAAAGCAGAGAGTCGCTATTGCAGGAATTATTGCATTGAAACCTGAAATTATTATATTAGATGAGGCTACCTCTATGCTTGATCCGCAAGGAAGAGAAGAAGTTTTTGAAATCATGAGAGATTTACAAAAGGAAAATATGACGATTATCTCCATTACCCATGATTTAGATGAGGCTGCTAAAGCAGACCGTATCATCGTAATGAATAAGGGGAAAGTGTATAAAGAAGGAAGTCCTAAAGAAATTTTTAAGCTTCAGAAGGAACTTGTAGATATTGGTTTAGACATCCCTTTTACAATTAAATTAAGAGAAAGTTTAATGAACAAGGGGATTTCATTAGAAGAAGTATATTTAACAGAAGAAGAGTTGGTGACAGGCATATGGACATCTCACTTCAAAAAGTAGAGTATCGTTACCAGGAAAATTCGCCGTTTGAACGTTTAGCGATAGAGGATGTAAACTTTGACATTCCATCAGGAAGCTATGTAGCAATTATTGGCCACACTGGATCTGGCAAATCGACTATTTTACAGCATCTTAATGCTCTTATAACACCAACTAAAGGAACGGTCGTAATAGGTGACCGTAAAATTGAAGGTGGACAAAAGCACAAGAACCTGCGGAGTATACGGCAAAAAGTAGGTATTGTTTTTCAGTTTCCAGAACAGCAGCTGTTTGAAGAAACGGTTGAAAAGGATATTTGTTTTGGTCCTCTTAATTTTGGGATTTCAGAGTCGGAGGCAAAGAAAAGAGCAGAAAAGGCATTAGGAGAAGTGGGATTATCAAAAGAGTTCCTCCTAAAGTCTCCTTTTGATTTATCTGGTGGTCAGATGAGAAGAATTGCCATTGCGGGTGTTTTAGCAATGGAGCCGGATGTACTTGTTTTAGATGAGCCGACAGCTGGTTTAGATCCAAGAGGCAGACGAGAAATAATGGATATGTTTTACAAGCTTCATAAGGAGCGAAATTTAACGACCATTTTAGTTACGCATAGTATGGAAGATGCAGCACATTATGCTGATCAAATTGTTATTATGAATAAAGGGAAAGTTCATCGCCAGGGAACTCCGCTTGAGATATTTAGGGATGCAGAAGATTTGGCCACTATTGGGTTGAATGAGCCTGAGGTGGTTCGATTTCAAAAAAAAATAGAAGAAAAATTTGGAATAAAAATGGGACAAGTACATTTAAAGATGGAAGACTTCACAGAAGAGCTGGCAGTGTATTTAAAAAAGAAAGTAGGGAGTAGTTAATGGGAAAAATGATTATTGGCCGTTTTATTCCCGTTGATTCGCTATTGCATAGAATGGACCCCCGTTCAAAATTACTGCTTGTTTTTCTATTTATTTGCATTGTGTTTTTAGCTAACAATATTTGGAGCTATTCTTTATTAATTATATATGTAGGTACGTTAGTAGCTATATCTAATGTACCGATAAAGTATATTTATTTAGGATTAAGACCCATTTTTTGGCTAATTATCTTTACGTTTATCTTGCATTTATTTTTCACGAAGAATGGAGAGCTATTGTTTGAATGGGGATGGATTACCATTTATGAAGAAGGCGTGAGAATGGGAGTTCTGATTTCGATTCGATTCTTCCTGCTTATTATCATGACATCCTTGCTTACGTTAACAACTACCCCAATTGAATTAACAGATGCAATTGAAACACTGTTAGGGCCGTTAAAGAAAGTGAAATTTCCTGTCCATGAATTGGCGCTTATGATGTCTATTTCTTTGCGGTTCATCCCCACTTTAATGGATGAAACAGAGAAAATTATGAAGGCTCAGATGGCAAGAGGAGTAGAATTTTCTAGTGGTTCCATTAAAAGTCGGATTCAAGCAATTATTCCTTTATTGATTCCTTTATTTGTTAACTCCTTTAAACGGGCGGAGGAGCTTGCTATTGCGATGGAAGCACGCGGTTATCAAGGCGGAGAAGGAAGAACAAAGTATCGTCAATTAGTATGGAATCCAATCGATACAATCATGATTATTATTTTGATACTAGTAACAGCCTTGCTGTTTTTATTAAGAACATAGTGGAGAATATGATGCAAAGATACAAATGTACAATAAGCTATGACGGTTCAAATTATAGTGGTTTTCAGATTCAACCAAAGGATCGAACGGTGCAAGGTGAAATCGAAAAGGCTTTAAGAAAGCTTCATAAAGGGATAGAGATAAAGATTCAGGCATCAGGTAGAACCGATGCTGGTGTTCATGCGAAGGGACAAGTTATTCATTTTGATAGCGCTCTTGATATTCCAGCTGAAAAATGGCCGGTTGCACTAAATACCTTGTTGCCCCATGATATAGTAATAGCTGATGCTGTGAGAGTGTCTGAAGCCTTTCATGCAAGATACAATGTAACTGCAAAAGAATATCGTTACTTTATTCAATTAGGGGAGCGGAGAGATCCATTTAAACGCCATTATGCCTATTATTATCCATATACTCTAAATGTGGAGGCAATGAGAGAGGCACTTACCTATTTTATTGGAGAATATGATTTTACTAGTTTCTGCTCTGCTAAGACAGACAAAGAAAGAAAAGTAAGAACTGTAACGGGAATAAAGTTAACAGAGGAGGAAGATATGCTAATATTTTCCTTCCAAGGGAATGGGTTCCTTTATAATATGGTGCGCATCATGGTTGGAACATTGCTAGATGTTGGAAGAGGCAAAAAATCTCCGCAGGATATCCCTATGATTATTGAGAAAAAAGATAGAAAAGCAGCTGGGAAAACTGCTTCTGCGAATGGATTGTATCTTTGGAAAGTAATGTATGAATGAATGCCGTATATGTCACGCCACAATTATAATTTCTATGATGTTGAAATGCCGAAATAGCTTATTTATAAGTAAAAATCATTATTTAGTGAGTGAAAACAAAAAGAAAACTAATTTTTTTCTCATAACAACTAAACCTGGTGTAACATTCCCTTGACATATACTAGTCTAGGATATATCATAATATGGTATGTATTTTAATCCCACATTAAGCCCCGGAACTTAATTGTGTGAACATATAGACGTAAGAACAGAACATTCGTAATTTAAAACAAATTATAATTAAACATTTCAGGAGGGAAACTCATGCGTACAACGTTTATGGCTAATTCAAACACTGTTGATCGTAAATGGTACGTGATTGATGCTGAAGGCAAAACTTTAGGTCGTCTTGCTAGTGAAGTAGCATCAATTCTACGTGGTAAACATAAACCAACTTTCACACCTCATGTGGATACTGGTGATCATGTAATTCTTTTAAATGCTTCAAAAATTGAATTGACTGGTAAAAAATTAACTGACAAAATTTACTACCGTCACTCTATGCACCCAGGTGGATTAAAGCAAAGAACTGCTTTAGAAATGCGTACTAACTATCCAGAGCAAATGTTAGAACTTGCAATCAAAGGTATGCTTCCAAAGAATTCTCTTGGTCGTCAAATGTATAGAAAATTACACGTATATGCTGGTAGCGAACATCCGCACCAAGCTCAACAACCAGAAGTTTACGAACTTCGTGGATAATTAATAAAGGGAGGTAAAACAAATGGCACAGGTTCAATATATCGGTACTGGTCGTCGTAAAAGCTCTGTTGCTCGTGTACGTTTAGTTCCAGGTGACGGACAAATCATCATCAATGGTCGTGAAATCGAAAGTTATATCCCGTTTGCAGCTTTACGCGAAGTTGTTAAACAACCACTAGTAGCTACTGAAACTACTGGAAGCTACAATATTTTAGTAAATGTTAACGGTGGAGGTTATACTGGTCAAGCTGGCGCTATCCGTCATGGTATCGCTCGTGCTTTACTTCAAGTAGATCCTGAGTACCGTCCAACATTAAAGCGTGCAGGATTATTAACTCGTGACGCTCGTATGAAAGAACGTAAAAAATACGGTCTTAAAGGCGCTCGTCGTGCACCTCAGTTCTCAAAACGTTAATTATCAATGTTTCAAAGGCTCTCAACCGATTTGGTTGGGGGTCTTTTTTATGTCTGAAAAGTGCTTTTGACCACACTTTGACCACGAAAATATTTTTGACCACATCTGACCACATCTCATAACTCAATATATCTTTGAAACTTTTGTGCAGTTTGCTCTTTTAGCGTATCTGTTACGTGTGTATAGATGTTCATCGTCATTTGTATATCAGAGTGGCCTAACCGCTCCTGAACCTCTTTTATACTGGCTCCTGCTTCGAATAAAAGGGAAGCATGAGTATGACGTAAACCATGTATTGTAATTTTGTGTAGGTTATGTTTTTTGATTAAAGCGGCCAGCTTTTCGTTTGGATAGGCTAACCGCATCGGAGAGCCATCATCCCTGTCAAAAACCACCTTGTTATTATTCAAATAACCTTTCCCGGCTAAATAAGCTTCATTTTGCTTTATACGCCATTTATTAAGCAGAGAGAGGGTTAGAGGATCCAAGCTAATTAAACGCTTAGATTCCCTTGTTTTGGACGTTTGGAAGATGAATTTACCATCATGATGAAATAACGTTTTGTTTAACCGTATGGAGCCAGCTTCGAAATCAATATCATCCCATGTAAGGGCTAAAATTTCTCCCTTGCGTGCACCGGTATAGATTAACAGATGAAAAAGTACATGATCTCGAAAATCTAATTCATGTTTCGTTATTGAAAGGAAATTACGTATCTCATCCTTTTTCCAATAATTCCGCTCATCCGTTTCATTATCCTCATTAATAATTTCATTTTGCTGTCTTGGTATGGTGACATGCTCTAATGGATTCCTTTCAATAATCTCCATTTTTAAAGCATATTTGAATACTTGGTTAGCCTGTATTTTTATGTCATTTACCGATTTAATTAATTGAGCGATTTCATTGATCATTTTTTGGCAATATGGTCTTGTTATTTCTTTTATTTTCAATTTGCTGAAGCGGGGCAATATATGCCTATTGAATTTGGATTCAATGGCTTTCTTTGTGCTTAATTTAATCGTTTTCGAATGATTGGAAAACCATTGATCGTATACATTCTGAAAAGTCAGGTTGTCATTCTTTATTGATCTTCCGCTCGCTATTTCTTGTTCAAGCTTGGCAGCAGCTATTTGTGCTTCTTTTTTGGTTTTAAAGCCCCTTCGGGTTGTAGTTTGTCTTTTTCCTGTTTCGGGATTAATTCCAGTGTCCGTCTTAAATAACCACATTTGACCTTGTTTGGTTGTGTATTTTTGAAATGATGCCATTTTTTCACCTCATTTAACCGTTTTTCTTATTAGCGTAAATTTCACATAAGTTATTTAAGTTCATATCTAATGTGGGTTTGTGCTCTAGATATAGTTTTATACATTCATAAGGTGTTGAAGGGTCTTGCCCGTAATTATACTTAAATCCCATTTTCATACTAAAAATAAAATCCACAACTTGGAATAGATGCTCAAATGTTTTAGATGTTTCTCTTACATCTGTTGCTTCTAGTTCATCCCCAATGATTATAGTCAACTGGTTAATGATGTCTTCTGCTTTTTTCCTAATATCAGGAGTAGCTTGTTTCAGTAGATCTTCAAGCAGGCTAAAATCCCTTTGGAAACCATATTGATCTGATGTTCTTATGTCTTGTTTTCCGGTTAAATAATCGACGCTTACATCGAAGAAATCAGCCAATGCTAAAAAGGTTGAAACATTCGGTTCCCGGTCTTCCCGCTCGTAATTTCCTAATGTAGTAAAGGGAATATTCAACTTGTCGGCTAAGTCTCTTAAAGTCATATTCTTTTCCCTTCGTAACGTTCTAATTCGTTCTCCAAACATAATTTATCAACCTCCAATGAGTAATTACAAATCAATATTACACATAATGAATACAAATATCAACTTGAATTTCTCAAAACGGGATGATATTGTTTATTTGTACCCAATATGAGTAATTAGGAGATGTTTAAAAGATGAAATGTACAAAACTAATAAAACAAGAGCATCACCTGAAAATTGACAGTAAAAAAATTAAACTTGCTCGAGCGGAAATGGGGTGGACAATCACTAAATTGGCTGATGTATCTGGTGTAAATAGAAAAACCATTGGTGAAATCGAAAAGGGGACTAAAAAAAAGGTACGGTTTTCTACAATCAAACAGATTGCTGAAAACCTAAATAAAGAAGTAGAGGATCTTTGTACTCAAGTTGAAAAAGGGGGATAAATAAATGAATATAAAGCTAGAATTCCCAGAAGAAACGCTAATCATAAATCGGACAGATTTAAAAAATGCATTACAGGAGCTTCTAATGGAATTACAAGAAGAAAACGGGCATGATCAAATATTAACCATAAAAGAAGCTGCCGATTATTTAAAGGTCAGTGTACCCACAATTCGAAACATGATTTCAAGCAAAGAAATTCCTTTTTTTCAAAGAGGGCAAATCATTCGTTTAAATCGCTGGGATGTACAGAAATGGTTGCGAAATAATTCTGGCTGAAGCGGGTGAAGTGTGATGTTAGGATGGGTTAAGCTTTATCGGGATTTATTGCATAAGCCTATTTGGATAGAATCCACACCGGAACAAAAAACCATTCTAATAACACTTCTTTTGATGGTTAATCATCAAGAAAAACAATGGGAATGGCAAGGGGAACCTTATAACGTTACCGCTGGCCAGGTAATTACAAGCTTGGAATCCATTGTTGAAAAATGCGGTAAGGGGATTTCAATTCAAAACGTAAGAACTGCAATAAAGCGGTTTGAAAAATTCGGTTTTCTAACAAATGAATCAACAAACAAAAATAGGCTTATAACCATTAATAATTGGGAGGATTATCAGAATAATGGAGATGGATTAACAAGCAACTTAACAGGCGGCCAACAATCAATTAACAATCGACTAACAACTAACAAGAATGATAAAAAATTAAAGAATGATAAAGAAGTAAAAGATTCTTATTGTCGCAAGTCAAAAACTTACGACGAAAAAAGCATACCGTATCAATTAGCATTAAGACTTTTAAATAACATTAGGGAAAATAATCCGGGATTTAAAGAACCAAATCTTCAAAAATGGTCGGATGACTTTCGTTTAATGATAGAAAGGGACAATCGTTTACCAGAAGAAATATCCACCGTGATTGATTGGTGTCAGCAAGATTCCTTTTGGAAGACAAATATACTTTCTCCATCAAAATTAAGAAAACAGTATGATCAATTGGTTCTGAAAATTCAAACAAGCAGAAATGTAATAAGGAAAAAGAGCCAACAGCATTTTTCATTAGATCGCCCTAGTCATTGGGAAGAACCAAAACCAATTACAAAAGATGAATTTGAGAAAATGAAAGAATGGGAAGATGAACTCCCATTTTAGGAGGTTAAACTATGAGAGTTGCGAGTAGCTTTCTACCTGAGGATGAGAATAACATTTACAAAAAGGCTGTTTTTAGACTCATGCCAGAATTAGAAGGGCATGAGCTAGAAGCGGATTTTCTTAAAAAACTTGTATGCCCGCAGTGTGGACAAGAAAGTGCATCCGCTTTGGTTTACCGCCTAAATAATAATGACAGTTGGAAGCAGTTAGGTGAAACATTCAAATGTTGTAGATGTAGGGATAGGGATATGCTTAATCTTTCTATGGAAAAAGGTTTAAAGGAGCAAAGTCAGCTCATATCTGAAAGGCTTATGAACGACTATTTTCTTCTCCCCGAAAAATTAAAGGGTTCAGGTTTTAAGGATTACCATGAAACTAATCCCGTTACTACTGTTGCAAAACAAAGGGCAATTTCCTATGTGAAAACATTTTTAGCTTCCGAACAAGATCGCTACAACCTTTTAATTCAAGGCAATCCGGGAACAGGAAAAACACATTTGTGTGTAGCTATTGCCAGAACGCTAAAAGAAAAAGGTTTTATAGTTGGGTTTTTAACCACAGGACAATTACTTTCAAAAATTAAATCTACGTATAACAAAGCATCTATCATAACAGAAGAAAATATCTTTAAGGATTTAAAAAAGCTAGATTTATTGATTTTGGATGACTTGGGTGCGGAAGCATCGGGAGGAAATGATGATTGGAGAAAGAGTATAATTTTTGAAATAGTAGCCGACAATCTACACGAGTAATTTGACGGATCAAGACTTACCTATGGTCGTAGGAGAAAGAGTCTTTAGCCGTCTATACGATAATACAAAATTCATTGACTTATTTACAGAAGATTACCGAAAAAAACTTCGGATAAAATAATTATTTCGTGGAGGGATTGAGAATGAAGGACAACAAAACAAGGCAAAAGTTTATTTAATTAAGAGCGAAAGGGATCAGCTTTAGTAAAATTGCCAAGGAACTTAACGTATCGAAGTCAACGCTTATTGCGTGGTCAAAGGAACATCTCATGGAAATAGAAAATATGAAGGCAGTTGAAATTGAATCGTTACAGGAGCAATTTTATATGACAAAAAAAGCCCGTATCGAATTATTAGGACGGCAAGTTGAGCGCATGAAAAAGGAACTTGAAAATAGAGACTTTTCAGATGTCCCGTCGGACAAATTGTTAGATACGTTAAATAAAACGCTAATCCAGTTAAAGAATGATGAAATAGAAATCACTTTCAGAGGGGAGGGCGATACGTTGGAGGATTTAGTAAGCACTATGAATACAGTTACATGGAAACCATAACAAATCCAAAATCAGCCCAAAATAGATATAAGGGTGATATTTCATAGAACAGTTCGAACGAGACGTACAGGAGTGTGGGAGGTCGGGGGTTAGTCACCCCCTCCTACTCAATTTCATTATGGTGTACGTTATAGTAATGTGAATGGGATGATTTTCTTTACATGTTTTCCAACAAAATATATTAAGAAAGCTTTCAGTCTATAGGAACCCATCATTTATAGCGATGTGAAACATATCTTGTGGTACAGTATTCAAGGTCAAAGATGACTTCACCGCTGCACGTTTCTGTTACTGATTCATTTTTAAAACATGCAATATCAAGTGATCTTAAACATTCGACAAAGATTGGGACGGATGCTCCAGGACTGACTGTAGCGACTATTGCTGAACCTGCAATATCAGTGACGCGGACTTCCATGGAACAGCCGCTAGCCGAATTGCCTGTGTTCTTTATCACAATCAACCCGCTAAAATCAAGGTTCGAACGGCTGGTAAAATGGTTGTAATAATTACAATCGCAGGGTTGTGAGATAGGGCCGCAATGTTTAAAGCATCTTAGTTCTTCTTCCTTTCTGCAGAAATCAAATCCTTTGATTTCTTCTGGGCAGAGTTTATGATCATCATTACAATTGTCTTTGGGAATATCATCAGATTCACCTAGCATCATTTCGAAAATATTGGAATCACCATTAAATTCTTCACAACCATCCCATTTGCACTTGTGTTTTTCACAATCAACGCATTTGCACTTGTCTTTCCCGCAATCCTCGCATTTGCACTTGTGTTTTTCACAATCAACGCATTTGCACTTGTCTTTCCCGCAATCCTCGCATTTGCACTTGTGTTTTTCACAATCAACGCATTTGCACTTGTCTTTCCAGCAATCCTCGCATTTGCACTTGTTTTTCCCGCAATCCTCGCATTTGCACTTGTTTTTCCCGCAATCCTCGCATTTGCACTTGTTTTTCCCGCAATCCTCGCATTTGCACTTGTGTTTTTCACAGTCAACGCATTTACACTTGTGTTTTTCACAGTCATCGCATTTGCACTTGTCTTTTTCACAGTCATCCGATCTGCAATGATGCTTTCCATGATGCTCAAAATAATGTTTTCCCTTTTCACTGTGTTTAAGTTTAAACACGGATTTTGACTTTCCAGTACATATACTTTCGTTAATGTATATTTTTGGGCCCCCAACGCTTCTATGACATTGATTGCATCGTTGGAAGCCCCTACACCCACAGGATCTATTTATAAAAAACATACAAAAGCTTCCTCCCCATATTCTTGAAAGATACTATCAATATATGTATATTGGGTTTCTTGGCATGGGCTGATTAACCAATATAAACACCCATTTTTGGGTGTTTATATTGGTTAATTCACCTACAATACAAATTTAGTTCAAAATTAGCTATGCTTTTTTTCAGAAATTCCTCATAAATAATAAACAGGGATTCTTCTTTAAAAATATTAAAGAAAAATACATTGGAGGGGATTAACTAAATTCTTGTGGGATCATTTCTTAGTTAATTATGAACATTAAGAGGGATTCTTCACACTGATGAATTATTTTGTCAAAGTTCATTACTTATAGACAAAGTCTTGTCGCACAGTATTCAAGGTCAAAGATGACTTCGCCACTGCAAGTTGCTGGTACAGGAAGCTCTGGTTCATTTGGAAGACAAGCAATATCAAGCGAAGTTAACCCTTCAACAAAGATTGGAACTGATGCTCCAGCGCTAACTGTTGCAACAATTGCAGTGCCTGCTCTATCTGTAACACGGATCTGCATAGAACAGCCGCTAGTTGGATTCCCTGTATTTTTAATCACAACTAACCCGCTAAATTCAAAATTAGTCCTGCTGGTAAAATAGTTATAGAATAATGCATCACATGGCTGGGAAATTGGCTCGCAATGTTTAAAGCACCTTAATTCATTTCTTTGTTTGCACAAATTGAATCCTTTTACACGGTCTGGGCAAGGCTCTTTCTCTTCGTACCAATTTTTTTTAGGCATTTCACATTTTTCATATCCATGATGATCATATCCATGATGATTCATCTTCGGATGATTTCCCATTCTTCTTTTGCAAGTGCACTCTTCCTGTTCTTTACAGCCGCAATGTTTACCTTCTGAATGATATATCATCAAATTACTTCCTCCTTGAGATTAAGTTTCTAAATTCAATAATAATATATGCTTCTAGGTTTTTTGCGTATAGGTTAATCAACTAATACAAACATCCATTTTTGGAGGGAAAGAAAAAGGCTGATTAGGTGTTAGTAGTAATATTCGTGCCTTAAAATCTTCTGATAGATAATTGATTTTTAATGCAGCATGTTAGTGCATAAATTCTAGGCACTATCTATTGTGCCCAATGTTTGACTAACAACGGTAAATCCACTTATGGCACATAGTGAGAAGACACAAATCGAGTCTAGATCAGTAATATCGTTTACAAAGTAAGCAAGGCAGTCTTTTACCGTAAGCACATAAAGAGGAAGTGCTGTGGTCTGCCCCTTGAGATAAACATCAAGGAGAAGTCCGAAGTTGGCTGTACACCTTAACTCTTCTCCAATACCTGAAGCACAGCAAGGACAATTACATGGTTTCTTCCTTTTTTGGTAGGAACAATCTTCAGTGTCTTCATAAGCCTGTTGGAGGAGAAATTCATAAACATTGGAAATTTCAGGAGTAGCATCTGTATCTGTCGCGCATATACCTGCAACATCACATAATTGTACGGCTGTATTCGGAACAATCGTAATCTGGTCAGCAGGTCTAAACCTAAGGACTGAACAATCCACTATATCTGAAATGACTTGTCCTTCAGATGGATTCGGCAATCCGTTCACTGTGCTGAAATATATGTCGATTGCTCGATTTGCTGGATTTGTTAAAGTAGTTTGGAAATTTTGTACTTTTCTTAATAGGTCTGCAAGATTTTGGACACAGCAATCACAATCTTTTGGACATTTATTTTCCTTACATTTGCAATTTTCCATGTCGTCCCCCCTTTGATTGTGATCCTTTTTCTTCTTATTTTTCTCAAAGAAGTCATCTGGAAAAATTATAGTAGGCTTACAGTCTCCACACTGAACATTCACATTGACTCCATCCACGTCCACCGGGGTTGAAATGGTCTGGTTATTTTCCATAGTTTGATCGCCATGTCTTTGGGCTTGTAACTGAGGTCCTTGAGTTTGGTCCTGGTCTTCGGTTTGGTCCTGGATTTGCGTTTGCTCTTGTATCTCATTTTGGCTTTGTGTTTGAGGCCCTTGAGTTTGATTTCCTTGGGTTTGGTCGCCTTGTTGTTGTTCTTGCGTTTGAGGCCCTTGACTTTGCCCTTCTTGGATTTGTTCTTGATTCTGAGGCCCTTGTGCCTGTTCAAGCCCACCCTGTTGTTGTAGTTGTTGCTGTTCTTGTTCCCCAATGGATTGGCATTGTGGATTATGCTCAGAGAATGTTTGGTCACAATGTTCGGTTACTTCTTGGTTAACTGTGTCCGAATGGTAGGAGTCTTTACATGTGCAAAACCTTTGTTGTTTAAAGCACCCCTTACATAATCCATAGCTATCGCTATTGGTAAAACTCATAAGTAACACCACCTTTCAGTAGTATCATATGGTAATAGGAAATGATATGAATGGACAAATAGTCCACATTCAAAAAAAGGGCGAATATTTTGATAGTCAGCTTTATTAAATAATTATTCTTTTCGCAATAGGGGGAAACTTATAAATGATTTGTCATATAAATGAGTTGGTTTTGTTACTTTCTGTTCTCCTTGTGGGAAAAATGCACAAGGTAAGGAAGCAGTTAGAAGGTATTCAAACTCTGAGCCAGTAACTATAGGATGTAGCTAGGGCTGTGGCTATATGAAGACAGTCGAAGACCAGTTTTTGAGGACGTTTCACTTAATATGCAGGTACACGTAAATTCTAAGGCAATACCTTTGATTTTGCTTTGGGTTAGGCTGGGACGGTGTCATCTAGGACGAACGGAAAAGTACAAAAAATAGAAATTTTATGATAAAGAGAAGCTCAGTCCTTTATTGGATATGGACTTCATTATTGTGAATTATAATACTTAAAGAAAACCAGCTATTAGTTTATGAATTTTTTAAAATAAAAACATTCATTACTAAATATGTTCATACCAAATAACCTTTCTCTATCTTGTAAATATGGAAAATATCGAGAAATTATAAAATTGATTATTGTGGAAAAGGCCAATGAATGTGGCATTTTCCCTGATCAGATAGCTGTAAAGTCTAGTGATATTTGATGGTATTGAAGGAATCGACTTACTTTCTAGGGGGTGTTCAATTCGATTATTTTATAACAAAACAGGCTCTCCAAGAGGGGGGGATTGCCCGTTTGCCTACGTTCTTACTGTGCTCACGAACTCATCCGCAAGAACTGCGATGACGCAACTTATCGGTAGTCACCGAAAGGGGGATGCTGCTTACTTTAAACTAGAAGAGCGACCTTTATCGGAAGTGTTTAAAGATATACTTGAGGGAGCTACGTGCCTTTTACATTACTTAGGTGTTAATCTTCTGTTCGTCAAAGTCTCTTCGGAACAATAGAATGTTCAACGTCAGCTTTCTAATATTTAATTCATTGGATAGTGGAAGGGCTTTTTCTGTCCTCGAGCTTGTCCTCGACTTGATAATGTCCCATTTAAAATTATTGTTTTGGATCCTTGCAAAATATTGATATATAGTCTTTTTTTATCCTATTTTTTTAATATTTTATTTAAACATGAATGGGCGGCATGATGTAATAATATGCGTAAATGGATGCCCCATTTTATTTGAGGCACCCTGTTTCTTTGACCACAATCTGACCACTAAACATATAGAATTGTATATTATTCTGTTTTCCTTTTAGAGAATAAAAGTGGACAAACCTTGATGTGACAGGAACTGTTTGGTTTTGTGTTTCTTTATATTATCTGCACATATGAAAGAACGTAAAAAATACGGTCTTAAAGGCGCTCGTCGTGCACCTCAGTTCTCAAAACGTTAATTTGTGGCGTTTCAAAGGCTCTTTCCATATTTATGGAGAGGGTCTTTTTTTATGTAATAAAGTTTCTTTTGTTCCCATTTTAGGCATTATCATTTATGGTTCAAGATACTTTTGGAACTTGCCGCAATATGTTGATGTAACAAAATGAAACCATTTATATGGTACGACGTATAAAAAGAAATGGAATTTAGGTTGTAAGTACCTATGTGTAAAGAAGATAACCATTATCGTTAAAGTGGAGGGATAACATGAGGAAATTTGTTGGGATAGTCATTATAGCTTTTAGTTTATTATTGGGTCTTTTCTGTGCAATCGCTTTTCCTCAGGATATTATCTTTGCTAATATCGTGTTGTGAATTATTAGTGTTCCTCTATATATTTGCGGTCAAATGATCAGAACTTCGAAGGCTAAATTTAAACAGCAAGGAAAGCGCTGGATAGCCAACTATCTCTTCTTCTTCTTTATCATCCCTGTACTAATTTATTTGAATATATTCTATGATGATTTAAAAGAAACGACATTTATAGATGAAAAATTTGTCCTTTATGAACCTTCGTCTGGGAAGTTAGGAGAATTTTCTCTCGGGGGCTTTGTTGTTATTTTGATTTTTCTATTTGGTGCTCGATTTCTTTATCCGGATTTAAAGCGAAAAGGGCTATTAAATTCCATTATTATCGGAACGATTATTTTCTTGATTGGTTTCCATTATTTTATGTTCTCTGATTATAGAGGTGTACATGAAGAAAAGGGATTGGTATCAAGTAACTGGAAGGGTGAAAGGCAGATCATTCCTTATGATGAAATAGAAAGCGTATATTTGGAACCTTATGTTCATTATGCAAGCTTATCTAATACATCCGACGAGATGAGGTTTGTTTGGGAAGTGACGTTTTATCCGAGTCACCAAAAAGAAGTAGTGTATCGTTTTTCGATGTTGACGAAGACTGGTTTAGAAGAGACGATTGCGATTAAGAAACTAGCACTGGAACATGATGTACCATTTAATGTGGGAGAAATGAATCAAGAAACATTGGAGTTGTTTAACTTTGATTTAGAATATGAAGGATTAGAAAAAGAACGTTATTACGAGCTTTTTCAATTAAGGTATGATAAATAGAGAGACGAAGTTCCTGAATATATTTGTCTTAGAGGTTATTTTAGTTTTTTGATTGGAATAAGCAAGGTAGGAATAATTTATAAAAAGAAAGATACAGATGTAGTATAAAATTAAATGGAGAAGTGGACTAGAATGATTAGTCCGCTTTTTTTAATGCAAAACGGAGCAAAATAAAAAAGTGTTGAAAAACATATTAAAAATCAATGTAATTAGAGCTAGTTCTCATTCTTTATACTTTCTTTATACTTTTCTAGGCAAATTATTTATATCTATCCCTTATTCTATATCAATCAACATTGAAAGGAAGAATGGTTATGACAGAAACAATTCTTAAAGCAATGAATGTTTCAAAAATATATGGAAAACACAAAGCGCTTGATAAAGTATCAATCGAAATTAAGCGTGGGATGATATACGGTTTAATTGGGGAAAATGGTGCGGGAAAATCGACATTTATGCGTACTGTTATGGGGTTAATCTCAATTGATGAGGGTGACATTGAGCTATTTGGCGAAAGCAGCACGAAGGGATTGCAACATGCAAGAAGAAAAATGGGTCAATCGATTGAAACACCAGCACTTTATCCTGACTTAACAGCTCGAGAAAATCTGAGAGTACAAGCAGCAAACGGTGGGGTAAGTGAACGCGAAATTGATCATTTACTTCGTTTGATGAGTCTTGAAGATACAGGGAAGAAGAAGGTTAAGAATTTCTCATTAGGGATGCGCCAGCGTTTAGCGATTGCATCGACTCTGATTACAAATCCTGAGTTCTTAATTTTAGACGAGCCGACAAACGGTCTTGATCCATCAGGGATTGTGGAGATGCGCGAAATCATACAACGTTTGGTGAAGGATCGAGGGATAACAGTCTTACTTTCTTCCCATTTGCTTGATGAACTATCACAGATTGCTACCCATTATGGGATTTTGCATAAGGGGAAACTCATTAGTGAGCTTTCAAGAGAGCAATTAGCTTCTGAAACTCGTCAATATATTGAATTAGAAACAACCGAGGTTCATAAAGCAGTTGTTGTGCTAGATGAAATGGGGATAAAGGAATATGAGGTTGTAAATGGAACGGAGATTAATATTTATGAACGTTTAGAGGAAGTAGCTTCTATTAACCGTTCGCTTGTATTAGCTAATGTGAATGTTTCGAGAATAGGGACAACAAGACAAAAGCTCGAAGAATATTTTTTACAATTAACAGGAGGAACTATCCATGCTTAATCTCTTAACAGCTGAAAAAATAAAGTTAGTTCGAAGTAAAAAATTATGGATTGTTCTAGGCATTTTATCTTTACTTCCTATTTTGCAAGTAGTGAATAGTAATATTTCCGTGAATTATGGAGCAGAGCTAAATCAAACTAAAGATACAGTGATCAATGGGGCGACAGGAATTTTAATGATGGAGAAAAACGGATTAACCGTTTTACTCGTTATGAGTGCTTTTATTTGTTTTTTTATTGGGGAAGAATTTCAAAAAGGGACGATTCGAAATACATTGTCCTTAGGGCGAAGTCGGACCTATTATTATATGACAAAATTGGCGGTTGCTGCACTGCTTACCCTTGTTGGTGTCATTTTAATGACTGTATTTGGTATAATGGGCTTTTCTGCTGTGTTTGGTTTTGGAGAGGTGGCAGAAATTAGCAATTACCTTTGGTTTGCTATAAAAGCTTTCCTTACACTTTATTTTCTAATTTTGGCAAACGTATCTATCTATGTCATGATTAGTTTTTTAACAAAAAACAGTGCAGTTTCTCTAATTTGGAGTTTCCTTTATACGATAGCAACAGGTTTTGGAGCTGGGATTTTTCAGCAAACCAAGCATTTTAAGCAATTAACATTCTGGTTTACAGAATCCTTCTTGTTTTACTCCGATTTCGCAAAACCAGTAGATATTGCAAAATACCCAGAGATGATATTAGTTAGTATCATCACGATCGTGTTAACCTCCATAATAGGTATCCTTCTGTTTAATCGAACAGACATAAAGTAGGTAGGTAGAGATGGTAACGATATTAATCATGGAAGACGATATGGCCATTCATTCACTTATAAAAGAGGCGTTGGAATTGAATGGTTTTAAAACACTCAGTGCATATTCAGGGACTGAAGGGAAATTACTATTCGAACAAGCGCAAATGGATTTAATCTTATTAGATTTAATGCTTCCAGGAATGAATGGAGAAGAATTCCTTCAACAAATTCGGCATAATACAAACATTCCTGTAATAGTGATTTCAGCTAAAAATGATCAAGATACGAAGCTGGAGCTTTTGACAAGTGGAGCGGATGATTATATGACAAAACCATTTGATGTGAAGGAGCTACTTGCAAGGATTCACATTCAGTTACGTCATGCAATCAAGGATTCTTGGGATAATAAGAAAGAAATTCAATACAAGAACATCAGCATTGATTTGGAAACACGTGAAGTAACACTAAATGATCAAGTTATTCACCTTACTGGACGTGAATATGCAATACTTTTACTTTTTTTAGAAAATCCTCAAAAGGTATTTAGCCGTGCCAATATTTATGAAAGTGTTTGGAATGAACCATACTTTGATAGTGATAAAACGATTAATATGCATATCAGTAATTTACGAAATAAGCTCAACTTAAGAGATACACATTATATTAAAACAATATGGGGCATAGGCTTCAAATTTGACTAACAAAGGAGGTGTGAATGTTATGTGGGGCTGGGTATTTTTCTTCCTAACATTGGCGCTTCTTTTTTATCTTTACTTTTTAAAAAGAGAACTGCGAAAGTTGAAACAGGACGTCCATAATCTTCCCGCTCGTGCTAGTTTTGGAAGTAGACTCTCTCTCGATTTCCGGGAAAAAACTTTGTTAGAGTTAGTAGATGAATTGAATCGAATGATTAATGTGTTTGAAGATAAGAATCGTCTAGCGAAACAAATGGAAGAAAATGTGAAATTATCAATAGCAGGACTCTCTCACGACTTACGGACACCGCTCACATCCATAAATGGTTATGTGCAACTTTTACATGCGACGAATGATGAGATGCGGAGGAAACACTATGTAGCGATTATCGAGCAGTCTGTAAAACGACTGATTGAAATGACGGAACAATTTTATGACCTAGCCCGTATTGAAACAAATCAAAAAGAAATAGTACTAACATCCATTTCTCTATCTCATTTAGTGGAAGAAATCTTTTTATCCTTTTATGAGCAATTGGAGGAGAAGAAAATTGAACTCCAATTTCCTGATGAAATAAAGGACAGAAAAATTATTACGGACAAGTTAATCGCGACACGTGTCCTTCATAATATCGTTCAAAATATACTTCGCTATGCCAAGAGTACAGCGGTTATTAGCTATAGCATGGAAAAAGATTTTCTGGTTTTACGCATCAAAAACGATATTAAACGAGATAGTAAAGTTGCAATAGAAAAAGTCTTTATGCGTTTCTATACAGAGGTCAGTAGTAGAACTAACACGGAAGCAAGTGGATTAGGTTTATATTTATCCAAAAAATTAGTTGAAAAGATGAATGGGAAAATGGAAGCGGAGCTACAAGATAATTGGTTTATTCTTAAAATGTATTTTCCTATTAATGGGATTGAAGAATAAAGGCAACAATCGATTTGTATCCTTGCATTGTCATTAGTTTTTATAGGGAAGACTCTCAATTCTTTGGGCGTTTTTTATAAAAATAAAATTCGTCAAGTAAAGAAGCAAAATCGATATTTGATAGTATATGTCAGATGGTGTCACTCAAGAATTTGGTTAATATCTGTAATTCCTCTTCTCATGCCGAGAAACAGGATTATCCCGTTTTAAATGAACTTAGGTAATCAATATTAGACCATTTTCACTATCTCGCCCCTATCCTCGTCAATTGGGCAATTCCCCTTGAAACAAAATTTGAGCATGTTACGATTAGAAATGTTGAAAAAAGAATATGGAATGAATTATTAATACTTAGGAGGGTGCGGATGTTAAAAAATAAGACAGTAGCATTTTTAGGGGCAGGCTCGATGGCAGAGGCTATGATTGCAGGTGCTCTTAAAGCAGAAAAACTTCTCCCCAACCAAATAATTGCAACCAATAATAGCAATATGGATCGTCTACAAGGCTTAGCCAATAAATACGGCATAGAAACGGTTCAAAAGGAACAATTACCATATAAGAATATTGATTTGTTTATATTAGCGATGAAGCCGAAAGGAGCGAGAGAGGCACTACATTCGTTAAAAGAAAGACTAAACCCAGATCAAGTAGTAATTTCTGTATTGGCTGGCATAACAACAAATTTTATGGAAGACCATTTACAAGAAGGACAACAAGTTATTCGGGTGATGCCAAATACTTCAAGTATGGTACAGCAATCAGCAACAGCACTAACAAGTGGGCGATATACTAGGACAGAAAACATCGAAGCGGTGAAAGAATTACTTGAATGTATGGGCAAGGTCTTTGTGATAAATGAAGAGCAGATGGACCTCTTTACTGGAATTGCAGGAAGCGGACCAGCATACTTTTATTACTTAATGGAGCACATGGAGTCTGTTGGTTTGCAATATGGGATGCCAAAAGAACTAATTCGAGAAATCGTGTCGCAAACTGTTTATGGAGCAGCAAAAATGGTAATGGAAAAAGGAACATCACCTACTATCCTAAAAGAAAATGTAACTTCACCAAATGGAACAACCGCCTCTGGATTGAAAGCATTAGCAGATTATAACGGTGGAGAGGCCATATCCCAAGCAATCAAACATGCAGCAAGTCGATCCAAACAGATAAGCGCAGAGCTTGGTGGTGCAAAATTAAATTCTTAATGGAACAATAGGAGGTACAGAATGTTAACAGAGGATTTGCAAGAGCAAGATAAACAGATAAGAAGAGTTGTAATTAAGATTGGAAGCAGTTCCCTAACCAGCATGCACGGAGAAATAAGTCGGAAAAAACTCGAGAAATTAGTAGAGCAAATTGTGGAGCTAAAGGATGCTGGTTATGAAGTGGCTGTCGTTTCCTCAGGTGCGGTAGCTGCTGGGTATCGGAAACTCGGGTGTATAAAACGTCCAACTTCGCTTCCAGAAAAACAGGCGGCGGCATCTATCGGCCAAGGTCTATTAATGGAATCTTACTCAGAACTCTTTTTATCTCATGGATATGTTGCTTCGCAAATATTAATCACTAGAGGTGATTTTGCGGATGAAAAGCGATATACCAATATGAAAAATACATTAAATGTATTGTTGAATAGAGGAATTATTCCAATCATTAATGAAAATGATACGGTTACTATTGATCGTTTGAAATTTGGGGACAATGATACACTTTCGGCTAAGGTAGCAGCGCTCATTCATGGGGACCAGCTCATTATCTTATCAGATGTAGATGGATTGTATACCGATAATCCTCATAGGAATCCTCAAGCAAAGATGTTAGAAGAGGTTCAAACCATTACTTCTAAAATAGAGTCTTCAGCAGGCGGAGCAGATAGTGAAGTAGGAACAGGTGGAATGAAATCTAAAATTGCTGCAATGAAAATCGCATTAGCTTCTGGTATAGACGCTTTTTTAGGAAGAGCAGGAAAGCCTAATATTTTAATGGATGCGGTGAATGGTACAGCAAAAGGAACTTATTTTAGACAGAAGCAAAATGCCTATAACTTATGTGACGAACAACAGTGGATTGCTTTTCATTCTGGACCTGAAGGAAAAATTGTTGTTAGTACTACAGGGAAAGAAGAGATGCTTGAGAAACATAAGGATTTACTTGCTGAGAATATAGTGCTGGTGGATGGACGTTTTGAACAAGGAGCCGTTGTGAGAATCGTAGATGAACATCAAGAGGAAATTGGATTAGGTAGAGTGAACTTTTCTTATTTAGAGCTAAAAGAAAAGGTAGAAAAGGAAAATATTGCAATTGAGCAATCAACCTTTGTTTATTCTCGTAACTATATAGCATCAGAAGTTGTATAAAAAGAGGAGGCAGATGAGTGACATCCATAGTGGAAGATTATCAAATCGTTGAAGTGCAAGCAATCGCTGCGAAAAAGGCTGCGAAAAAAATAAGTATTCTAAACACAAATGAAAAAAATGAAGCACTAAATGTTGTTGCTGACGAATTAGTAAAGCAGCTAGCCTTTATTTTAGAAGCCAATGAAAAAGATTTACAAAATGGCAAAGCGAGTGGTTTTGAGAAGGCCTTTATGGATCGCTTGACTCTGAATGAAAGTAGAATTAAGGATTTTGCCGAAGGGCTTCGTGTAGTGGCAGAATTACCAGATCCGGTAGGGGATGTTTTATCAAACTGGACGTTAGAAAATGGCCTAAGAGTGGAGACAATACGTGTTCCTCTTGGGGTTATAGGAATGATCTATGAAGCTCGTCCCAATGTTACAGTCGATGCGACGGGATTAGCGCTTAAGTCAGGAAATGCCATCATTTTAAAGGGAGGATCTTCCGCTATTCATTCTAATATGGCAATTGTTGAGGTTATGCATAAGGCCTTGGAGAAATCGGCTATTCCAAAAGAAGCAGTGCAATTTATTTCTTCAACAGATCGAAATGCTACAAAACAACTATTTACGATGAAAGAGCATATAGATGTACTTATTCCAAGGGGAGGCGGATCCCTTATTCAAACCGTAGTGGAAAATGCAACTGTTCCTGTACTAGAAACAGGTGTAGGAAATTGCCATCTTTATGTAGACAAAGAAGCCGATTTGAAAAAAGCACTCGACATTATCGTCAATGCGAAAACGGATCGACCTGCTGTATGTAATGCTGCTGAAACATTGATTATCCATCAAGAATTTCTAGCTAAATATAAATTGGAGCTAGCTCAAACACTTGCAGCGAATGGTATTCTCATTCATGGGGATGAAATGGCTTGTAAGGAATTACCAGGCGTTATTCCGGCTACAGAAAAGGATTGGGCTGAAGAGTATTTAAGCTTAGAGATTGCCGTAAAAATAGTGAATAGTCTAGACGAGGCAATAGAGCATATTGATAGGTATGGAACGAAGCATTCTGAAGCGATTATTACAGAGAATCAACATACGGCAAGGAAATTTATGCAGTTAACAGATGCGGCGGCCCTTTATCATAATGCATCCACCAGATTTACTGATGGAGGAGCGCTAGGATTTGGTGCAGAGATTGGAATTTCTACACAGAAACTTCATGCACGTGGACCGATGGGGCTACCTGCACTAACAACGGTAAAATATATGATGAGTGGAAATGGGCAAATAAGATAGGTAAATCTAGAAAGGGAGAGTTTTTTTGTCTATAATGTTTAGGGTTTTAATGATTATAAGGTGATTTATGCTTATATCAAAACCACATTAAGTAAAAGGCAAGCTCTAAGTGATATAGAACTAAAGCCTATTTTATATAAAGAAAACATAAACAAGGGATAGAACGTTTTCTTTGTATTTACTGGATGAAAAATGGTAAGAAAACACTCAAATAGCAACTATTCTTTCAATTGGATAGCAAAAGGCTTGTTGGGCTAGTATGGTCCCTTCCTGTTGGTTGAAAAATAACACCAAGAGGTGAAGTCAATTGGCAGTCATTACAAGCTTTGATATAAAAAAACGAGAAAAACAAATAAAATACGAAAGAGCCGTTCTTAAGGAAATATCTATTAAAGAGTTAAAAGAAAAGGTAGCTCGCTATTTTGGTTCCTCAAACTTGACTTCAAGTGTTTTAATGAATGAGGGAATAGAAGAGGCTTGTTATGATGTTGCGATAGAAGCCTTTCTGCTAGGAGCAAATTACAGTAAATTTAGTGAATATGGTGAAGATATTCAAGCTATAAAAAATAGATGCAAGGAAGAGGATAATCATTTAAAGCAAACACTTTACCACTTTCTACTTTATTGGGGAAGTGAGGAAAGCAATAAAAATGAATCACTTTACTACTTATGTGAACAATTCGTGGATGAATGGTGGTTAGAAGGAGTTCAGAAAGCAAATAAAAGAAGAAAGCTTAGGCTTCATTAAAGGTGGCAGTACTGCCACCTTTTATCTTATGGTGGATATTATTTTAAAAGTATTTTCAGATACTCTACAAAAAGCGTGGCTTGTTCTTTAAGATTTACATCTTTAGGTGGGAGTATAGCATAATCAAGTGCAAGTCCATCAGTAAAAGTAATAATGGATTGCGCGATAGTTTTACTATTAAAGTTTTGATTAAATTCTCCCTTTTTCTGTCCTGCTTTAATAATTTCTTCATAAAGCTTCAAGGCAAGCTCATATCTTTTTTTGGCGTATTCTCTTCTCCTAATATCATTCCTTCCTGTAACAAAAAACTCTAAAATACTCGGTGCTAAAGGATCGATTTCATTTTCTGATGCAGGACTTTCATCGATAATATAGGATAAAAGTAACTGCCAATAAGATTCTATTTCTGTGTGTAGTAGTTCTTCCAAATTTATTACTTCGGAAGATAGGTTTTCTGCTAAAATGGCTTCGAATAAGTCTTCTTTATTGGAGAAATATTGGTATAAACCACCTCTGCTAACACCGGCTTCCTCCATTACGTGTCTCATTGTCGTTTTTTCATATCCATGTTCAATAAAGACATTCTTAGCTGCTTTAAGGATATTAGCTCGTCGCTGTTCCAGATGCTTTTGACTGACTTTTGGAGTCAATTTTCTCCCCCCGATCTAATCTATTTCTAGTTACCCATCCAATAATAGCTGCCAAAATTAACAAGCATGCACTTACCAGAAATGTTATATAGACTCCTAAAATAGTGGATAGCCATCCTCCAAGCAATGGGCCGATAATAGTGGCAGTAGTCGTAACGCTATTAATGACACCAAAGACTCTTCCGGTAAGTTGCACAGGTGTAATGGCTTGAATGTATGCTTGGTAGGGAACTAAAACATACGTCGCAGTGAATCCACCAAGAAATCCGAATGCTGAACCCCATAGATTAGGATGACTAACGTTGAAATAAGTGAATAAAGACATCATACCAAAACTAATCCCAATTCCACAAACACCAAAAAGCATAGATATAAAAGGTTGATAATCTGTTTTTTTAGCAAGAATATAGCCAGATAAAAACATCCCTGTTCCAGACGCTGTTACAATATAGCCAAATAAATTACTGGAGGCTAGTTCAAGCTCTCTTATTAGAATGATGAGTTGTGAATCTGCCAGTTGTAAGATAAGGAGGCTCAGACCTAAAAAGATCATTCCTGTTAACATGAAAAGATTGGATGTAATGAATTTTATCCCTATCGCTAAATCTTTCCTAAAAGAAGGTTTAATCCCCTTTTTAATTTCAGTAGAGACAGTAGTTACTCGAGACTTTTCCTTTGGAAGGAATAGGAGTAACAATGCGGAGAAAAGAAAGGAGAAAGAATCGAGATAGAAAATGGTTTTTACCTCTAAGAATGAAACTAACATCCCACTTAATAATGGTCCTAATATTTTGGTGCCAGAATCAATCATTGTGGTAATGGAAATAGCACTTTTTATATGGTGATTGTCTACTAATTCTTTTAGTTTCCCGTTTTTTGAAGGGATAAAGATAGTGGATATGGTTCCAATTGCCAATAAGCAGATATAGACGGTGAGGATACTATCTGCGGTGGCCAATAATAAAATCAGTCCTGCTCGAATAAGGTCAGATAAAATCATTAATAGCTTGCGATTAAAACGATCAGCAAAAGCACCAGCTATAGGTCCAAGAAAGACCATGGGTAAGGCAAGACATAACATAATAAGAGATACTTCGATTGGAGTGGCATTCCATTTTAGTCCAACCATTGTCATAATAGCTATAATACTTAACCAATCACCTAAACCTGAAATAATCTGAGCTGCTATAAGGCTTTTAAATCCGTTCGTTTTTAATAATCCAGAAAGCATAAAAATTCCTCCTTTTTAAAGTGACATTGATGTCGTTTATATATGTATTATAACGACACCTATGTCGTTTAATCAATACCTATAATGAAAAATAGGTATTTTTTTGTAGTTAATATGGTCGAAGTAATCTAGGAAGCAAGAGGACTTGCTGTTCTAAAATTTCTTGTTCCCCCATATAGTAAGAATAAGGACGGGCATAGGGGGAATGAGGGAGACTGTGAGTAAAAAGTGGAAGATAAGCATATATATCATGGGGTTAGCACTTCTTTTCTTTATATTACAATTCGATTTCTCAAATGATGATTCATGGGATGCCTGGAATTTACCATTGACCGGAAAAGTGATTGTTATCGATCCGGGACATGGAGGGCCAGATGGTGGTGCGGGAGATGACGAAGTATTGGAAAAGGATATCGCATTAAAGGTCTCTTTAAAGCTTCGTGATTATTTACAGGAGCAAGGTGCCTTAGTAATTATGACGAGAGAAGAAGATAAGGATTTAGCGAGTGAAAGTACAAAAGGATATCGTAATAGAAAAGTGGAGGATTTAAAGGAGAGAATCAATATCATCAATAAATCGGATGCAGATTTATTTTTGAGTGTTCATTTAAATGCAATACCTTCATCAAAATGGAGTGGAGCACAAACTTTTTATTCAGCTCAATTGGAAGGGAATGCTAGAGCGGCTAAATTCATTCAAGATGAGTTAATTGATAATTTAGAGAATACAACTCGAAAGGCTAAACCGCTAGAGAGTGTATACATACTAAAATATGCAGAGAAACAAGGAGTACTAGTAGAGGTAGGTTTCTTATCAAATCCACAAGAAAAGGCGAATCTTATGCAGGAAGATTATCAAGAAAAAATCGCAGCGTCCATCTATAAAGGAGTAAATCGTTATTTTACGAATGAAGAGGAATTGGAAGTAGAAGAATAGAGACTAATTACGTCTCTATTCTTATTTATGCCTATTAATTCATATTCCCGGGAAATAAATCTCTTTTTCCCGCTCTTAACGACTAGTACGGTGCTCACCACTTACTGTGATAAATGAGTAATGTAGGTGGGAAGTCGACTTAACGGAAAGTTTAAATGGTTCGTATTATTTTATTGAGCGTTAGAATTTTCAGAATGTAAACGATATCTGAATTTATGCTATACTGTTAGTAAAACAGGAGAGGGGATTGTGTCATGATAACAAAAGAAGAAATCGAGAAGATAGTGGAGAATATGATCGATCCTTTTTTACATAAATCATTGCTAGAATTAGGCGCAGTGAAAGATGTTAAATGGGATGAAGAAAAAGAACATGCAAGTTTAAAGGTCGCCGTTGCAAAGCTTGGTTCTGCTTATCAAATAGAGTTGCAAAATGAAATCGTTAGTGCGCTTAAGGAAAAGGGGATAAAAAGTGTAGGATTACGATTTGCGGAACTATCAAGCGCACTCGTTGCGGAAGTATGGAAGGAATCAGAAGCTACGGAGAAAAAGCCTACTTATATTGCTGTTGCCAGTGGCAAAGGGGGGGTAGGGAAATCTACCGTTTCTGTCAATTTAGCGGTTTCATTAGCTAGATTAGGGAAAAAAGTTGGATTGTTGGATGCGGATATATATGGTTTCAGTGTTCCAGATATGATGGGTATCACCAAAAGACCTGAAGTAATAAAGGAACGAATCATTCCAGTCGAGCGATTTGGGGTAAAAGTTATTTCTATGGGATTCTTTGTAGAGGATAATACACCAATTATATGGAGAGGTCCTATGCTTGGCAAAATGCTAACAAGCTTCTTAGAAGAAGTAGAGTGGGGAGAACTAGATTATCTATTATTAGATTTACCACCTGGAACAGGCGATGTTGCGCTAGATGTTCACACCATGCTTCCTACAAGTAAAGAAATAATCGTTACTACTCCCCATCCAACTGCAGCTTTTGTCGCAGCTCGTGCAGGTGCTATGGCCATGAAAACAAATCATGAAATCCTCGGAGTTATTGAAAATATGTCGTATTTTGAAAGTAGCCTAACAGGGGAAAAAGAGTATGTATTTGGCAAAGGTGGAGGTAAGAAATTAGCTAATGATTTGGAAGTTCCAATTTTAGGAGAGCTGCCATTAGGACAGCCCGATTGGAATGAAGAGGATTTTGCTCCATCTGTCTATCAAGAAAAACATCCTATTGGCGGAAAATATCAAGAAATCGCTGAACGAATAATAGGAGTGCTAGAGAAATCAGGGAATAAAGTTGAAAGCTGATTACAAAAAAGATTGAAAAAGGTACCTTCAAAAGGAACGTATATTCCTCGATGAAGGTACCTTATTTTAAATTTTATGTTTTTCGGAAATGAAGGAGGAAGAGGCTTCTTTGGCTGCTTTATCAAGCATTTCTTTAAACTTAGACTTAAATTCAGGTGTTTCCATTGTTTCTTGTAGTATTTGTTTGATATGCTCTCTGTATTCTGTACTTTTCAAAATGTTTTTCATTTCTGTTTCTAAGGAAGGGTCTTGTAATAACTCGACCATCATTTTCCGATATTCAGAATCCTTCATTAGATTTTTTATCAATTTTTCGTTTTCCGTCTTCATACTTTTTGCCATTGTTTCAGCAAACTCAGGATCTTGGAACTCTTTCTTCCAGAAGTCAGCCGCTTTTTCGGAAACCAGTGTTTTTTCTATCGTGCTTGTTACTGCTTTTTCATTCATTACTAAATTTTGTTTTATCTCTTCGTCATCCATTACTTCTCTTATCGCCTTTTTCCCATCATCCGTTTTCAAAATATCTACAACCATTTTCTTTGTTTGGTCATAGTCCATTTGTTGAGAACTTTCACTATCTGAACATCCACTTAATAAAGAAATGATTAGTAGGAGGGTAATCCCTTTTTTTAGCATGACAATTACCTCTTTCGTTAAAGATATCTATTAAGTAGAATGGATTCTTTTTTATTTTTTATTCCTAATGTAAAGGAAAAGATATTGGTATATGGAAAAAGAAAAAACTGTTTCTGTAAAAAAGTTACCCGAGTTTTTTGAGTAACTATCTAAAGTAAGTTAGTTACTGTAAATCGTTTAACTTTATAGAAACAGCTTAATGCGTTAATGTACTTCTTTTGACTTGGAGTCAGCATTAGAAATCATCTCTGAAACAGTAACAAATTCTAAATTCTTTTTTTGTAATTTCTTTATAATTTCAGGAAGAGCATTTGCGGTTTGCTTCGCTGAATCAGAAGCGTGCAATAATACGATATCTCCTTTTTTAGCAGATCCTGCCTTCTTAATAATTTGTGTTGTTCCAGGATTTGTCCAATCCTTTGAATCAATGCTCCAGTGAACTAAAGTATAATCGTATTGATCTGCAATGGTTAAAGCAGATTGATTAAAATGACCAGTTGGAGCGCGGGAGAGCGCGATATTATCGATCTTTAATTTTTCAAATGCAGTTTTGGCTTTCGATAAATCTTGCCTTATTTTTTCTTCTTTTACCTCTGAATAATCTACATAGTCATAGCCTAAAATTCCAATCTCATGACCTTCTTTTACCATTCTGTTTACTAGTTCAGGGTGTCTTTCTGCCCATGAACCTGCCAGGAAAAACGTTGCGTTAACTTTCTTTTCTTTCAAAATATCAAGAATAGGTTCTGCTTTTTTGTCTCCCCATCCAATGTTAAAGGTTAGGGCGACTCCCTTTTCTCCTTTATATACAGCCTTAGGTCCATCCTTGGAGGAAAACACAGGGATCTGGACAATATTTTCAACATACAAAAACCAGGCTGTAAAGAAGGATACTACAAGAATTAATGCGAATTGCTTTACGGATTTACTGTTCAGCACATAAAAGAAATTCATCTGTTTGTCACCTCGTCCACTTTACTGCTCGTCTCATTCTTATGTAGGAAAAGTAAAATTAATTACAAAAATTTTTATAAAAAAAGGAAAACTAGTACATAATACAGAGACTAAAATGAGGCTATGCATCAGGAGGGACAGTAATGATTGGTTTATTATTAAATAAAAAAGAAGTAAAAGAGATTGAATATCTAATTAAAAGGGAATTAGATGAAATACTACTGGATTTGGGAGATAAAAGAATTGATCTCTCTGTTAAAAAAGCAATGATAGAAAGATATAAGGATTTGTTTTCTTTGTTAAAAAGAGTTGCAGCCCCGAAGGATTGTTTAACTTATATCCTGTCGGAAAATAAGATGTTAGATGAAAAAATATAAAATTATAAAAAACAGTTGACGATTTTTATTTATCTTGGTATATTAGTAAACGTCACTTCGACAGAGTGGAAACAACGAAAAAATAAATTTTAAAAAGTTGTTGACTCCTGAAAGAGAATGTGTTAAATTAGTAAAGTCGCTTATTGAGCGGCTAAGTAAATTGCTCTTTGAAAACTGAACAAACAAACGTCAACAATAATCGTTTTATAACGAATGTTATAGAATGACAATAAGTAATAAAAAGCTAGAGTTTAGCATTTGAGCTAATCAACTCTTTATTGGAGAGTTTGATCCTGGCTCAGGACGAACGCTGGCGGCGTGCCTAATACATGCAAGTCGAGCGGACTTTAAAAGCTTGCTTTTAAAGTTAGCGGCGGACGGGTGAGTAACACGTGGGCAACCTGCCTGTAAGACTGGGATAACTTCGGGAAACCGGAGCTAATACCGGATAATCCTTTTCTACACATGTAGAAAAGCTGAAAGACGGTTTACGCTGTCACTTACAGATGGGCCCGCGGCGCATTAGCTAGTTGGTGAGGTAACGGCTCACCAAGGCAACGATGCGTAGCCGACCTGAGAGGGTGATCGGCCACACTGGGACTGAGACACGGCCCAGACTCCTACGGGAGGCAGCAGTAGGGAATCTTCCGCAATGGACGAAAGTCTGACGGAGCAACGCCGCGTGAGTGATGAAGGTTTTCGGATCGTAAAACTCTGTTGTTAGGGAAGAACAAGTACAAGAGTAACTGCTTGTACCTTGACGGTACCTAACCAGAAAGCCACGGCTAACTACGTGCCAGCAGCCGCGGTAATACGTAGGTGGCAAGCGTTGTCCGGAATTATTGGGCGTAAAGCGCGCGCAGGCGGTCCTTTAAGTCTGATGTGAAAGCCCACGGCTCAACCGTGGAGGGTCATTGGAAACTGGGGGACTTGAGTGCAGAAGAGAAGAGTGGAATTCCACGTGTAGCGGTGAAATGCGTAGAGATGTGGAGGAACACCAGTGGCGAAGGCGACTCTTTGGTCTGTAACTGACGCTGAGGCGCGAAAGCGTGGGGAGCAAACAGGATTAGATACCCTGGTAGTCCACGCCGTAAACGATGAGTGCTAAGTGTTAGAGGGTTTCCGCCCTTTAGTGCTGCAGCAAACGCATTAAGCACTCCGCCTGGGGAGTACGGCCGCAAGGCTGAAACTCAAAGGAATTGACGGGGGCCCGCACAAGCGGTGGAGCATGTGGTTTAATTCGAAGCAACGCGAAGAACCTTACCAGGTCTTGACATCCTCTGACACTCCTAGAGATAGGACGTTCCCCTTCGGGGGACAGAGTGACAGGTGGTGCATGGTTGTCGTCAGCTCGTGTCGTGAGATGTTGGGTTAAGTCCCGCAACGAGCGCAACCCTTGATCTTAGTTGCCAGCATTTAGTTGGGCACTCTAAGGTGACTGCCGGTGACAAACCGGAGGAAGGTGGGGATGACGTCAAATCATCATGCCCCTTATGACCTGGGCTACACACGTGCTACAATGGATGGTACAAAGGGCAGCAAAGCGGTGACGCCTAGCAAATCCCATAAAACCATTCTCAGTTCGGATTGTAGGCTGCAACTCGCCTACATGAAGCTGGAATCGCTAGTAATCGCGGATCAGCATGCCGCGGTGAATACGTTCCCGGGCCTTGTACACACCGCCCGTCACACCACGAGAGTTTGTAACACCCGAAGTCGGTGGGGTAACCTTTTGGAGCCAGCCGCCTAAGGTGGGATAGATGATTGGGGTGAAGTCGTAACAAGGTAGCCGTATCGGAAGGTGCGGCTGGATCACCTCCTTTCTAAGGAAAATGGAATGTACATTCCATCAAAGATTGTTGACGATTTGTTGTTCAGTTTTGAGGGAGCAATTCCTCAAAAACAGTAATAAGTTTGAGGGTAAAGAGAAACGAGTAGATCAAGGAAGCAAACGCGCGAGCACCGGAGCGTACAACAGTACGTGAGGAGCAGAGCGAAGAAGCTGACGAAGAGATGCGAAGTTTATCTTTAGCCGAAATTGTTCCTTGAAAACTAGATTATGAATAGTAAAAACAAGAAAGAAACCGAGTAATCGCCATCTTAGATTCTCTATTTTAGAGAATTATTTCTTTGAAAAGTAATCGTATCAATCGAATACTCTTTCAAAGATTTGAGAGCAAAGAGAAGCAAGTAGGTCAAGGAAGCTGACGAAGAGATACGCCGCTTATCTTTGGTCGAAACTAAGTTAAGTTAGAAAGGGCGCACGGTGGATGCCTTGGCACTAGGAGCCGATGAAGGACGGGATTAACACCGATATGCTTTGGGGAGCTGTAAGTAAGCTTTGATCCAGAGATTTCCGAATGGGGAAACCCTCTATCCGTAATGGGATAGAATCTTTACCTGAATACATAGGGTACTGAAGGCAGACCCGGGGAACTGAAACATCTAAGTACCCGGAGGAAGAGAAAGCAAACGCGATTCCCTGAGTAGCGGCGAGCGAAACGGGATTAGCCCAAACCAAGAGGCTTGCCTCTTGGGGTTGTAGGACACTCTATATGGAGTTACAAAGGAACGGGGTAGACGAATCGATCTGGAAAGGTCAGTCGTAGAAGGTAAAAACCCTGTAGTCGAAACTTCGTTCCCTCCAGAGTGTATCCTGAGTACGGCGGGACACGAGAAATCCCGTCGGAAGCAGGGAGGACCATCTCCCAAGGCTAAATACTCCCTAGTGACCGATAGTGAACCAGTACCGTGAGGGAAAGGTGAAAAGCACCCCGGAAGGGGAGTGAAATAGATCCTGAAACCGTGTGCCTACAAGTAGTTAGAGCCCATTTATGGGTGATAGCGTGCCTTTTGTAGAATGAACCGGCGAGTTACGATTACATGCGAGGTTAAGTTGATAAGACGGAGCCGCAGCGAAAGCGAGTCTGAATAGGGCGAAATAGTATGTGGTTGTAGACCCGAAACCAGGTGATCTACCCATGTCCAGGGTGAAGTCCAGGTAACACTGGATGGAGGCCCGAACCCACGCACGTTGAAAAGTGCGGGGATGAGGTGTGGGTAGCGGAGAAATTCCAATCGAACTTGGAGATAGCTGGTTCTCTCCGAAATAGCTTTAGGGCTAGCCTCAAGATTTAGAGTATTGGAGGTAGAGCACTGTTTGGACTAGGGGCCCCCATCGGGTTACCGAATTCAGACAAACTCCGAATGCCAAATACTTATTCTTGGGAGTCAGACTACGAGTGATAAGATCCGTGGTCAAGAGGGAAACAGCCCAGACCACCAGCTAAGGTCCCAAAGTATACGTTAAGTGGAAAAGGATGTGGAGTTGCTTAGACAACCAGGATGTTGGCTTAGAAGCAGCCACCATTTAAAGAGTGCGTAATAGCTCACTGGTCGAGTGACTCTGCGCCGAAAATGTACCGGGGCTAAACGTATCACCGAAGCTGTGGATTGACATCTAATGATGTCAGTGGTAGGAGAGCGTTCTAAGGGCGTTGAAGCTAGACCGTAAGGACTGGTGGAGCGCTTAGAAGTGAGAATGCCGGTATGAGTAGCGAAAGATGAGTGAGAATCTCATCCACCGAATGCCTAAGGTTTCCTGAGGAAGGCTCGTCCGCTCAGGGTTAGTCGGGACCTAAGCCGAGGCTGAAAAGCGTAGGCGATGGACAACAGGTTGATATTCCTGTACCACCTTTCAATCATTTGAGCAATGGGGGGACGCAGGAGGATAGGGTAAGCGTGCTGTTGGATTAGCACGTCCAAGCAGTTAGGCCGGTAATGAGGCAAATCCCATTACCACATAAGCGGAGCTGTGACGGCGAGGGAAATATAGTACCGAAGTTCCTGATTCCACACTGCCAAGAAAAGCCTCTAGCGAGATTGATGGTGCCCGTACCGCAAACCGACACAGGTAGGCGAGGAGAGAATCCTAAGGTGAGCGAGAGAACTCTCGTTAAGGAACTCGGCAAAATGACCCCGTAACTTCGGGAGAAGGGGTGCTCTTGCGGGTGCAAGCCTGCGAGAGCCGCAGTGAATAGGCCCAGGCGACTGTTTAGCAAAAACACAGGTCTCTGCGAAGCCGCAAGGCGAAGTATAGGGGCTGACACCTGCCCGGTGCTGGAAGGTTAAGAGGAGGGGTTAGCGTTCGCGCGAAGCTCTGAATTGAAGCCCCAGTAAACGGCGGCCGTAACTATAACGGTCCTAAGGTAGCGAAATTCCTTGTCGGGTAAGTTCCGACCCGCACGAAAGGTGTAACGATCTGGGCACTGTCTCAACGAGAGACTCGGTGAAATTATAGTACCTGTGAAGATGCAGGTTACCCGCGACAGGACGGAAAGACCCCGTGGAGCTTTACTGCAGCCTGATATTGAATTTTGGTACAGCTTGTACAGGATAGGTAGGAGCCTTGGAAGCCGGAGCGCTAGCTTCGGTGGAGGCATTGGTGGGATACTACCCTGGCTGTATTGACATTCTAACCCGCACCCCTTATCGGGGTGGGAGACAGTGTCAGGTGGGCAGTTTGACTGGGGCGGTCGCCTCCTAAAAAGTAACGGAGGCGCCCAAAGGTTCCCTCAGAATGGTTGGAAATCATTCGTAGAGTGTAAAGGCACAAGGGAGCTTGACTGCGAGACCTACAAGTCGAGCAGGGACGAAAGTCGGGCTTAGTGATCCGGTGGTTCCGCATGGAAGGGCCATCGCTCAACGGATAAAAGCTACCCCGGGGATAACAGGCTTATCTCCCCCAAGAGTCCACATCGACGGGGAGGTTTGGCACCTCGATGTCGGCTCATCGCATCCTGGGGCTGTAGTCGGTCCCAAGGGTTGGGCTGTTCGCCCATTAAAGCGGTACGCGAGCTGGGTTCAGAACGTCGTGAGACAGTTCGGTCCCTATCCGTCGTGGGCGTAGGAAATTTGAGAGGAGCTGTCCTTAGTACGAGAGGACCGGGATGGACGCACCGCTGGTGTACCAGTTGTCTTGCCAAAGGCATCGCTGGGTAGCTATGTGCGGAAGGGATAAGTGCTGAAAGCATCTAAGCATGAAGCCCCCCTCAAGATGAGATTTCCCATAGCGTAAGCTAGTAAGATCCCTGAAAGATGATCAGGTTGATAGGTCAGAGGTGGAAGCGTGGCGACATGTGGAGCTGACTGATACTAATAGATCGAGGACTTAACTAAAATGATTACTCAATTTTTTCTTTACTTCATAATCTAGTTTTCAGGGAATAATTTTCTAAAATTATACTTGAAAAAATCTCAAAAATATGTATAATAATATATGTCTTGAGAAAAAGTCTGGTGGCGATAGCGAGAAGGTCACACCCGTTCCCATACCGAACACGGAAGTTAAGCTTCTAAAGCGCCGATGGTAGTTGGGGGTTCTCCCCCTGTGAGAGTAGGACGCCGCCAGGCATACCATATTATTCCGCAGTAGCTCAGTGGTAGAGCATTCGGCTGTTAACCGAACGGTCGTAGGTTCGAGTCCTACCTGCGGAGCCATTATTTCAATTTATATGTTAGCCAAAGTGCTTCCATAGCTCAGCAGGTAGAGCACTTCCATGGTAAGGAAGAGGTCACCGGTTCGAGCCCGGTTGGAAGCTTACGAAAAAAGAAAATATGGCCCATTGGTCAAGCGGTTAAGACACCGCCCTTTCACGGCGGTAACACGGGTTCGAATCCCGTATGGGTCACCATTATGGAGGATTAGCTCAGCTGGGAGAGCATCTGCCTTACAAGCAGAGGGTCGGCGGTTCGATCCCGTCATCCTCCACCATTGTTTTTAAAAAGTTTATAAATTTGTGCCGGTTTAGCTCAATTGGTAGAGCAACTGACTTGTAATCAGTAGGTTGGGGGTTCAAGTCCTCTAGCCGGCACCACTGTTTTTAAATTGTCATTAGTTTGAATATCGGAGGGGTAGCGAAGTGGCTAAACGCGGCGGACTGTAAATCCGCTCCTTCGGGTTCGGCGGTTCGAATCCGTCCCCCTCCACCATTTATCATTGGACAATATTAAAATATATGTCCTTTTTATATTTTTGGGCTATAGCCAAGCGGTAAGGCAACGGACTTTGACTCCGTCACTCGTTGGTTCGAATCCAGCTAGCCCAGCCACGAGCCATTAGCTCAGTTGGTAGAGCATCTGACTTTTAATCAGAGGGTCGGAGGTTCGAATCCTCCATGGCTCATTTTTAAATTAAACCAAACACATAAGTGTTTGGTTTTTTGTCTTTCTATTCACAATATAATAAAGTATTTAAAATGAAAATGGCTCTTTTTAAATGCGTATAAAATGATTTATATTGCTGGTATACATTTTATTTGAATGATGGCTTGAAAAGATACATTAACATGGGTTGCCAATGATCTCACTGTGCGTCTACCTATCTTAGAAGATAAGATTCTTTAATCGTGTTTTTGTTTTTTGAATATTCGCATATATATGCATAGAAATGTTGAGTTGAGTCATCGATTTGGAAAAAGGTACAATATAGGGAAAATAGATAAGCGGTTGGGGAGGATTTTCATGAGAAAGCTGACTATTATTGGTATGCCGATGGATCTTGGACAAATGCGTAGAGGCGTAGATATGGGACCTAGTGCTATTCGTTATGCGGGAATATTTGAAAGATTATCAAAGCTATTTTCTACTATAGAAGATTGGGGAGATATTGCAGTAGGAAGACCAGAAACAATAATAGATAAACAAAGTAATCTTAAAAATCTTCATTTAATAGCAGAAAAAAATCAAATGCTTGCAGAAATGGTAGATAAAATTATTCAATCAAAGTCTTTTCCACTTGTGTTAGGTGGAGATCATAGTATCGCAATCGGCACATTAGCTGGTTTAGCTAAGCATTATAAGAATTTAGGCGTCATTTGGTATGATGCACATGGAGATTTAAATACAGCAGAAACTTCCCCATCTGGGAATATTCATGGGATGCCACTTGCTGCTAGTTTGGGATATGGTCATGAACGTTTAACCAATTTACTAGGAATTTCACCTAAAATTAAACCAGAGCATGTAGTGATTATTGGTGCAAGATCTTTAGATGAAGGTGAGCGCAGGTTAATAAAAGAGTTGGGAATTAAAGTGTTTACGATGCATGAGATAGACCGGATGGGGATGACGAAAGTAATGGAAGAAACAGTTCGTTATTTAAAGGACAAAACAGATGGGGTCCATCTATCCCTTGACCTAGATGGCTTAGATCCTAATGATGCGCCAGGTGTCGGAACACCAGTACCAGGAGGAATAAGTTATAGGGAAAGTCATTTAGCTATGGAAATGCTAGCTGAATCAGGGCTAATTACTTCTGCTGAATTCGTAGAGGTCAATCCTATATTAGATGAAAGAAATAAAACGGCGGCGTTAGCAGTAGCATTGATGGGGTCTTTATTTGGGGAAAAATTACTATAAAGTTTATAGAGGTAACTTTATTCCAAAATCCTAAAAAAGTAGGAATGGAAGTACACTATTTTTCATATCATAAGTGGATTAAATGGAATAAAGTTACCTGATTATTATTTAATAGTTAATTCACTACTTAATTTTTCATATTTATTTAATAGCAAATCTAATTTTGTGCTTATGTCAACAACTGTTGGGTGTGAAAAAGAAGTGGTGTTTGCCAAATAGATCATCATTTCTCGATGTTCTTCAATGTCTTTTAATAGTTTTCTATCACTCAATTGTTTCACCCTCTATATGTTTTTTGATTATTTCTCCATTAAATATAAGCTCCATTAATCCAATAATGCTTGTCTTGATTTTAGCATATTATTACTCTTTTTTATAACCAATTCTAAAAATTTTAAACATTATGTGGCATTATTTGTTAAAATAAGAATGAGTATCCTAAAAAAGATAGATGTGCATTATAGGGAGAATTTTCACTTCTTAAAAAGTGGTATATTTTTTTTGTTCTTTGTTCTACAGATAAATTATTTAATATATATAAAAGTAATATGGAGCGCTCGATTACATGCTGACTCACGCAAATGTAAGGGAGAAAGAGGGAAACATGAGAGCTAAGCTTAGGAGGTCATAAGAGGTCAAATGCTAGGTAATGGAAATGAAAGTTATTTTAAGCAGTTCACCTATAGAAACATAATGAACGAAAACAGTTTATTTTTTTAATACATAATAAAAAATTTTTTAAGAAAAAATGAAACCTTTCCTGCTGTCGATTCGTAAATCGATTAGCCGCACTAGAGCGGAGGTAAATAGATGGAAGCAATCGTAAAAAAAAGGATTCAACAAGTTTTAAAAGGGGATAAAAATGCATTTGGTGACATAATCGAGCTATATAAAGATAAAGTGTTTCAAATTAGTTATCGGATGCTAGGAAATAGGCATGAAGCGGAGGATATAGCACAGGAAGCTTTTATTCGTGCATATGTTAATATCCATCGATATAATATGGAATATAAGTTTTCGACATGGCTATATCGGATTGCAACAAACCTATGTATTGACCGTATAAGAAAAAGAAAGCCAGATTATTATCTTGATGCGGAAGTTCCGGGTACAGACGGCCTTAATATGTATTCGCAAATTCCGTCAGATGGCAGATTGCCTGAGGAAGATGTGGAAGGCATGGAACTACAAGCAATGATACAACAGGAAATTTCAAAGCTTCCTGAAAAGTATCGGGCAGTTATCGTTTTAAAATATATCGAAGAACTTTCTTTAAACGAGATAAGTGAGATTCTGGAGCTTCCTTTAGGAACAGTTAAAACACGCATTCACAGGGGAAGAGAAGCGTTGAGAAAACAATTACGGTATGTCTGATAAAGAAGGTGAAATTAATATGACATGTTCAACAAAGATTATTTCCTATATGCATCAATATCTTGATGAAGAAATAGAAGAAGTGCATTTGAAAGAATTAAAGGAACATTTAGACCAGTGTGAAGAATGTGCAGCACATTTTCATGAACTGAAGAAAACGATCGCATTGGTCCAAAGCACTTCACATATCCAGGCACCAATGAACTTCACGGAGAATATACTTGATAGGTTGCCAGAAGAGCCAAAACAAGTAAGAGTGAAGCGTTGGCTAAGGCACCATCCTATGCTTGCTGCAGCCTCATTATTTTTAATTTTAATGGTGTCTAGTTTAATGTCAGCATGGAATGAGGATCATCAATTTTCTGTTTCGAAACAACCCAATATACTAGTAGAAAATAATACAGCTATTGTTCCAGAGGGAGAAACAGTAAAAGGTGATATTATTGTTCGAAATGGCGATATTAAAATAGAAGGACAAGTTGAAGGAAATGTAACAGTCATTAATGGGAAAAAATATATGGCTTCTGCCAACCAAGTGACTGGAGAAATAAAAGAAGTGAATGAAGTATTCGAGTGGCTTTGGTACCATATAAAGAAAACCGTGACCGACTTTACGGAATTATTTACGAAAGACAATAAAGAAGAAAATAGCCTCCCTGCAATTTGATGATTGCAGGGTTCTTTTTATTATGTAAAGGGATAAATATAACTGCTTCTGAATTACTATATCTCCAAATAAACATACTACTTTTAAATAAGAAGTCCGTTTATCTTTCTGGTAAAAAGAGGGCTAATTACAATGGAGACACATATACTAATTAGTGGACAATGACTGTTTCTTGCCAGTTGGTTGTGCTTTTCTTTGTATTAATTTGAATTGTGTTATAATATGATAATTGTAGGTTTTTCATCCCGCTATATTATCAATATGGAGGGCCATAATAAACTATTTAAGGTAGCAACTTTTGAAATATATACTTTGGAGGAAGGAAAATGTCGTTTGTAGATTTCCCTTTTTTAAAATATTTAGCGAATACAGTAGACATTATCCTTGTTTGGTATGTCATTTATAAAATTTTCACCATCATACGCGGGACAAAAGCTGTCCAGTTGTTGAATGGGATATTTGTTATTCTAATCATAAAGATGTTAAGTGACTATTTCCAATTACAAACATTAGGCTGGATGATGCAGCAGGTAATACAGTGGGGTGCATTAGCACTTATTATTATCTTCCAGGGAGAATTAAGAAGAGCTCTAGAGCAACTGGGGAGAGGGAAATTCTTCTCGAGGTCTGTGGTTCAAGAACATGAGCTACAACAGCAATTGGTAGAGTCCATTGTAAAGGCAGTAGACTATATGGCTAAACGACGTATAGGAGCATTAATTACGATTGAAAGAGAAACAGGAATGAGTGATTACATAGAAACAGGAATTGCTCTTGACTCAAAGATATCATCAGAGCTATTGATCAATATCTTTATTCCGAATACTCCACTTCATGATGGAGCTGTCATTATACAAAAAACGAATATCGCCGCAGCCGCATGTTACCTTCCTCTATCGGAAAGTCCTTTTATTTCAAAAGAGCTTGGAACTAGACATAGAGCTGCCTTAGGTATTAGTGAAGTCACGGATAGTTTGACCGTTGTGGTTTCAGAAGAAACGGGTTCTATCTCTATAACGAAAAACGGCGATTTGCACAGAGAATTAAAACTAGATGCTTTCAGAGATATGTTATCTAGTGCCTTGATAACACCTTCTACTAAACAAACCACTACAAGTAAGTGGAGCTGGAAGGGGAAGAAAAATGAATAAACTGTTTAATCATGTGATAGGTAAAAATTGGTTTACTAAAGTATTGTCGTTGGCTTTTGCCCTCTTACTTTTTTCCTATGTATATGATCCCAACGAAAGTTCAACAGATGTTAACGTTCCTAGTGATTCGGAAACAGCTATTTTAGAGGATATTCCGGTAACGGCGTATTACGATACTGAAAATGTTGTTGTAACAGGTATACCAAAAACGGTTACGGTAACGTTGAAGGGACCAACTGTTCATATACAACAGGCAAAACTCAAAAAGGACTTTGAAGTATATGTTAATTTAGCAAATGCAGAACTAGGTAGTAAAACTGTTCCACTGCAAATAAAAGATTTATCCGAAAAAATTAAAGCTACAATTGATCCAGAAACAATTAAAGTTACGCTGAAGGAAAAGGTAACAGAAGAATTCACCGTGGAAGCTGAATATAGTAGTAGCTCTATTGAGGATGGCTATACAGCTGAAACAGCAATAGTTGAACCAAAAACAATTAAGGTTACAGGAGCAAAAGATGATATAGAGAAAATTGCTTATGTCAAAGCAAATGTAAATCTTGATGGAAACATAAATGAGTCGGTTAGTCAGCAAGCGAAGGTTTCTGTGTTGGATAGTAGTCTGAATAAATTAAATGTGCAAGTGGAACCAGAAACAGTGCAAGTGAATATTCCTGTTAAAAGAACAAGTAAAACAGTACCTATCAATATTGTGGAGCAAGGCACGCCGCCTGAAAATATAACGATTGATTCCATTACATTAGATAAAAAGGAAGCAACCATAAGTGCACCAGAAGATATTTTGAAAGAAGTGGAAAGCACAAGAGTTGAGGTTGATCTAAGTGAAATTGAAAAAGATGAGGAATTAACATTGCCAGTTATCATATCCAACGGTGTAACAGCTGTCGATCCTGAGCTTGTTAAGGTAACGGTGAAAGTAACCGTTACGGAAGAGCAGCAGGATGCGGACGAGGAGGAGCAAGAGAATCAGGATTCAGAGGAAGCCGCAGCTGCTGACAAGATAGAAACCAAAACGGTAAGTAGTGTACCAATTACTGTTCAAGGACTGAATAGTAATCTGGAAGCAACCATTGAGAATCCAAAAAGTAGTAGTACAAGTCTTCGCATTTCTGGAGAGGAAAACAGAATCAGGGATTTAAGTGCCTCTGATTTTAATCTCTATTTAGATTTAACAGGGATGGATGATGGCAAGCACGAAGTACCTATTACAGTAGATGGGCCTGAAGATATAGATTGGGAACTTGCTATTGATACAGCAAGTGTGTCCATTACGAATAAAGAAGCTTAACAGAAAACGTGATCTATTACTAGTTAGAAGGAGCGATATAGAAATGGGTAAATATTTCGGTACGGACGGAGTACGAGGTGTGGCAAATAGTGAACTGACACCAGAAATAGCGTTTAAGCTAGGAAGATATGGTGGTTTCGTCCTAACAAAAGACCATGATAGACCAAAGGTATTAATCGGACGAGATACTCGTATTTCCGGACACATGCTGGAAGGTGCGCTTGTAGCAGGATTACTTTCCATCGGTGCAGAGGTAATGCGCTTAGGTGTTATTTCTACACCAGGTGTTTCCTATTTGACAAAAGCTTTAGGAGCACAAGCTGGAGTAATGATTTCTGCATCGCATAACCCGGTCGCAGATAATGGAATTAAATTTTTCGGTCCTGATGGCTTTAAGCTCTCAGATGAGCAGGAGTTAGAAATTGAAGCACTAATCGATAAAGAAGAAGATACATTGCCTAGACCAACTGGTGCTGACCTTGGTCAGGTGGATGATTATTTCGAAGGTGGTCAGAAGTATCTACAATTTTTAAAACAGACAGTGGATGAAGAATTTGCAGGCATTCATATTGCCCTAGATTGTGCACATGGAGCAACATCATCCTTAGCAATGCATTTATTTGCAGATTTAGATGCTGATATTTCTACAATGGGTGCGTCACCAAATGGCTTAAACATTAACGATGGAGTAGGTTCTACACATCCAGAGGCACTAGCTAAATTTGTTTTGGAAAAAGAAGCAGATGTCGGATTAGCCTTTGATGGTGATGGAGATCGTTTGATAGCTATAGATGAAAATGGAGATATAGTAGATGGCGATCAAATTATGTATATTTGTGCAAAATATTTAAAAGAGACAGGAAGACTAAAAAATAATACAGTAGTATCTACCGTAATGAGCAATCTAGGCTTCTATAAGGCGTTAGAACAACATCAAATCACAAGCATTCCAACTGCTGTTGGTGATCGTTATGTAGTGGAGGAAATGCGTAGTAACGGCTATAATCTTGGTGGAGAACAGTCAGGACATATCATTTTTCTTGACTTCAACACAACAGGTGATGGTCTTTTAACTGGATTGCAATTGGTTAACATCATGAAAGTTACAAAGAAAAAATTATCCGAACTTGCAGGAGAAATGAAAAAATTCCCGCAAAAATTAGTGAATATTAGAGTCACGGATAAATTCCATGTCACAGATAATGAAAAAGTAAAAGAAGTTATTGCTAAAGTGGAAAAAGATATGAATGGAAATGGTAGAATATTAGTTCGTCCTTCTGGAACAGAGCCACTTGTTCGTGTTATGGCTGAAGCTCCAACAGAAGAATTGTGTGAGGCTTATGTGAATGTCATTTCTGAAGTAGTTAAAGAAGAAATGGGTTTGCCAGAAGAATAAGCGTATAATAACAAGGAGCTTATACTAATATCTATGCAATTAGGAACGAATTTAGCACGGTAGAATACATTATTAGGGTGAAGGACATTTCAGAAGGAATGTTATTCACCCTATTATTTTTCCACTTTCGTGTCGGAAATGTATCCTACTTCACTTAGTGAAATAAAAATTTACGATTTTGTCATAGGAATGTATTTGACGGAAAGATTCTAGGTAGGGTATGATTAAATTGCTTTTTGAAAAAGCGAAACTATGAACAAGGAGGATAGGAGTGAAAATAGGAAGTGAAGCGCCTGGACTAGTGATGGACGACACGAAACTAGTTGACGAGGAGGAGGTTTATCGATTTTTCGGCGGATGCCTCCCGGTTGTGTTAGCCAATCGTAAGTACTACTTTAAAACATTAAGGCAACTTAATGCACAAAGAGTAGGGCATGCTAACAACAAGAGCATTACTTTTAAGTAGTATCGTTTACATTGTTCCGTTTATATATGCTTATCCGAAGGGAATAGAAGCATGGATGGGAAAGTAACAATGGATAGTGATAAGACTTATAAAAAAATAATCAGAGGTAAGGGAGCAAGTTTGTTCCCTTAAATAGTGACTTCTTGCTCCCTTAGAACGGAGGAAAAGAAGTATGTGCGGAATTGTTGGTTATATTGGAAACCAGGATGCGAAAGAGATTTTATTAAAAGGTTTAGAAAAACTTGAATATAGAGGCTATGACTCAGCTGGTATTGCATTAAGCAATGGAGAAGGAGTTCAAGTATTTAAAGAAAAAGGACGAATTGCGGACCTTCGTAATATTGTGGATGAAGAAGTATTCGCACCAGCAGGAATTGGTCATACACGCTGGGCAACACATGGTGTACCAAGCAGATTAAATGCTCACCCACATAAGAGTGCATCAGAGCGTTTCACTATTGTTCATAACGGAGTAATTGAGAACTACGACTTATTAAAGAAAGAATATCTTGCTGATAGTACTTTAAAAAGTGATACAGATACAGAAGTAGTAGTTCAACTCATTGAACATTTTGTAGAAGCAGGAAGCGATGTAAAGGCAGCATTTGTTCAAACATTAAAATTATTAAAAGGGTCTTATGCTTTTGCTTTATTAGATGAGCAAAACAAAGACGTGATATATGTAGCAAAAAATAAAAGCCCGCTATTGATCGGTTTAGGTGAAAGCTTCAATGTCATTGCAAGTGATGCAATGGCTATGCTACAAGTAACAGATCAATATGTGGAATTAGTGGATAAAGAAATTGTTATCGTGACAAAAGACAGTGTAACAATTGAGACTTTAGAGGGAGAAATTATTTCCCGGGAAGCATATACAGCAGAATTAGATGCTAGTGATATCGAAAAGGGAACATACCCTCACTATATGTTAAAAGAAATTGACGAACAGCCAGTAGCTATTCGCAAAATCATTCAGGAATATCAAGATAAGGATGGTAAGCTAACGATTGATCCAGCAATTGTTGAAGCAGTAAATGCTGCAGATCGTCTATATATTGTTGCTGCTGGTACATCTTATCATGCCGGTCTTCTTGGAAAGCAATTTATTGAGAAATTAGCAAAAATTCCAGTTGAGGTTCATGTTGCAAGTGAATTTAGCTATAATATGCCATTGCTTTCGGAAAAACCATTGTTCATTTTCATTACACAAAGTGGAGAAACAGCAGACAGCAGAGCAGTATTAGTACAAGTGAAGGAAATGGGTTATCCAACTCTAACAATCACAAATGTACCAGGCTCCACACTGTCTCGTGAAGCTGACCACACCTTATTATTATATGCTGGTCCTGAAATTGCTGTTGCTTCTACAAAAGCCTATACTTCGCAAATGGCTGTATTATCTATCCTTGCAGAAGTAATGGCGAAAAGCAAAGGCTATGACGTGGATCTTGACCTTATTCATGAACTAGGCATTATTGCAAATGCAATGGAAGTTATTTTTGAAGATAAGGAAGAGCTTGAGGCAATCGCTAAGGAATATCTTGAAACCTCAAGAAATGCATTCTTTATCGGACGTGGAATTGATTACTATGTTGGTTTAGAAGGTGCTCTAAAATTAAAAGAAATCTCTTACATCCAAGCAGAAGGTTTCGCAGGTGGAGAATTAAAGCATGGAACAATCGCTTTAATTGAAGATGGAACTCCTATTATCGCATTAGCAACACAAGAAAGTGTTAACTTAAGCATACGCGGTAATGTAAAAGAGGTAGTGGCTCGTGGAGCAAATCCTTGCATCATTTCTATGAAAGGCTTAGAAATGGATGGCGATCGCTACATTGTACCAGCTGTGCACGACCTGTTAACACCCCTTATCTCTGTAGTACCATTACAATTAATTGCTTACTATGCAGCACTTCATAGAGGCTGTGACGTAGATAAACCACGTAACTTGGCAAAGAGTGTTACGGTGGAGTGATTTGAAATTCTTTGTGATAGGAAAATTAAACCTTGGTACAGTGCAATTGTTACTGTGCCAAGGTTTTTAATTTTTAACAAAATAAATGCAGATTTTCTAGAAAAAAACTCTATTTTGATATGTAGCTGTCTTATTCTTCTTCTCCATGCTAAAAAGTCGGTAGCTACTGTTAAATAGTTGGTATCCAGAGCGGAAGGAAGAGTGAGGAAAAAAGAGCAGGCGAACAATATGTACTCAATCATTTTTCAATCGTAAAATCAATTATATTTCAGGCTGGATCCAATAGTGGTCCAGTCTTTTTGTTTTGTCCAATATCTCCTCAATCCCTTGTCCAGTAGGGGTTCAATCATCCTTGCTCATTCTTTTCTCTCTTCTAATATGTTGTTTTCCTCACTGCATAAACCCGTAGGGTTTCAGTTCTTTTTCGTGTATTTCTCAACGTGTTTTTTCAATCTTTTCTCTTGATTCTTCCCTCCATTATGGAAGAACTTTTTAACATTGTCTGAATATTCGATACGACCCAGAACGGAAAAAAGAGGGCGAAAATGGGGGTTTTGGGGAAGAACAATAAAGCAGAAGAAAGAGTGGGGGAGAGAAGAGGAAAGAGGGATGGGACTTAGAGCCGCAAGGATTTGAGGGGAGTGAGAGGGACGAAACCGACATTTTAGCAGTTGAATATAGTAGAAGGAAGAATAAGACGAGAAAAGGGAAAAGTCATTTGCCAAAAAGTTTTTCTAAATAGAGGTGGTTAAAATACCCAATAATATATTTATTAATGAAGGGTGGTGTGATGTACTTACAAGAACTTATTGAAAAAGTTCACTTAAAGTAACGGGCGGTTTTGTTGAAGGAACATTCATAAAATGGTAGAATAAGGTATTCATTCTTTTTAACAGGCTCCCCCGCTTGTTCAGACGGCACAGGTTCCGTGCTCAGTTGAGCAACTCTCAACAATAAAAGATAAAGGGGTGGTTATTATGAAAGAACTGTTTACAAGCCTTAAAGGGATACAAATCGTTCTGCAAGCAATGACTTTATGTGTAAGTTTTCTAGTCTTTAGTAATGACGTCGTTGAGAGGTCTGTTAAAGAGAATGAATCCATTTAAAAAAGGATCGTCTATGACGGTCTTTTTTTGAAACGATTTATAATTTCTTTCTAAAAAACAATGGTTATTGTACCTATTTGAGAGGGTAACATCTTCATTGGGACACTTTTTGACTATTTTGAACTGTTTTTTGTTCTAGGATAAGAAGAAATGAGGAGGTTTTATGGGTAAGTGTGCATTATGTCAGGAAGAAAGGGAACTAGAAAAAAGCCATATCATCCCAAAATTTGTTTTTAGGTCAATGAAGAGGAATTCGCCAACAGGGAATATGCGAATGGCATCGCAACCAAACAGGGTAATTCAGGACGGTGACAAACAGGCGATGCTGTGTGGGGTCTGTGAAGATAGATTCAGTCCAAATGAAACAATCTTTGCTAATAAAGTTTATCATCCCTATCATTCGGACAATCTCCAAGTGGTGGAATATGAACAATGGCTCAATTACTTTATTATATCCGTCAGTTGGCGAAACCTTTATCTTGATATCGTAGAATTTGTGCGTGACCAAAATATTGATATTATAGATTTAGATACTTTAATTGAAGCGGAAAAAATCATGCGTGAATTCCTTCTTGGAGAACGAAAAGACCTTGGTCACATTGAAAATCATATATTCTTTTTTGGCCCAATTGAGGAAGCGTCTGGGGATACCAGTGAGTTTGATTTACATACTGCCATCGGGGGAAGTGTTGTGGGCTATACTTACATTAGCCATGACCCCGACTCTTCATATGTATTTTTAAATCTTCAGGGAATATTAATTGTCACCATCTTAAAAAAGGCTGTAGAAGAGGTTTGGGAAAATACTTTAGTAGAGGAAAAAGGATTCTTTAATATGGGGGAGCCAAATCATACTGTATCTTCACCAGTGTTTAATGAGCTTTTCGCTGTGGCTAAGGACCTTAGAGAATCGAGAGAGAAAATTTCAGAAAGCCAAAAAGAAAAAATCGTGGAAGCTATAAGGAAAAACCCGGAACGATTCTTAAAAAGTAAAGGATACCAGCGACTTAAAGACGATGAACGAATTAGAAAAAAGTAATTTCTAACTAAGGTCAAAGGTTTTAAAATTTAATATTGGTCATGTGGTCATAGTGAGCTATGACTTATGCCTCTATTACTTTCTACTTCCCCACGCAAAAGGTTGTTCCCACTGTCACATAGTCGGTACCCAACCAGTAAGGAATCACGGAACAGCAGCACACAAATGAGCTATGTATGGAACCATTATCAATCATTAATCAAACATTTGTTTAAAACCAACATCAATACAAATTTAGACTAGACCTAGTAGTAGGTCCAGTCTTTTTTCTGTTCCAAAAGACAAATAACGTTACTAAAAATAATGTTTCCAATCCCAAGGTTCTTTCTAGTTTTGTCTTGCTTGTCTTCGTGATAGAATTGCAGAGTATGGAAAATTGAGAGAATAACTCCAGAACAAATGACTATAAGGTGTTGTCTAGTTTTACAAGCACTAATCTTTGAATTATGAAACGAATGTATCATAAATATTAACACGTCGCTAATATGAAAGAGGGTTCATGGCATGGCTAATAATGGAGAGTCCACAAATGTTGAATTAATTATAGCAAACGCATTAAAGATGCCGGTATGTAGCTGTTTCTTTCTTCTTCCCTCTGCTATATAGTCCTTCCCAACTGCTAAATAGTTGGTATCCGAACAGCATAGGGAGCGGAGAGAGTAGCAGGCAGTCTATTATGTAATCAATCGTTATTCAATCGGTTTTTTCAATCAAAAATCAATCAAAATTCGGGGCGGGTCCAGTAGGACTTCGTCCCTTTTTCTTTTTAACCGAAAAGTTAAAAAGTCGCTCCAATCCTTTGTCGTTACTGGATTCAGTAGGTATCCAATCACATTTTAGTTGTTATCCTTACCACATAAATCCGTAGGATTTCCAATCTCTATTCAGTGTGTTTCCTAACCGTAAGACCGTCCCAAAATGGCTTCGTATTCCGTCTTTTCTCTTGATTCTTCTCTCAGTTCGGTACGAACTTAATAGCATTGTCCGAATATTCTATACAACCCGAACCGAAAAAAGAGGAGAAATAGAGAAAAAAGAGGTATTTGAGGGAAGAACTTTTTAGCAGAAAAAAGAAGGAGGAAAGAGGGCGTGGAGCCTTGGGGGAAAGGGTTTGAGGGGGTAGTAGGGTGGTGGGGGAGGGAACGACTATAAAACTGCTAGATATAGTAGGAGAAAGAAAAGGGATGAATCAAGAAGGGATAGATGCCTTTCATATTTTGCTCAATAGATCTTCGGTTTTCACAAGAAAGCCAAAAGGAATTCAATTATGATCCAATAAATGAGCAATCCCATTCCCGTTCTATCTTCTTGTTGCAAAAAAGGCGGTATATATACGTTTATTTGTTTATTTCTTCTTCCTTATGGTAAAGGAGTTGGTATTTTTGATATTAAATTGGCACATGAAGTAAAAAAGAAGGTGTCCTACTGTTAAATGGGTTGACCCTTTTGCCAAAAAGTAGGTATCTAATGGTTAAAGCTGATACTTTCTTCTTTCCTGCTGAAATAGAGTCGGTATTTGCTGATATTAAATTTGTGCTTGTTGAGATAAAGAAGGTATCCATCTGTTATTATCTTCTTCCTCAATGCTAAAAAGATTGTTCTTATTGTAATGGGGTTGGTCCCTGCTGGTAAAGAGTTCTTCCTTTTGTTATTAAGTTGGTATCGACTGATATAAAGTCTGCACCCAATGGAAAAAGAAGATGTATTTCTATTTTTAACTCCTTACCTTATGTAAAAAGGATGGTTCTTCCTGCTAAATAGTTGGTATCCAAACGGTAAAGGAAGCGGGAAAAGCAGTGGATAGCGGGATTACTAACTATTTTATAGGTGGTCTTTTAGTTTTTAGGGAAATAAAAAGATATCAAATCATTCAAGAGTGTATAATTGCATGTATAAAAATAAGGAGTAAAAAATGAATCTATACGAATTATTTCAAACGTGGGTAAATCATCCGAAAAAAGGAAATGGTAGAAGAAATTTAGACAATACAGATGAATGTTGGAAAAAGGTATTACAAGATATTTGTAAATGGGAGAGCAGTGAAGATAAAAATGATAATGATTTTGCAAAATATCTACTTTATACAGGGAAAATAAGAAGAGTTCATTTAGACCTGAATGAAGTGAATTATAATAATCATTATGTTTCATGGACATCAACTGAAAATCTAGAAGATTTATATTGGTTTAATTCATCGTGTGATCATACAATAATTACAGCAGAAGCAACAAAAGATAATCCAGGAATTAGTATTAAGGGATTTATAGAAGCTATGAAATGTGATAATAAAAATTTTGAATTAAACTCACCGGCTATCAGGGCGGAACAAGAAGTGATTTTTCCATTACAAGAAAAATCAATATTAAGCATTGAAAGAATAAAAAAATTAAAAAGAGATGAAAAATGAGAAAAAGCGGTGGGGACCAGGCGAAATCCGATGGTATTTTCCTTACTAAATAGAATCGGTATCTTATCCTGTGTTTTTCACCAACTTTTTCAGGTTGTAAGAGACGGATGAAGCCTTCTGTAATTTGGTACTTTCGAAGAAGGAACGGAATTTTTTATGGGGACAAATGACATGGACGGCCAGGAAAATTAGAATATACGAAAAAGAAGACCACCCCGAATCGCTCGACCAAAAGCTAAAGGGCGGTCTCTTTTTACTAATCAATGTAATTGAGCAGCCTCTCGCTTCGAGTAAGCTACTAGAGACTACGTGTTAACAGCACGAATCTTTTCTTATTTTACCACAAAATACAATAAAATAGACGTATAAAAAGGAAATGTATATCCAATTTTCCTTAAACAAAAGGTTTCTGGAACCTATTTTTACCCTATTTCTTCCTGCTTCTTATCACCATATTTAACTAACGAAAGAAATTCTCCATTGGAATAACAAAAGACTTTAATCGGTAATAACTTTTTTCTATCATATATCGCTGTCTTTTTCCTCATCCCAATGCTAAAAGTCGGTACCTGCAGTTAAATAGTTTGTTTCCAAACGACAAAGGAAGCGGGAAGAGCAGCGGGCGGTCTATTATGTAACCAATCTTTACTCAATCGGTTTTATTAATCAAAAATCAATATCAATTCGGACTGGATCCAATAGCGGGTTCAATTCTTCTTTTTAACTAAAAAGTTAAAAAGCTCTGTCAATCCTTCTCTTTCAAGTACACTATGAAAAATACTCGTAAAATTCAGTGGAACGTATGAAGTAAATGTGAAAGGGGCTATTGCAATTTCCCTTCTTACTAGGCATATTCAATAATTTAAGCAACTGAGAAAAGCGTGGGCTAATCAGTAGACATCTTAATCCCCTGTTGTGTAATTATTTTGCTCAAGAAGGATTCAGATCCACTACTCCTGACCTTTGACCATAGCCGCCATTTCAAATGTAATCTTACCTTTGGAGACTTGATCCAAGTGCCACCACCATTCTGTTAAAGGTTCATTCGATAGGGAAAAATCATAAGCCTCCTCAAGATGCTTTGACATCCTCTTTGCATTTTCTACTAATTTTAGGTCAGAACAGATTAGCTGTATCCTCTCGTCATTCGTAAGTTCATCTATGACCTTTTCCAATCCACTTCGTATGTGAAGCATATAAACTGATTCAAAAGGACTTATTTCAAAATCGTCTACATAGCTCCCGTACATTTCAATAATTTCACTGTTTTTTAATACCATTTTAACACATCCTTTTGGTAATAAGGTAATTCAGTGTTTCATTGGTTAAATTATACTATGGTGTAATAAGATAGTCATAACACAAACTGTGTTCAAGGTGTGGTTTGCAGCTAGAAGTACAAAAGTTGAACAATGAAGATCTGGAAATTGAAGTGGTTTAATTAATCGGGAGGTGTAAAGATGGACAAACGGGATTATTTAGTAAAGACTTTTTCACGTACTAAAAGGAAAGATTACGAGAATTATATTTTGACTGCTATTTGGCATAAATTAGATGACATGAATCTCAAACCTGTTAGCCAGCAATACGTTAAACGCAAAAATGGAACTCATGCTTTGATGGATCTATATTTCCCGCAACTACACATAGGGGTAGAAGTGGATGAAGCATACCATCAAGGCAATCAAAAAGAAGATAAACTCAGAATGGATGATATAATTTCTGCAGTTAATGAGGAATCTATCAAGGACTTCCAATGCCTTAGAATAGATGCAACCAAATCATTGGAAAAAATAAATGAAAGAATCAGTGAAATTGTAATGGTTATCAAGGATAAGGCTTCAAAGGCTACATTGAGGTGGCAAACATACGAAGAGGAATTACAGGAATTGAAACAACGAAAGCATTTATCAATTTATGATGATGTATCGTTCATGGATATAAAGGATATCGCAAATACTGTATTTGGAAAGAGCTCTAAGAGATATCAACGGAGTTTCTTTAAGGTGAAAAATAAAATGTGGTTATGGTGCCCTAAACTTTCCGTTACTGTAAATGGCGATGCCAGATCAATAGCTGGAGGCTGGCTTAATTTCTTGGCAGAGGATTGGTCATATATTGATGAATCCCATCTGGATGATGCAATTGTTGAGGAAAGAAAAGAAAACTATATGGCGGAGGTTAATTTTGGACGTGAAAGGGCTGTATTTGCAAAATACAGAGATAATCTTGGCTTTAATAGATATAGATTCGTCGGGATTTTCAAGATCCTAGGTGTATCACCCGAAAATGAGAGTTGTATCAGATACGTACGTGTGGCTGATAAGGTGGAAATCGTAAGGTAGCCTGTAACGCTTTACAACGTCTTAGAAGCTCATTTTGAAGGATAATAAAGTATAGAAATTAAAAAATGAGGTGAATACAATGTGTGGACGTTTCACGTTATTTGCTACTTACGAGAATTTAATTAGTAAGTTCGATATTCAGCAAATATTTAATGAAGCGGATTATAAGGGAAGCTATAATATCGCACCCACCCATAGTATCGTTTCTGTTATTAATGATGGAACAAAAAATCGGATGGGTTATTTAAAGTGGGGACTTATCCCTTCATGGGCAAAGGATGAAAAGATGGCATCGAAAATGATTAATGCACGGTCAGAAACGGTTGATGAAAAGCCGAGCTTCAAGAAATCCTTTTATCAAAGACGTTGGATCATTCCAATGAACGCATTTTATGAATGGAAACGTGATGGGAAATTAAAGACACCGACGCTTATAAAAATGAGAGATGATTCCTTGTTTGGAGTTGCCGGCTTATGGGATAGTTGGGTTGCACCAACAGGAGAAAAGGTCAATACGTGTACAATTTTGACTACACCACCAAATGAATTGATGGCAGGAATTCATGATCGTATGCCGGCCATATTATCAAAAGAACATCAAAAAGAATGGCTACACCCACGAAATCAGGATGGGGATCAATTAAAATCTTTATTAGTACCTTTTGTAGCTTCCAAAATGATGATATATGAAGTTTCGAATAAAGTTAATTCACCTAAGAACAATTCAGTAGAACTGATTCAGCGAGTTGTTTAAGTTAATATGTTGCTGTTACTTTTACTTCCACGCCCGAAAATGTCGGTGCCAACTGCTATATCGGTTTGGTTCCCTTTTTTATTTCAATATCCCCACAAAAGTGTTAACATGATGCTATTATTGTAGGTGGAAATTTAATTCGCAATGACAACACTCTTTCGTCTACCAAGGCTTGGTATTTCAACATTTGATGAACGGAGTGTTAACCTTTATAAGACAAATGAAAAGTGTTGTATAGCTCATAGATTTGGCAGGTCATGCCTTCGGAAAACAGATAAGATTAAACGTAAATCATATAGAATTAGATTGTTAAAATATTCCGTATTCACTTGATTGCTGTAAAACCATCGTCTATAATTGGGTTTAATAAATCATTTGGGAAAAGTAGGAATAAAAATGATCCGTAAAATTAAAATACAAAATAATCCAATATATCAAAAAGGCTCGCACTCTAATTAATAGAGGCGGGTCTTTTTTATTGCCTATAGTCACTGGAAGGGGGTGAAGGGGATAACATGGGAAAAGTGAATTACTATTCAATAGGGAACTACAAACAACAGCTAATGAGAAGGAAAAAAGCTCCCACTAAGGAGGCTAAGGAGAGATTTGATAGCTGGTTATGGGATAGTGAGACATTGCGAGTTTTTGTTGACGGGTCTGAATTGCAAGGCTCAGGCGGCATATTTGGATTGGGAGTCGTTTTTGTTGGGCAGGGGCTGACAATTGTGAAATCCAAAAAGCACTATAACCAAGCAATGAGGAAGAGAAGTGTGTATGCCGAAGTAGTAGCAGTTGAATTTGCGTTGATGCTAGTTGAAAAAGTAGTGGGTAAAGAGTTTGACCAACCTTCAAAAGTTCTAATATACAGCGATTGGAATGGGATAGATAGGTTGAAAGAAACAGATATTCTTATAAAAAGAAATCCTACGATAAATACTGTTGCGGAAAAAATAAATGAAAAGAAGTTATTGTTTCTAAAATCCTATCCGACGATTGAATTGGATATTTCATATATGGGAGCAGAATTGAAGAAATTCAACCCGTTTTATAGGGCTTCTCACAATGCAGCCAGAAAAGCAATTGGAATGTAGAGAAGAGACAATAAAAAGACTATGTTAATGAGGGTGAATAAGAATGGGTGTCTATATAGGTTTAGATGTCATGCCAAATAAAATATATCAGGAAGATTGGCAAAGGGTTTTTGAAGAGTCGATGCAGTTGATCCAGGCATATCCATTTGCAACGCTAAAAGAGGAAAATGTTAACGGATTTAAACGGTTTGTCTTGGATCGAGCAGAGGGGCAATATGTTGAAGGATACGGTGGGGAAGGAAGGTATTGGAAGGTAAATGGAGACTTGGATAGCAAGGAAACAGGAGAGGGATTTACTTTATTCTCTAATCTGGATAGATATAGTAGCTTGAAGGAAGAGAGACTGACTGAAGACATCCTTTTAAATTTTGTAAATAAGGACGAGCGGGGAGCTAAAGAGGTATTTTATTCAAAGACCCAAGGAAAAGATTATCACAATTTCATTCTGAGTATCGCTGCGTTGATTGAGAGCCGTTTCCCTAAATCTGCCTGTGTCTATGGTGACATCACAAAAGCTCAGGCTCAAAAGGCAGTGGTTTGGGCAAATACCATATTGGATAAACCGATAGATCCGCCCGTTAGAGTTAACCCATCTAAGCTATTAGAACGTTTAAATGTAATTGATAACGAAGAAAAACGACTTGAGGCTTTATATAATCTATCCATTGGCGACAGTGAGGAAGTGGATGGCCATATTGCTAAAAATTTCAATATGGATACAGTTCGAAATTATTTTGCGAAAAAATTGCAGGGGTTTGAAAGTGCGGCCCAACTTGGGGCTGAGTTAATCATCATCAGGTATCTAAATGCAGGACTTCCTTTAGAAAATTTAATTGATATATGTTGCTTTGATAACAATGGCCCACAGTTTGGTTCTATTGAGTTTGTAAAAGCCATCTGTTCCTCGTGGGTATTTATAGAGCCAGAAATAAGAGAAAATATGAATGCTACTATAAGGCCGTCAGATCTTCCTGACACCGTAGAATCACAATTTGGAAGCATGTTTCTAGATATGGGCTTCATGGGCAGAAAAAACAGGAGGTATATTCCAAAAAACGAGATTTTATTGATTCTCAAAGAGAAATTTCAAGATGTAAGCGGATTGGAAGAGGTTGTGATTAAACAATATCAAAAGATCGTTGATATGCTCGAGAAAAAAGGAGCAAAGTTAAAAGTAATTGAGGAGGAATACAAGGTTAAAGTGGATTTGAATTTAATCGACTCTTTAGATGAGCTGGTGTTTTGGGATAATAGCTACTCGATAAGTGATAGTCTAATAAGGGCAATGACAACTATCAAAGATGCAGTTGAAGAAGGTATTGCTAAAAGGACCAATTTGATGCAGATCATAGGGGAAGCAGAGGAAGAAGGTCAATTAATCAAAGTATTGAGTAAATTAATGCAGGAAAATCAGAATCTAGTATTAACTAGACCTGCATGGGACTGGATTGAAAATGCGACCAATGATGTCAAAAAACAAATGGTGGTAATGCTCCTGTCTTTTGAAAGTAACGGTGAGCTACGGAAGCTGTATAAAGCATTATTCGAAAATAAAGGTTTGTTTTATAAGTATATGATATGAAGTAACGAAGATTTTGGTATTTGTTTAAGGAAGAATAATGAATTTATTTAAAGGGAGAGGTTAGTGTGTGGTTATTAATTGTGTCCATTATTGCCATTCTGATCATTACTTTATTAGGTACATTTTCTGCGACAATTATTTTGAGATCGAAAAGAAGGGAGTAAACCCCTAGTCAAGTGTTTATTTGGGTAAAAAGGCAGCGGTTAGAATAAGTGGGCAAACTTTGTTTTACCCAAAGCATAAACATCTATTAAATTAGACAATCGACGAAAATGATTGCTTTTTTAGACAATAGGAGAGATAGAATGTGAAGATATACGGAGGAAGGGCAGGTTATAATTCAGTAACCTTTACTGGAGAAAAGTATCATGTTGTAGCCCGATTTAAGGAAGGGAAAATCACAACAGAAACGAGACGAAAAAATAGAGATAAGAAAATAACGATTATTCTTTCGAAGATACCTTTTGTTCGATCCTTCTCTATGTTATTTGATCTAATAATTGAATACTGGAGGCGGTTTTTAGCTATGGTAATAGTCTTGTTTTTGATGGAGCTTTTATTCAACGAAAGATCAAATTCAATTTTTTTATATACCATACCAATTAACAGCCTAGAGATGTTGCTTTTCTTTCTAGTTTTATATTGTTTAATCATAAAATCAACATCAATAGGGCAGTACCACGCTGCAGAGCACCAGATAGCAAATGCTTTTGAGAGAGATCCAAATTTAACGTTAGAAAAAGTAAAGAAGCAGCCGAGAACCCATAATGACTGCGGGACAAATCTTGTTATCTCCTTTTTCATCTGTTATGTTTTACTATTTATGATATTTGGTGATAGTGCTTGGGTTCTTTTGGTTTCTTGGATTATTGGATACGAGGTATGGAGGAATGAGCCAAAAGTAATTTGGAATTTAATATTGATAATTGGAAAAGGTGCACAATATCTCCTTTTCACTTCAAAACCCAAAGAAAAACATTTAATTGTGGCAATGGAGGCAATTACAAGATTGGAAGAGAAAGAATTAGCAAATAAAAAGTAACTTCCTGAACGTGGGCAAACACTAAAAGGTTAAGAGTGATGAAAATAAACTCATACTACAGTAAGTTTGAAAGGAGTGATAATTACCATGGATGATGAAAAGAAAAGAGATCCAGAAAGAATAAAGGTTATGCTGGATCTAATACGAGAAATATGGAAATCAAATCCAGATATGCGTTTCTTTCAGTTAATAGATTTATTTCAACATGAATATTCGTCTAAAAATAATGGCTTTGGAAAGCGGGTAGGATTTGAACTAGATTCTAAGAAATATGAGGTTCCCCTCACATATATAGATCTTTTTTTCCTCGAAGACAAAGAATTAGAGGTGTTCTTACAGGATTATATTAATGAACATGGAAAGTAGGAGATGTTACTAGACGGTAAAGGAAAAAACCAGATGTAAAGGAGTACAATTATGGATATAGGAGATAAAGAATACGAACTTATTCAACATTTCAATAATGTTACTCTGGAAGTAATGTTGAATGAATTATCAGATGTTACTGGTCCTTCAAAAGATGACTATGAAGCCTTGGAACACGTAAGCAAATATGGTCTTCCTAAAGGAGTTTTAAATGTTTTGATTTACTATTCCATGGTGGTTTTTGACACTAAAATGTCCAAAAGTTTCATGGGGAAAATAGCAATTGACTGGGCAAGAAAGAAGATTAAAACACCTATGGAAGCCATGGAAATATCAAAATCGCATCATGAGAAATATCGAGAATGGGCAAAGGTTTCTGAAAAGGAAGATAGGGAGGCTAAACAATCTTCACAATTAAATAAAATTGAAAGTACAAGATTAAAAGCAATAGAACTTGCTGCGAGTAGCCCGAGTATGAGCGACGACGATTTGGGGAAATTCGTTAGGGACCTGTTTAAGTCATAGTTTTAGAGATGTAATGGGTTATGTACCAGTAGAGTGATTCAAGATAGACTTGAAAATTTATAGATAATGATAAAGGGAGGATAATCAATGGATGATTCCTTATTCCAAGCGGTGTATATGAACGATTTAGACACAGTTAAGAAGTTACTTGGTGAACAAAATGTTGATGTTAATGAAACGGATCAGCTCGGGCGAACCCTATTACAAATTGCTTGTTATTTCGGATTTTACGAGGTTTGCAAAAAGCTCCTTGAAAAGGGAGCGAAGATTGATGAAGATTGCTTCCGAAGAGCTGAAAATAGTTGGAGTGAATTTCAACATGATGAAGTAATTGAATTGTTACATGAATGGCAGAATAGATAATTGAAGCCCCTGATTTTTAATTTTCAGGGGTCTTTTTAGGTTGGTAGGTTCTGATGAAATCCAGTAGACATTTGCTGTAGATTTCTCTGAGGCGAATGTGCAAGAATTTGCTTGAATACAAGTCAGAGAATTCCTTATAGATGCCCTCATTTACCTGAATGGTTTTAGTGATTGTTTTGCTGTTCGGATCATAAATCTCTGGTTCCAGAATCAACTGATCCTCATAAGAGTGCAATAGTTGCTTTAACTTTTCAAGATGTTCAGCAACAAACTGTAGTGTTTCCTCAGCCTTGACTTCGTTTGAACCTGATTGGAGAATTTTTTTGTATTCTTCAATGGGTAGAATCCGGTCATATTGCTTGCTAATTTTGTTGTACTGGTATGAAGAGTTGTTTCTCATGATTTTCGAGAAGGTAGATTCTGAAAAGCCTAATTTAGAAGCCACATTTTTTAAATGGTCCACCTCCTCTTCCTTTAGCATCTTATTTGCTACTTCTACTTTTTCTAATGCGGATAAATCCATGAATTCTTGTGTATCCATAATGATTCCCCCTTTAAATTTGTGTCTATTTATACTAGATTACTGGTTGAAAAATATTCTATTTCCTTAGAAAAAAAGTAGTTTTATTTTAGTAGTAAATGACTGAGCTAGTGCTTAGTATATAAGGTCTTATAACAAAACAGGAACTGATTTTATTATCAGTTAGTAAATAGGAGGACATGGTAATGGAGAAAAAGGACAATTTAGAAATTATTGATCGGATTGAAAATCACTTTGGTGATTTTATTGAGCAGCTAAAGGTAGAGCGAGGATACAGTCTAAAGCATATCGCTGATAAAACAAACCTTTCACCAAGTTTCGTTTTTAGGTTAATTAAAGGCTATAGAGGCTGTGAAATGACTACAAAGTTGAACATACTTGTCAATGGTTTTGGATTAGTTGAATTAGCTGAGGATTACGTTAAACAGGTATTACAAAACAAAGAAGCACTAAAAAAGATTCCAGATTAATTGTAGGAGTAGCTACTGAATTTATTTTCAGTAGCTTTTTTACTTGTTGTGACAGATTGCTATTTTAAAAAGCATAATAATAGAAATCCATAACGTCTACATTGGGACTGATTGGAGTACATAATATGAGTCGTATAAAATGGTACTTCGAAGATTAAGTTTTTGGAAGCATTTAAAGTCTGTATTTAGGCCTATCTGAGTACAAAATGAGGATGAATTTAGAAAAGCAATTAATAATCGACAGTTGGAATTGAGTTCCAGGTTGAATAAGACTAAAATAAGAGGTAAGTAAGAAAATTGCAAGAGGTGAACCCTGTGGAACTAAAAATGTTTTATCGTACACAGAGAGATTTGGCTGTTGATTTGAACAAGCTAGTGGATTCCTACTGGCAAGAAGAGATTAAAGAGAATGAGCTAATAAATGGAATTAAAAATCTTTATGAACATAATCAAGAAAAACTAATAAAGGACAATGAGTTCACAAAAGTAGTCCAGCAGCAATGTGGTAAAAGACGTTTGGTTGTAGTGGAAAAGGTATTGGAAATAAGTAGGTAAAAAGTCTTGTCTGAAAGGTTTGGTTGTATGACAATGGAATTAGAATATTCTTCGAGTTTAAATGGAGCATCCTTTTTACTTTTTGAGCTAAAACAGGTTATAAAATTGAAACAACAGGGCTTAGCCAAGGATGAAATTAGAAAAAAAGTAAAGGAAGAAAATCTGTTTCAATTTAATAATCAAGGGAGAATCAATAGAGCACTACCTTCCGTTATGAAAAGGGCAGAAGCTATTGATGAAACTCTTGCTGCTTTAATGGTAGAAGGTTCCATTGAAACGGGAAAAGCCCTTAATCTGTATGCCATTATGAAGACTGATTTGCTGTTCTTTGAATTCATGGATGAGGTAATAGGGGAAAAGCTACATAATAATGATTATCTAATAGAAAAGAAGGACATCAATCTCTTCTTCACCTCTAAGGCGGAGCAAAGTGAAAAGGTAGCCAGTTGGAGCGATATTAATGTTGAAAAGTTAAAAAGAGCTTACATGCAAGTATTGTATGAAAGCGGAATGTTAAGAACCAGAAAAGGTAAAGAGTTAGACAGGCTAATTATTGATGAACAGATAAAAAATCATCTCACTCAAATTGGTGATGCTCGTTATATACGTGCAATGGGTGAGTAGGGGGTGAATATGTGGCAAATTTGAATGCAAGACTGGATCAGATTATACCGAAAATTAAAGAGGATAAATTCATAGAGGGACGTGGCCTGGGTAATGAAATTAGCTTTTACGTATTTGACTACGAGCCACAAGATGAACTTGTGGTAAGAGATTATATTGAGCATATTAAGAAAGAATTTGGTTATGAAGGATCTAACCGGAGAATTATTGAGTTTGATTTATATAAAATGCTGCTAGAAATTACAAAAGATAAAAGGATCTTCGAACGGATTTTTGAAATGGAAGAACGTCAAGGAAAAGACCAATTGTTTAAAGCGATGACGACTTTTGCTAAGCCAGAAGTGTTTCTAAGAAAAATTAAAGAACAAATGGGAGACTATAATGTGGTGTTCCTCACTGGAATAGGAAAGGTTTATCCATTCGTTCGTTCCCACAATATTTTAAATAACTTGCAAGAAGTGTTGGACAATGTACCAGTTATCATGTTTTTTCCTGGAAAATATGATGGGCAATCATTACAATTGTTTGGAAAATTTAAGGATGATAATTATTACCGGGCTTTCCGATTAGTCGATTAAAAGGGATAGGGGGAATTTAGATGATTATTAAAGATATGTTTCAAAAAGACATTGAACGTGATATTCGTGGAGTCATTAAAGTAGCTCAACAAGATGAAGAAAATATTTTTCAGGAATTGGACGAGTATGTCGTTACCCGTGAGCTGCAAAAACACCTTTCAAAGTTTTATGAGAACTATCAAAAAGGGATTAATGGTGTAACAGATAAGATGGGTGTTTGGATTTCTGGATTCTTTGGTTCTGGTAAATCACACTTTCTGAAGATACTAGCCTATTTGCTAGAAAATAAAGAAATCAATGGAAAACAAGCAATTGACTTCTTTCAAGATAAAGTGCAGGATCCACTTGTTTATGCGAATATGCAACGTACTGCCGATGTAGAAACAGAAACTATTCTGTTCAATATTGATTCCAAGGGTTCACTTGACAATAAATCCAAGGAAGACGCTATTTTGAGAGTCTTCATGAAGGTATTTTATGAGCATCGTGGCTATTACGGAGATATACCTGGTGTGGCTGAAATGGAGAAGTACCTGGATAAACAGGGAGTCTATGAGGCGTTTAAAGCGGAATTTAAGTCATTAGCTGGTGAAGCATGGGAAGAACGTCGTAATAGTTTTTACTTTGATGCGGACTTTGTCATTGGTGCCTTAACGAAAGTAACCGATATGACGGAAGAATCTGCTCGGAATTGGTTTGAAAATGGTGTAAATAATTTCGAAATTAGTATTGAAAAGTTTGCCAAAGACGTAAATGAGTACATCAATAGTAAGGGGAAAAACTTCCACCTTATCTTCCTCGTGGATGAGATCGGCCAATACATCGGTGATAACCGTAGTTTGATGTTGAATTTGCAGACAGTGGCTGAAGACCTTGGAACCCACTGTAAGGGTAAGGTCTGGATTATGGTTACTTCTCAAGAGAGTATTGATAGCATAATTAAAGTCAAAGGTGATGACTTCTCCCGTATCCAAGGGCGATTCGATACAAGACTCTCTCTATCATCCATCTCGGTTGATGAAGTTATCAAAAAACGTATCCTATTGAAAAAGGACTTTGCTAATGACAAATTGAAGGTTCTTTATCCTGAAAAAAGTGCTATTTTAAAGAACTTAATTAGTTTCCGAGAAAGCACAGCGGATTTACGTGGGTTTGACAATGAACAGGAATTTGCAGATGTGTATCCTTTTATGCCTTATCAATTTAAGTTGTTACAAAACGTTTTTGAGCAAGTAAGAAAACATGGCTCTTCTGGTAAGCATTTATCTGAAGGGGAACGCTCCATGTTATCGGCATTTAAAGAAGCTGGTCTTCAATATAAGAATGCTGAAGAAGGTACACTTATACCTTTCTATGCCTTCTATGACACGATAAAGGAATTTTTGAATCCATCCATTTCAAGAGTTATCGAAGGTGCTTATGAAAATCCAGCCCTAAAAGATGATGATTTTAACATTGATCTGTTAAAGGTTCTATTCATGATTAAATATGTAAAAGAACTGCCAGCAAATCTCGATAATATTGCTACGCTAATGGTTACTCATATTGATGAGGATAAGTTACAGCTTAAAGAGAAAATTAAAGTTTCTTTGCGTAAGCTAATTTCCCAAACGTTGGTACAGAAAAATGGGGATAATTTTATCTTTTTAACAGATGACGAACAAGACATTAACAGGGAAATTAAATCTCTAAATATTGATGAAGACATCGTTAAGCGGGAGTTAGCAAACTATATTTTCCAAGACCTATATGATGAAAAGCGTTTCCGTTACAACAGTGAATACTCATTTACCTACAATCAGAAAATGGATGAGAAAAACTATGGAAACCAAACATCCAATATAGGAATGCAAATTCTTTCTCCATTATCAGACCATTACCAGAAGTCTGAGCAAGAATTAATGATGATGACTTCAGGTAACGGGGAAATGATCATTAAACTTGGTGGCAATGAGGCTTATATCGAGGAAATCGGAGAAGCATTGCGGATTGAGGAATTCCGTAAGAAAACGAATATTACGCAACTTCCTGAAAACATTCAAAACATCTTGAATAATAAACAAGCGGAAGTTCGTGAACGTAGAAGAAGGGTTCGTGAGCTTTTAGAGGATGCAATTAAAGATAGTGCCTTCTTTATTAATGGGGATAAAGTAGAAATTAAAGGATCAACTGTTCGTGAGAAAATAAATGCTGCTTTTACAATGCTAGTCGATAATGTTTACACAAAACTAAGTTATGTAAAGGAACACTTAGATAATGAACGAGCTCTAATTTCAATCCTTGCTTCAAACGATGAACAATTGTCATTTGAAGAAACTTTGAAGGTAAATCCTAATGACTTGGCTAAACGGGAAGTGTCTGATTTTATCAGCTTACAAGACGATTTGAAAAAACAAGTAAGAGTAAAAATTTTATTTGATCGTTTTGCGGACAAACCATATGGTTGGAAAACGCTTGATATAGCAGGAATGATTGCACATTTATTAAAAGAACAACGTATTCGGATTCGTTATAATGCAGAATACTTAGAACCTGAAGATAATGTGAATGCACTTGTAACGATTTTTACTAAGACACAGGAAGCCGACAAAGCTATTGTAGTGAAGAGGGTAAAAGTTGATGAAAAACTAATTAAAACAGCTAAAAGTATTTGTAAAGATGTTTTTAATAAAACAGATTTAGCTGATGATGAAGATGGACTATTGAAGGACATTCGTCTACTTGTTGAAAAACAGATAGACGAAATTAAGGGATATAAAGCCCGTTATGAAGGTAGAAAGTATCCTGGTATGAGTTTGCTCGATAAAGGATTAGAATACTTTGAGCAGTTCCATAGTGGCTTAGATAATGTATCTTATTTCAATAAGTTAAAGGAATTAGAAGACGACTTACTTGATTGGGAAGAGGATATTGTCTATGTCAAAAGTTTCTTCGGTACTGATCAGAAGAAAATTTTTGATGATGGATTGGCGGCCATACGAAAATATGATGAAAGTAAATCCTATTTGGTCGGTGCAGAGGTAGAAGGAATTATTAATAATCTACAGTCCATTCTTCAGGATTCTATACCTTACAAAAAGATAAAGGACATTCCTGAGCTTATTCATGCAATGGATGAACAGATTAATGCTGTTCTTAATGAGAAAAGGGAAAATGCTCACAAAAAGTTAAAAGATGATAGTGATTACTTATCATTATTGACATCACAATACGGTGTATCCAATGAAACGAAAGAACGAGTAAATCAATACTATCAAGAACTTAATGCAAATGTAGATGCTTTTACTGATATTTATAAAGTTGATGCAACAGTTTCTCAAAGCACCAGCTTCAAAGAAAAAATGGAAAGGTATATCGAGCGGGAAATTGCCGAATGGAAACATAAAAAGGAAGAAGAACAAAGAAAACGTCCTGATGGTGAAGTAGTTGATCCTCCTGTATCGCCTGTTGAGCCGACCATTCAAAAGCAACCGGTAAAGGTAACAAAATTAGTTAATGTTAAAACATTAACTACTGAAGATGATGTTGATAAGTACATCAATGCTTTGTCCAATAAGCTAAAACAGATTATTAAGGAAAATAAACAAATTGAGTTTGTAGAGTAATTGAGGTGAATGGAATGAATAAAACTGCACTCAAGACTTTTGCTACGAATGCACGAAGAGAGCTGTTGAAAAAGGTCGAAGCAAGAGCAATGAAGATAGGAATTACGGAAGACAACATAAAAAAAGCGGACATTGAAAGCTCAGATGCCATCTTTATAGATGGCAGACAGCTTTTAAAGGAAGAAAAGACTCAAAGAGATAGATTAATTGAGCGTATTAATCAAATTGGATTAAAGCGAGTAATGGAGGAAGTTGCTTATACTTGGTTTAACCGTTTCACCGCTTTACGCTTTATGGAGGTAAATGATTATTTACCAACCAAAGTAAGGGTGCTTTCATCTACTAATGCTGGTAGTACAGAGCCAGACATGATGAAAGAAGCACTTTCGTTAGATTTAGATTTGGACAAGGAATATATCTATGAGCTAAAAATGAACAATAACTCAGAGGAATTGTTCAAATATCTTATTATTAAGCATTGTAATGACTTAAATAGTTATATGCCATTTATGTTCGAAACTATTGAGGACTATAGAGAAATTCTATTTCCAGAGGGGCTACTTGCAACTGATTCTTTTGTTCGCCAAATGACTAATACTGAGGTTATTCCTGAGAATAATTGGAGTAAGGTTGAAGTCATTGGTTGGTTGTATCAATACTATATTTCTGACGAGAAAGATAGGGTAATTAAAGCTAAAAAGAAGTACAAAACAGAGGAAATACCTTTTGCTACACAACTTTTTACACCTGATTGGATAGTACACTATATGGTACAGAATTCATTAGGTCGTTATTGGCTTGAATCGCATCCTGAACATAGAGATCTTTTAGGAAATTGGGAATTTTACCTTGAAAACCAGAATCCTGAACCAGATTTTGCGGACAAACTTGCTCCTTATATCAATAAAGAGCTTAAAGTAGAAGACATTAAGTGTTTTGATCCTGCAATGGGTAGTGGACATATCCTTGTATATATGTTTGATGTCTTATATGAAATATATAGTAAATGTGGATATATGGAGAGAGAAATCCCAAGATTAATTATAGAAAATAATCTCTATGGCTTAGATATTGATGATCGAGCATATCAACTTGCATGTTTCTCTGTTGTTATGAAAGCATTAGAGTACAATAACCGATTCTTTAGAAGTATTGAAAGAGAAGGTTTAGAATTGCACTTAGCTTCTATTCAAGAAACAAATGATTTTCATATTGAAGAGATATCATATATAGCAGGAGAAGATAGTGGAGAAAGTTATGAAAAGACAGAGAGTTTCATATATCAATTTAAAAATGCCAAGTCTATTGGATCGTTAATAAAAACAAAAGAATTTGATATGAATTACTTTGAAGAAAGACTAAGACAAATACAGGAAAGTCCTGTACAAGACCTTTTTCAAGAAGAGGTTAGAAAGAAAACGTATGAATTATTACCAAAGTTAATAAAGCAGGCCAAAATAATGAACGAAAAATTCGATATATTAGTATCCAATCCACCTTATGTTGGAAATAGATATATGAATAAAGAGTTGGTTGATTATGCTGAATTGGAATATAAAGATTCAAAAGCCGATCTTTTTTCAATGTTTATTGAATACAGTTTTTCAATGACAAAAGAGAATGGTCAAATTGGCTTCATGACTCCCTTTGTGGTGATGTTTATATCTTCTTATGAGAAGTTAAGAAGTATGATAATAGATAATAAAAATATAAGTAGTTTAGTGCAATTAGAATATTCTGGATTTGAAGAAGCTACTGTTCCAATATGTACATTTACGCTCAGAAATTATAATATCCCAATTTTTGGTGAATTTATAAAACTTTCAGATTTCCCAGGGGCAATAAACCAGCCCATAAAAGTTAAAGAGGCGATAGCAAATCCTAATGTTCCTTATAGATACTCTACATTAACATCGGTGTTTAAGGAGATACCAGGTTATCCACTTTCCTACTGGGCAACGGAAAGAGTAAGAGACATCTTCAATCAAGAAGTTAGATTAAGTGAAATTGCTGAACCGAAGACAGGGATACAAACAGGTAACAATACTATTTTTTTAAGATATTGGTTTGAAGTTCCTCTAAATAAAATTGGATTTAACATGACTGAATTCGCAGATATTAATAAGTATGGTTATAAATGGTTCCCTTATAACAAAGGTGGCGAGTTCAGAAAATGGTATGGTAATAATGAGTATGTAATAAATATGGAAAATGAAGGGGATGCCATAAAAAACCTTGGAAATAGTAATTATAGATTACGTGAACCAAGACTTTATTTTAAAGAATCAATTACTTGGTCTTTTATTAGTTCATCTAAATTTGGTGTGCGTTTTTCTCCAAGGGGATTTTTATTCGATGTTGCAGGTTCTTCGGTATTTCCTGAAACGGAAGATAAGTATTATTTAACAGCTTTTCTTTGTAGCAAATTAACATTTGAATTTTTAAAATTGCAAAATCCTACATTAAATTTCCAAGTTGAAAATATTTCAAAACTTCCTGTGATTCTTAATGAAAATGACGATATTAGAAAAGAAATTGATGAATTGAGTAAAGAATGTATCAATTTATCAAAATCTGACTGGGACTCTTATGAAAATTCGTGGGAATTCAGGAGACATCCTTTGATATCAGATAGAAATATATCCATAGAAGAAAACTATAAAAACTGGGAAAAACTGAAGGAAGAGCAATTTACCAAATTAAAGTTAAATGAGGAAAAAGTAAATGAAATATTTATTGATATATATTCCTTAAATGAAGAAATGAGCCCCCAAGTAGATGATAAAGATGTAACGGTAAGGTTAGCAGATAAAGAAAGAGAAATAATATCGTTTATCTCCTATGCCGTTGGTTGTATTTTAGGCAGATATTCTTTAGATGAAGAAGGCCTAATATTCGCAGGAGGGGACTTTAATTCTGCCAGATACTCCACTTTAAAGGCAGATAAGGATAATATACTTCCAATTCTCCCTGGTGCATATTTTGAAGATGATATCGTGTCAAGATTTATTGAATTTGTAAAAGTTACTTTTGGAGAGGATTCTTTAATTGAAAACCTTGAATTTATTGGAAATACACTTGGTAAGAAAAAAGGTGAAGTAGCTAAAGAAACAATAAGACGATATTTTCTAAATGACTTCTTTAAGGACCATGTACAGAATTATAATAAACGGCCGATTTATTGGTTATTTACTTCTGGTAAACAAAAGGCGTTTAACTGTTTAATTTATATGCACCGTTATGATAAAACAACGTTATCTCGTATTCGTACTGACTATTTGCATGAATATCAAATCCGCCTTGATGCTGAGAAGAAGGATTTGTTGAGCATTATTGAAGGTGATTACACTGCTAAGGAAATTAGTAATGCTAAAAAGGAATTAAAAACGTTAGACAAGAAGATTGAAGAGTTAAAAGAGTATGATGAATTGTTGCATCATATGGCAGATATGCAAATTGAAATAAATTTAGATGATGGAGTTAAAGAAAATTATGAAAAATTTGAAGGACTGGTTGCAAAAATCTAATTAACTTTAACGAGGATACATTGGCGTTTTGCTGATGTATCTTTGCACTATAATGATAATGGAAGGTAGGTGAAGGGAATGAAAATAAATCAGATTGAGGCTGCTTTATCTGATATATTCAATGAGCCATTAAAAGAAGGGGAACAACGGAAAATTGTGTTCTGGGTTGATAAAGATAATGAGTTCACTGAGGACATTGAACAGCTCACCGTTGATAAAGTAAAGGTTCATACGCTTACAGACCGTAACCAGTTTCAGACGAAATATTTGCTTGAAGAAGAAGATTCTAAGTCTCCATACTTGATATATACAAATATAGAATTGGGTGTGGAAGACAACTGGTTAGCAGATACTGTTTTTTATTCAAAAACGTTCTATGCAGATCGAATTTCACTTATTTTAAGTGAGTTGAATATAGACCCATCACTTCGAGCGACAATCAAAAAGTATGAACGTTTCTTTAATAATAAGGAGCGTTTCAGAAAGTTCTCTGCACTAAATATAGAAACATATTCAGAAGGTATCATTGAACAATCAATTATGAGTGTTTTATGTAACGTTAGAACACCGGATTTTGAAGAAGTTTTAAAGGCTGTACTAATGGATACTCTGGATGACAAGGAGAATAAACTCCTTTCCCTTTTGGAGAAGTTTTTTGATATTGAAGTGTTCTGGAATTATGTTTCTAATCACTATGGTTATGAACGGGAGAAGAAGAGTCTAAAAACATTATTCATCCATCTTGTAGTAACGGCATTCAGTCAATCGGTTGGAGAAGAAAATCTAAATGTGCTTGGTGATTTTATATCCAATCGAAATAAAACGAATGCAGTTGTGTTTATTGACCATTGGATGCACCATAAGACTGATTATATGGTATTTGATGAATATGCGAAGATGGCTGAACAGGAAATTCAACTTTCGAACATAATTAATAATCTTCCAATTGAAACTTTTAAACAGGCGGATACTTTTCCATATGTCGACCGAGCAATCATCATTTACATAGCTAATGGATTGGTTACACAACTTGAGGATTATGATGAATACACGAAACTCATCAAATTGAGACGAGCAAAGCATTATTATGATAACTTTGCTTCCATATATGAAGCACTTTACTACACTGTGAAGATACACGAGTTTTATAAAGAGCATCAGCAAGGTATTCCACAGGGACGGGCTATTGATTTGTATCAAGCGTATGTAAATGATTATCACTTAATGGATACATATTACCGTAAGTTTTATGTGGCTTATGATGAAGAAAGTAATCATGATCTATTGAAAAAGTTAAAAATGCTGGTAGAAAATCTATATACAAACTGGTATATGGGTGAGTTGAGTTCACATTGGTCCCAAGCGGTTGAGTCTGAAATGACACAGGACTGGTCATTACCTGGTATCAAAAATCAGCAACACTTTTATTCTTCATTCATTGACTCTAAAGTTAGAAATGGGGAACGAGTTTTTGTTATTGTTTCAGATGCGATGCGTTATGAAATAGGTGTTGAGCTGGCCGATCGTCTTAATACCGAGACAATGGGTGTTTGTGATGTGGAAACATTACTTGGAGTAGTACCTTCTATTACAAAGCTAGGGATGCCTTCACTCCTACCACACAAAGAAATAGACATAGATACAAATGCAAGGGTATTTGTTGATGGAAAAGATTCCTCTGGTTTGGAAAATCGGAAAAAGATTATTGAATCTAAAGTGGCAGAAAGCATTGCTGTTCATTTTCAAGATGTACTAGCAATGAATAAAGCCGGAAGAAGAGAAACCTTTAAGGGTAAAAAACTCATATACATCTATCATGATACGATTGATGCAATGGGAGATAAGGCATCAACAGAAGTCTATACATTTAATGCAGTAGAAACCTCATTAAATCAATTGTATGATTTAGTTAAAATTATTCGGGATGATTTAAGTGGAACGAATGTATATATAACGGCTGACCATGGTTTCCTTTATCAAAGGGATGAATTAGAAGAAAGCGATAAGATTGGACAAGATTCAATAGATAATATTGAAGTTAAACGTCGCTATATACTTTCACAAGAGCAGCGTGAAGTGTCAGGACAATTGGCTATAAATCTGTCATCTGTTATAAAAAATGAACAGCAATTAACAGCGTATTTGCCAAAGGCAACGCTCAGATACAAAATGCAAGGATCAGGTATTAATTTTGTTCATGGTGGTGCAAGTCTGCAAGAGATTGTTATCCCACTATTAACGTTTAAAAACAAACGTACTGGGCAAAAAGGTGCTAAGGCCATTAAAAAAGTAGATATTAAACTTACGAATACTACTCGTAAGATAACCAATAGCATTTTTAATCTTGAATTTTTCCAAACCGAAAAGGTGGAGGACAAGACAACTCCTCGAACTGTAGTCATCTATATGGCTGATGAGGAAGGAAGAGTAATATCTAACGAGGAAACAATTATAGGAGATCGCCCATTTGATAATCCTGCTGATCGTACTTTCAAAATAAGGTTTGTATTGAAGAACATTCCTTATGATCGAAATAAAACGTATTACCTGACTATTAGGGATACAGAGACAAGTGTTGAAGTGGAGAAAATACCGTTTAACATCAACTTGGGTATTATCAGTGATTTCGACTTTTAAGAGGGAGGGGGACCGTGAGTGGAAGAAAATATGAATGAAGGATTAACTGTTGATTTAGATAAAAAACTGAATGACGTTTTTGCCGGAAGAGTTGTACGTAAAGATTTAACCAATCTTATTAAAGAAGGGGCAAACGTCCCTATTTATGTACTTGAGTATTTACTTGGAATGTATGCTGCAACTGATGATGAGGACAGTATTCGTGAAGGGCTAGAACGAGTGAAGAAGATTCTTTCCGAAAATTTCGTTCGTCCTGATGAGGCAGAGAAGATTAAATCTCGTATACGGGAATATGGTCAATACTCTGTTATAGATAAGGTAACAGTGGCATTAAATCCGAAGATTGATACTTACGAAGCCGAGTTCTCCAACTTAGGATTAAAAGGTGTTCCTATTTCATCCATGTATGTGAAAGAGTTTGATAAGCTCCTTGTCGGGGGCATCTGGTGCATGGTTAAAATTGATTATTTTTATGACGAAGAGGTACGGAATTCTAATCCTTTTAATGTTAGTAGCTTACAGCCGATTCAAATGCCTAATATGGATATAGATGAGGTATTTGAAGGGAGAAAGAGCTTTACAAAAGACGAATGGATTGATGTATTAATACGCTCTATAGGAATGGAACCTACACAATTAGAAGAGCGGGTAAAGTGGCATTTGTTGCTACGTTTGGTTCCCCTTGTAGAAAACAATTACAATATGTGTGAACTCGGGCCACGTGGTACCGGGAAATCGCATGTCTATAAGGAACTATCACCGAATTCAATTCTCGTTTCGGGTGGACAAACAACCGTAGCAAATCTATTTTATAATATGTCTACGAGAAAAGTAGGACTTGTAGGGATGTGGGACTGTGTTACTTTTGACGAGGTAGCTGGTATTCGCTTTAAAGATAAAGATGGCATTCAAATCATGAAAGACTACATGGCATCAGGTTCTTTTGCTAGAGGCAAAGAAGAGAAGAATGCCTCTGCTGCTATGGTATTTGTCGGCAATATCAATCAAAGCGTGGACACATTAATTAAAACATCACACTTGTTTGCACCATTCCCAGAAGAGATGGCAAATGATTCGGCATTCTTTGATCGGATGCACTATTATCTGCCTGGTTGGGAAATTCCAAAGATGCGTCCAGATCTTATTACCGAAAAATATGGCTTTATAGTGGATTACATTGCAGAGTTTTTCCGTGAAATGCGGAAGCGGACTTTCAGTGATGCGATTGATCGCTATTTCAAACTTGGAAACAATCTAAACCAACGTGATACAAATGCAATCCGAAAAACAGTTTCTGGTATGTTAAAGCTCCTTTATCCTCATGGCGAATTTACAAAGGAAGAAGTCAGTGAGGTCTTGGAATACGCTCTTGAAGGTCGCCGTAGGGTTAAAGAACAGTTGAAGAAAATTGGCGGTATGGAGTTCTACGATGTAATGTTCTCTTATATTGATAAGGAAACTCTTGAAGAACATTATGTGTCAGTTCCAGAGCAAGGTGGAGGCAAATTAATACCAGAAGGTATGGGTAAGCCGGGGCATGTTTATGTTGCTGGGCATGGTCATTCTGGCATGATTGGTATCTATAAGCTCGAAAATCAAGTTGTTAGTGGAACAGGTAAATTTGATAAGTCAGGTGTCGGTTCCAACCGTGAAGCAAAAGAAAGCCTTGATACAGCATTTCGTTTCTTTACGGCTAATAGCAAAAGCATTAGTAATACCATTAGCACTAAAACAAAAGACTACCTCATGCACATAAGTGATCTACAAGGAATTGGTCTAACGGATGAGTTAGCTATTGCTGAACTAATTGGTCTTTGCTCTGGAGCGTTAGGAAAGCCAACGCAGGAGAGTTTGGTCGTCATAGGTAATATGACTGTCGGTGGCACTATTTCCAAAGTGGAGGAATTTGCAAATACTTTACAAGTATGCGTAGATGCAGGTGCCAAAAAAGTATTAATACCTGCAGCATCAGTTATGGACTTGCAGACAGTTCCACCAGATTTATTGGTAAAAGTGCAGCCTGTGTTTTATTCTGATCCAATTGATGCGGTGTTTAAGGCATTAGGGGTCAGTTAATATAAAAATAACATTTATTTGATGGATCGGTTCCCCCCGGTCCTTTTCTTTTGGTCTATTATGAACTTTTTCTTAGGATGTAATGATTTTATTGTTAATGAGGCCTGTATTCCCTTGTAAACATTGATTAAATGCTTCATTCATTTACTTATAGGAAGCGTGAGGTTCTATGTAATAGTAGAACAATTATATCGGTGCAGCAACATGCTATTGAACCATATAATGATTTTGCTCTAAAAATAGTATGAACGAGTGAAACGAGTGTATTAATGTAATCTACTTTTTACAAAAATATTTGAATTACTTGCATTGTTTCTTTTTTTTAGCTCCTTTTGTTGAATCGTGAACGGCCTTTTTTATTAATCGGGTGGTTGGTCTTCCCTAGAAAGAAAAGATTCCCTTAATGTCAAAAACACTTTACACCTAGTTGGCTGATAGGTATTGAACAAAGGGAACTTTATTTAATTAAGTTGGGGTAACAGTCAGATTCTTTTCATACGAGTGAAACGAGTGTATTTTCTAAATCTATATCCAAGATACTTTAACTCTTTGTTTTGCTTCTATTTGTAATTCTTTTATTGGATCCTAAAAGAAGGTCCTCATTAATTAGGGGATTGGTCTTCATTAAACAGAAAAGAGATTCCCATAATGGGAAAAGCACTATATACATAGAGTTGACTAGCAGCTATTCATACAAAGAACTTTTCAACTAATTAGTTTAAAAGGATGGCACATTTACTCACGAGTGAAACGAGTGTATAGACTTAATTTATTTTTACAATAATTTTGAATCGCTTGGGTGGTTTCTATTTGTATTCCTTTTATTGATCCTTAAAAGGAGATTTTCACTAATTAAGGGATTGGTTTTCATAAAATGGAAAAAAGATTCCCTTGATGCAAAAGCACTTTATCATCAGTTGAGATGATAGTATTCAACCAAATTACTTTTCAACTAATTAGTTTAAAAGGATAAACCCATTTCCTTGACAAGTAAAACGAGTAACGATTCTCAATAGTAATGGTTGCAATTTAAAATGTTGTTAATTATCTTATAGGGATTATTCCTTTAAGTTCTTTCTATGCTTATTTAGACTTCAATAACGTAAATGAAAGATACACTATATAATAGCCTACATCTATAGATATAAAATATACACTCGTTTTACTCGTTGGAGGTATAAATATTTCTTTAGGTACAAAGGTTGACATTAACCATTAATAGGTGATTTTTATATAAGTAATCAATTATCATGGTAATGGGTAACTTAAAAACATATTTAATATGAACACATGCACTCGTTTCACTCGTATAAGGCAAGAAGATCTTCATTCAATAAAATAAGTTATTAGAAGTGGGTTACAGTTAACAGAGAAGTTGCTGTTGCTCCTCATTCCATAAATTGCAGTATTGTGGTTACGGTTTATTCTAGTTATTTGATTTATGTGAATGGAGATTTTAAATACATATCACTTTTTAATAGACATGGATAAAGTGAAACAAACCACTCGTTTCACTCGTTTATGGTTAGGCACGTACCCAATAGTAGCTAGATGCTGTAGATTAGGAGTAGTTGCATGTTATCGAAGCAAATAAGAGAGGTAGGGCATTATTAATTTTGGCAGGTGGCAAATTAGTAGTACAATAAGGTCATGGTTCATTGAAAGCATTATTTGGGTATCCTATTCATTGTTAAGGAAGAAACTTTACCTTTAGAACACCTAGATGGGGGTATTTTGAAATGCTGACCTTCGTATCCTTGTTTATTGGACTAAAAAATTTTTTTAGCCGCTCGAACAAGAATGATATTGACCACAGGCAAAATTGTGGTAATATAAAATTATGGGTAGGCAAATTAATTCCAAGGAGGTGAATTCTTGGAAGGAATGAAAGTAACTGGATTTGGACAACTTATTCTGATGAAAAGGAAATCCAAGGGCTGGTCCCTAGCCAAGTTGGTAAGTGTGGTAGAAGAGTATGGGCATCAAATAAGCGAAAGTTATCTCAACAGACTTGAAAATGGTAAAAGAACAGAGCCAAGTTTAAGTATAGTGATGATTCTTATTGAGGCATTAGGTCTATCCTTAAAGGAAGTCTTTGAAAGCCTAGATATGGGATACATATATGACAAGGCAATACATGGTAGTATGGCTTTAGTTCTTCCAGATGATTTAGACAAACTTGATATTGCTGTGGCAATAGGGGAAGAAAAAGTTCCTATGTCTGATGAACAAAAGCAGTTAATCGGAAAAATGATTGTTAACCTCTATGAAGTTACACTTTTTAATGATCCAACTTATTTTGAAAATGAGGCGGTAGGATATGTCCTAAGTTTGGGTGAACTACTGGATAAAGAGCTTTATTTAATTGAAATGGAAGATCAAGGATTCAAGCTGCTCTTCGATATTAAAATAATGGTAGATAAGTACAACCTCCTAAAAGAAGATATTAAAGCATCATTGGAACACCTCAATATTAAAGCATTGTATAATACTAACAACATGTCTATCCCTTTGCTAATTGTTGATGATTATTGGATGACATCAAGGGAAAACGACAAACTAATAATAGTAGATAAAATATCGGAAACATTTAAACCTTATATAAAACATTAGTAATGGGGGAAACCCCATTATAATTTTCTTGCTATATTGCCTAACGGCAATGGATGTGGTGAGGAACTACACAATATAAGGAGGAAACCATTATGATAATAGAAGAACAAGCAATGAATCATGAATTACCAAAAGAATTAAGTGAGGTAAAAATTTTCGTTTGCACAAAGACTGAGCAGATAGGAAAAGAAGAAGTAACCACTGCCTGGGATCCAACAACTGATGAAACAGTAGATGTGAATGATCAATCTAACCTAATGACCTTTGAAGCTGCACATGATCTGAAGGAAAATGCCCCTAAATACGCAAATGCAGGAATCGGCCTTGTCCTAAAAAAGGAAGATCCCTACATCTCAATTGAGATTCTAAATGCGATGATTTCGGAAGGAGAATTAAGTGTTATAGCAAGAGAAACCATTGATTCACTTAAAGGAGATTTCTATGGGGAAATTGCTGGAACATCTTTGGTTATGATTGTAAAGGGCTCTTCCGTTATAGATAAGCATTTCAAAAATATCAAGGTGAACTATTCTAGCGGTAATCATCTAGTTCCTATAAAGGGACATGCGACTTGGAAACCCAAAAGTCCATGGGTTGAGTCAACACGATTGGATGAGATAAGACAATATCATTTTAAAATGAATTGTCAAGTCGATGAGAATTCGGAACAGCTCCCAGAACACTATGAAAAAACTAATAGTGGGCTAAGGCTGTTGCCCAATGTTCTGGTATCAACTTTGCTAAAGCAAAAAGAATTACTCATGTGTAATACGATGATTTATTCAAGGGAACATGGTAAGGGTATCTTTAAGAAGGTTGACATGTATGAAATTGAACACGAAATTCTGGATTACCTGTCACCGAAGTATCTCACTAATAAAGATGTTGAAGATACCAAAAAACTACTACTGAAGAGAGTTTCTAGAGATGATGGACTAACAGATCCAGATCGTATGAGAGGAAAAGTCAATTTTGAAAACGGCGTTTATGACTGTAAAACAGGTGAGTTTGGCCCCTATGATCATAACTACAAAACAGCCTTTCAATTAAATGTAGAGTATGAGATTGGTGCTAAATGTCCAAGATTCTTTGAGTATATCAAGGCATCGTTAACTCATGACGATGCAAAAACCGTTCAGGAGATGTTTGGTTATCTATTAACAACCGAAATGAAAGCCCAAAAGGCATTCCTACTCTATGGACCTGGAAATACAGGCAAATCAATCTTAATTAAGGTTATTGAAAAAATTATTGGGGAGGATTATGTATCGAACGTTCCTTTTCAAGATTTAGGAGCTAAGTTCCGTACTGTTCAATTGTATGGTAAATTATTGAACTCGTATGGTGATCTTCCACAAGGGAACATCAGAGATACAGCCACATTTAAGGCGTTAGTCTCCGGAGACAGAATGTTCGGCGATGATAAGTTTGAAAAAGGTTTTAACTTCAAAAATACTGCCCGCCTGTTATTTGCCGCTAACAAATTACCCTCAAATTTAGTTGACCAGTCAACTGGATTCTACAGAAGATTGGTGTTAATTCCCTTCGAAAACATTATATCCAATGAAGATATTGACCGAGAATTAGAAGATACACTTTACGAAGAAAGGCAAGGTATTGTCCGGTGGGCAATGGCTGGCTTGAAGAGGTTGACTGAAAACAACTATGTATTTACAGAAAGTAACGCTGCAAAAAACTTGATGAAGGAATATAAGAAGGACAATAATAGTACCTTATGGTTCGTCGATGAGTATTGTAAGTTAGATTCAGCAGCAAATATACCCGGTAAAGTTCTCTACGACACTTACAAGAAGGCATGTTTAGATGCAAGACTTACATCAGTTTCCCAACGTGAATTTAATGCCCAAATTGGAAGCCAATTTGGAGACAAAGGTGTCCATAAATACCAAGGGTCACAATCAAGAGCAGTAGAGTTTGCTGGAATTAAATTAAAGTAGGAATCGTTGTGAAGCGTAATGACTTCATATATAGGTGAATGTCTACTGGATGAGGGGTATGGGAGATGCTACGATAATTGGCACTCCCCCCATTACTAAAACCTAAATTGAAAGAATTACAGCAATAAATGAGGCCCGATTAAATTTCTACAAGACTTAGGCAAGCTAAGCCCCAAAAAATTATTCAAATCGTAGGCTAGGCAATAAAATGAAATTATGATGAGAAAAAGGGATTCACTTTTTTCTTAATCATCATTTAACATAAAGGACTAATAATGAAAACAGAAGGAGAATAACAATTATGAAAATATCAAGAGAATTCCATCCATACCGCACTGCATTTAAAGGGGAAAGAACATTGGCCAAGAACGAATTATTCAAAAGTGAAAAGGCTGCTAAATGGGAGAAACAGAAGTCTAACACTTCAATCATGTTAAGGGATGTAAAAAGTCATGATGAGTTTGAAAAGTCAGTTATGGAATACAATGTTTTTCCGATGATATTTGCAAACTTAAAAGATATAGAGGAAGAAACCTTATTTCCATGTCAATTATTCGATGGAAGTGAGGCCTGGATCGGCCAAGATACTATTGGAAGGTACAGATATTTTACTGGAGAACCGTTTGGTGAAGCAATTGGTTATACGATTTTTGACTTGCTCCTTTGTTTTCAGGAGGTAAAGGGAAATGGGTATTCACAACAACTCCAATTTGTAAGAAAAGAACTAATTAATTTGCTAAACGTGTCATTTGATGATGTTGATTGGGAGAAAAAGGAGTTTGAGAAGTATCTGGAGAATAAACGTATTATTTCCTTATTCAAAAGCCAAGATTTTCAAATGAACTATCCCAAGCTATTCAAAAAAGTTAAAGTTTACATAGATGTACTTGGTGAAATACTTGATCACGGGCAACGATTCATTGACTTAACAAGGAAGGATTTGAATGATAACTCTTTCTTTACTATGTATGCTAATCAAGCTAATGTGTCAGCCACAAGATTCAGGAACGCAGTAACCAGGTTTAAAGAACTAGGATTGCTTATCTCCGAACAACGAAAGGTTCCCTTTTTCGATAAGGAATCACGTACGAGCTACATGGGTACGGCGACATGTTTCTCGGTTCCACTTTATTCAGAGAAATTTTTCCGTGATGTAGAAGAAGTGCTGAATAGCAAGGTGAGTAAAGCATGACTAAAGTGAAAGAACGAACTATTCAGACCTCCAGTAAGTTCAAAACACGTTATCCCCATTTGAGTTCGCTCATCAAGTTATGAGCTTTCATTAACTCCACATACAAAAAAATCCAATCAAACTTCAGTACCTTTAAACCAAATTTCACGAAGTCATGCAAATTAAGTTAAGAAACAAGCATGCAAGCGTAGCAATGCTCATAATAAGCAGCAGCTACCTTGCTACTTATTATGTTTTCCTTTAAGAAGCTATCATCTCAAAGACTATCAAATATAAGTGGTTAAACGGGGTAAAATCATAAAGAGTAATCATGGCAGACAAAAAATAATAGTATACGTTGAAAATATTAAATGAGAAATGGAGAGATGTTCTATGAAAAATAATGCAATTGAAATCCCTGTATACAGGTACAATATGTTCGACTATGACTTTGCTGAAGATGTACTGACTTGTGTATTGGACAATAGTGAATTTAAACCGATTTGCAAGAATGCTTGGGTAAATGGCGACGGGAAATATTTTGACGAAGAGATCTATTTGGATGATGCGGATGGCAAAGCAATTTGCGGGAAGTTTTTACTCAGACACGAAGTAGCTATAGAGGGTGAGGTCAAGATTTTCAAGGATTTTTTCATCACTGATTCAGGAGAGTGCTTGGTTTTCTTTACCATGTTTGAAGAGGTTTATGGCGGTAAAAGTGATGAAAAGCAGTACAGGATGCAACGTCTCATTTCTAGGGACCAATCTCTGTCTTCTGAGGAAAAGTGGGATTGCATTCTCGAGGTATTATATAGGTTTTTTCATCGGACTAAATGATGTCCAATTACGAGTTCAAATCGTAATCTACCGGTGGCTCTAGGGATAAGGTAACTTCTCTTAATTTTAACTTTGGGAACCTTATCCCTTTTTATCAAATTAAAGGGAGATGATATAAGTGAATGAAATAGCAGAACGAACACAGGAATCGTATCGTAAGGAAAGGGAACGGGTTTCTTATAGCGTTTTGGACATTGAAGTTTATTTGAAGAACCTTGCAGAAGATGGGCTAATATGGGTCTTAAAGGAAATGAGAGATATTTCCGAAATAGAGAAGATTACAATTGAATACTATTTGAACAAGTACAGAGCAAACCAGATTTACGACAACCTAGAAGAATTCCTCAATATTCAATCACCAAAGGATCTTTCCACAGTAACCCAACGTAAACTTCCACTATCAACACCTTCAATAGAAAAGCAAACCAAGATAAAACAGTACCTTGAAGTTAGAGACTTAAAGCATTTCGGTGGTTATAACATGGCGAAGGAACTAGAGGAAAAAATCATTGATATGTGTAAAAACTTTCCTTCATTCGAAATTGATCATATCGTAAGCCAGATTGAAAGAAGTGCTGGTTCAATTAAAGAAAGAATTGAAATGGGTGAGCAAATATATGTAGGGGAGAAGTATAACCAATACAGCATTGCAATAGGGTCGGCAAAAGAAACATCTGCATGGCTCCAAATGTCATTGGGACAGAAATATATAACTCAGGTACAATTTGATGAATTAGATAATTTGACAACCCAAGTGGTAAGTATTCTAACAACTAGATTGTCCAATATAAGAGCGAAAGAGGGGAAGGCGATGGATTTGCCAAGCCCCTATACAGCGAATGTGAAAAACTTTGGAGCCTATAATAATTCCCTGTTGTTGGTTGAAAAAACTTATGAGATTACAAGGAGACCAGAATTCTGGAAGGAAAAGAATCTTGTAAAGAAAATGAGAAAACGTGCAACATCATGCGTTGCTAATATTGCAGAGGCCCAGCAGTTATATACTCCCAGAAAGTTCAGTTTCTTCAATACGGCATTGGAGGCGTTGAATGGTCTTGATAGCCATTTGGATACATCCTTGACCAAAGGTATTATTTCGAAGGAGGCATTAAAAGAGATAAATGAATTGAGGATTTCTATACGAAACGTGCTTTTAATGAAGATGGCAAACATGAGCAAAGAAAAAGCGAGTTGACCTTTTTGAAAGGGTAGAGAGATATGATGCTCTTTATCCTTTCTTGTAATAATGAAATTAGTTCTTTCATTTCATCATGGATGGAATTTTTTATAAGATTATTCATAACAAAATGTTAATGTTTGTTTTCCATATTTCCCAAATTACTGAAATGATTACAAAATAGTATACTGAAATCTCTACTAATTTAAAAGTATAATGGTAGATAGGGTAAATCAAATTAGGGGTGAAAACATTGGATTGGATAATTGAAAATAAGGAATGGTTATTCAGTGGTATTGGATTGACAACAATTTCCTTTATAGTGGGGTTATTCTTAAAGAAAAAAAACAGAAAAACTAAAGACAATCAACAAGTAATCAATTCCGGCAATAATTCAACCAATATTCAAAGCGGAAGGGATGTTCATGTAACATTCGGTGAGAATCGTGATCGGTAATAGAAAGAAAATAAAAGCGGGAGACAGTTCTACAAATATTCAAAGTGAAAAGGTCATAGTTCATCAACATAATGGTTTAGGATACACTGAAGTAAAACAAATTGCATTAGACGTTTTTAAAAGTAATTTTTACGAACTTAGTGAATCGGCAAATAAGTTGGCTGTTGAGAGAGCGGAACAACTGGTTGATAGATTTTTATCAAAATTAGAGAAAGAGTCACCAGCTAAGGTGGAGAAGATACAAAATCCTGATGTTCAATATTCTTTAATTAATGCTCAGGTGACTTATGCAAGAAAAGGTGAACCTTTAACGTTAGAGTTGTTATCAGATTTACTAAAGAAAAGATTCCAAACAGAAGAAGGTTCATTAAAAGGTATTGTTTTAAATGAGTCCATAAATGTTATCTCGAAGTTAACAATTCATCAACTTAAACTAATAACAGCTCTCTTTTTAGTGAAAAATTGCCAATTGGCTAATGCACGACATTTAATTGAAACCCTGTCGAAGTTCTTAACCGATGATTTAATAAACTTTTTGAAGGATAAGAGTTACTTTGAACATTTGATATTTGTGGGTGTTGCGGCAAACGATGTTACCACGCTCTCTTCTCAAAATTTAGAGTTCTTTATAAGAAGGAACTATTCCGACGAACTGGTAGTGAAAATAGAAGGCAATACTTTAGATGTATTAGATCCACCAGTAAGAAAACAATATATTACTGATCAATTAAGTGAGTCAATTTTTGATAAATGGAATAATTCAACGATTAGTCAGTATTCGTTGACCAGCGTGGGGATAGCGGTGTCAGTTGCTTACTATAACGCTGTAATGGGCACAAATATTGAATTAGATATTTGGATAAAGGGTTAAACTATTTGTTAAACAATCAATGAGGCCCTTTTAGTGAAGTGGAAAATAACTTCTCTAATAAGGGCTTTTAAAAATCGTTATTTTCCAAAGTCTGACCAATCATAGTTATTTTCCTTTTGTTTGCGTTTCTTTTCTTCAATTTTACTTTTTACAGTTTTTTCTTTAATGAAACTCATTATATAACCGCAATCTTCACAAACAAATATATTTATAGGTTTCAACAGGTTCGTCATAACGACTATAACCATTCTTTTCTTCAGGTATTAAGTTTAAGAAAATATCCCCCTTTTCTACTATTTCATTGTCAATAGAAGTTGTCACATCAACATCAACATAGATATGTACATCATCGTTGCTCCTGCTAGTAACATTAACATCATTATATGCAGTTGGATAAATATCTACATCTACATCAATTTCATAATACCCTTTACGAAAGTGTTGACCCCTGCAAACTATACACTGGATTTCACTCATAAATAATCACGCCCATAGTTTATTTATATATGTATATGAGCTATCTTTGTTTGAGAACAATAAATCAGTTCAAAAAACAATTTGTTATTGCTATACATTACATAATTCCGCCTAAAACTGAGGTATCGTAAACGAGCAAGTAGTCCTAAAAGTTGTTACTATACTTTTTGGACATCCAAGATAATTAAATCAGATTATATGTTATTCTGATTTAAAGAGTAAAGCTAATATTATTGACTAACAACAAGAGGATATGGGGGAGCTCTCATGGAATGGATATTTGCTGTATTATGTTTTATTTTAGGTTTATTTGTTAAAGATCATCTTCCAAGCTATATGAAGGAAAAAGGTAAGAACTTGGCAACTAAAGAAGACATTAAAGAGATTACAAAGAAAACAGAAGAAGTAAAAATTGAGTTTCAAAAGGAAATGGCAAATTTTTCATCAGAAGTAAGTTTTAAAAATGATTATTCCTACAAGCAATATGCTGAATTGTATGCAAAGTTATATTCAATAGTTGCTCAATCCGAATATTTAAGATACTTTTATGAAAAACAAATGGGAAAAGAAATAATATTTAAGGAAGTACCCTTCTTCGAATTAGGAAGGACAAAAATTAGAACACAGTCCTCGCTTCTTACAGGTAAGGTGATCAATCATGAAGAAACAGCAGTTTCAGATGGAATGACAAATTTCAATAAAAAGGAATTGTGTGAATATATCATTAAGAATGGTGAGTATTCATCTCAAAGATTATTAAAACTTGCAGTAGCTTATAGATATGTTCATAGTAATTACTCTGGTACAAAGTCGCTTGAAGATAATGAAGTCCAAAATTCTTTTGATAATGAAGAAATTAAATTGATAAATAAAGTAGTTCGAACCATTGTGATGGATTACAATTCACTGAGAAGAGATATTAACTTGGAGTATAATCAATTCGAATTAGAAAATGGTTACTTTGATAGAATAGATTTTAATTAATCTGCGACTTTACAAAACCCTGTTGTGTAAACAAGGAAATCCTATAAAATCGGCATTTTTATTTTTGGATTTTGCCTCTAGGCTGTTGAATCTTACTCAAATAGAGATTTACAATGAATATGTAAGATTCATACAGGAGGTGAACTAAAGTGAAAGTTGTTCATCCGATTCGAGATTTAAAACAACTTGAAGCGGTGAAAGGATACCTTCGAGGGAAAAATAAAAGAGACTATTTGCTTTTTATGGTCGGTATTTCATCAGCTCTAAGAATTTCTGACATTTTGATGTTAAAGGTGAATCAAGTGTGGGACGGTAGGAAGCCAACAGAGTTTATCGAAGTGAATGAAAAGAAGACTGGTAAATATAAGCGGTTCCCGATTACGCCAAATTTAGCGAAAAGTATTAAAGAATTTAATAGAGAGTTTCCTGATAAGAAACAGGAGGACTTCCTTTTTACCAGTAGAAAGGGAACCAATCAACCTATCACCAGGCAATATGCTGCATCAATGTTGAATGAAGCCTGTGATATGGTAGGGATAACAGAGAAATTCTCAACGCACGGAATGAGAAAAACTTGGGGCTATTGGGCTTTTAAGAAAGGCATATCACTTGATTACATATGTATAGCCCTTAATCATAGGTCCGTTGCGGAAACTAAAAGGTATCTTGGAATATTACAAGAAGATCTTGATGAATTGTACTTACAAGTTAATTTATAAAATAGAGGCATTTGTTGCTGACTTTGTTATACGGAGAAAAAAAACAATCCGTTTTGACAAAAGTCAACGCAACAAATGCTTTTTTATATTTAAGGGGGCTTACTAAACGATGGACAAAATTAATGCTGTCATTCAATACATTGATGAGCATTATCATGATGAGATTTGCAATAAACATGTAGAAGAATTGGCGGGTTGTTCTTATGTTGATTTTGTTTCTGAATTCCAAAAAGTAACAGGGTCACAGTTCTTACGTTATTTAATCCGTAGGCAATTAACACTGATAAAAGAAGAATTATGTCGTATTAATGATTCACAGGATAAAAATTACTCTCCATTTAATGGTTGGGATGAATATTCTAATCTTTTTAAATGTGAATTCAAAACAACTGTTGATTCAGCAATTGATAATGAACACATTATTCTTCAAGAAAGAGGGAGTAGGGGGATACCGAATGATTAGAGAATGGAATGAAACAACTATTAAAAGGTTCCTAATGGAAAAACGAGGTCAAGGAACAGGAAAAGACTATAAACCATGGCTGCAAGTTCAAGACATAGCATCGAAAGGAAGATCTACTCGTATTTTTGGTCATACCACTCAAAGGGTCTACCATCTATTAAGCGATATGCAGTTATATTACTTCTACTTATTGGAATTTGACGACCATGTTACTGACATAAGGGAGCAGTACCCTTTACTAGATTTCCATGACATGAATATCCAAGTGGATGAGGAGCTTACAAAGAAACTATTTGATACGAAGACACAAGTACCACATATCTTTACGGTTTCTTTTTTTGTAACAAGGAAGGGGGAAAATGGAGAACCTTATTATCAAGCAAGAATAATTAAGCAATCACAGGAGTTAGAGAAAAATGCAACCTTGCAAAGATTGGAACTACAAAGAAGGTATTTTGAAAAGAAAGGGATTGATTTTGGAATTGTGACAGAAAAAGAAATCAATAAACAATTGGCACGAAATATTGGCTGGGCATTGAACTCCTATGACATTCAAGATTATCCATTGCTTACTTTGAATTTGCCCCACTTAAAAAGAGATATAGTTCAGTATTTGTCTAATAAATCGGATACGTTTCAAGGCATTTTTTCCCGATTGGAAAGAGAATATAGCTTGGATGAAGGATTGGGTCTAATCTTATTTAAACATTTGATAGCCCATAAAGAAGTAAGCATGGATTTAAGCAGGAAAATCTATTTGACTAATAAAATTGAAAATTATCATATTGAATTTACTGGTGAAAATGGTGGTGATGTAAGGTATGCAGTTGGTAATTAATGATTTATTACAAAGCACTGAAAATCCTGAATTTATTCAAAGGGTAGTTTGGGTCGATAATGAGCATCAACTTTGTTTTCTAGTTAATGTCCGTGAACCATCATTTCCTTACAGTGAGGAAATACACAGTATAGAATCCTCTTTGATCAAAGGTGAGATTACAAAGGTTGCAACTGAACCGTGGGCGTTCAGCGTGAAAGAAGAAGATTTATCTGGGATAGAAATTGAAAAACGTGATAAAGCATGGATAGTAATAAATCAAATCTATTTAATTCCTGACATTTTTATTCCAAAGAGGAGATCAGAGCTAATAAAAATGGCCAGTAAGGATTTTTTCCTTAGCACAAAGACCATTCGACAATATTTAAAACGATATTGGTCGAGAGGGATGGTAAAGAATGCTCTCTTACCCGACTTTAATAAGTGTGGGAAACAGCAAGGAAAGGAACGTAAATATATCAAAAAGGCAGGAAGACCCTTCGCTTACTCTTCCTCTATTCAAAGGGCAGCAATAACCGATGAATGGAAGAAAATCATTAGAATTAGCCTAGAAAAATACTACTTTATTCGTTCTAAACCCTCATTAAAATATGCTTATCAGCAAATGGTAAAGGAGTATTTCTCCAAAGAGGATGAAAAGTCAGGCTATAAAGTATTAGATTTAGATAAGCCAATTATTTCATATGACCAATTCTATTATTGGTATCGCAAGTGGTACAAACCGGAAGATGCCATTCATAAAAGAGAGGGCAGAAGGGAATTTTTACAAAACTATCGTGCTATAACCGGTTCAGCCACAGAAGATTCTATGGGGATAGGTACATATGCCATTGATGCAACCATTGGTGATGTTTATTTAGTTTCAAGTTTTGATAGGAATATAGTGATTGGCCGTCCTGTCATTTATTTAACTGTGGATATTTTTTCCAGGTGTATTGTTTCTGTATATGCAGGAATTCAAAATATGTCAAAAGAATCGTTGAGGTTGGCTCTTGCAAATGCCTTTGAAGATAAAAAGGAATTTTGCAAGCGGACCCTCGATATGGATATTGATGAAAATGATTGGCCTATTCATTATCTTCCGCATACTATTTTGGCGGATCGGGGTAGTGAGTTGATTTCCAATGAATTAACACAAATCACGGCGGATTTAAACATTAAGATCCAAAATTTAGGTCCGTACAGACCTGAGCTAAAGGCCGTATGCGAAAAATACTTTGACATTCTTCAGGACCACATCTCTCCATTCCTCCCTGGGGCGGTCCAAAAAGATTTTATGAAGCGTGGAGGAAAGGATTACAGGAAGAAAGCAGTGTTAAACCTAAACGAGTACGTCCAAATTTTAGTCAGAACGGTTCTATATTATAACAATCATAATTATTTATCGGACTACCCGTTAACGCAAAGTATGATAGCAGAAAAGGTCCCACCAATACCGATAGAAATATTTAAGTGGGGTTTGCGTAAAGGAACAGGATTACTGAGAACTATGCCTTTAGATGCGATCAGAAGTAGTGTTTTACCTAAAGCTAGTGCAAAAATCACCCCGAAAGGAATCAACTTTGGAGGTCTCTATTATACTTGTGCGAAAGCATTGAAAGAACGGTGGTTTTCTAAGGCTCGAATAAAAGGCAGTTGGAGTATGGGGGTGCATTATGATCCTCAAGACGTATCTAATATTTATATTCGTATAGATAGGTTGAACTATGAAGTTTGTTCATTAATCGAACAATACGAAATGTATCGTGGTGTAAAGATGGAAGAAGTTGTGAGTTTAAAAACTGAAAGAAAGCAACAAGAGGCAGAATATGAGGAAAGCAGTTTAAATGGAGCAATTCAATTAGCTCAGGACATAGAGGAGATTGTTAAAATGGCGAAAAAAGAGGCTAACAATCAAATCTTAAATGGTGAGGTTCCTAAAGATATAAAGAATATTAGAGAAAATCGAGAAAAAGAGAGAGAAATATTTAAAAGGGAAAAACAAACCGTGGTGGATCAAAATAACATTGGAAAGCAATCGAACGAAGTAAATCATGATACTGAACCGGTAAAAGTGTTGGATATTTTCCGAAAGAAACAAAAGGAAGTGCTTTATGATGGAGATAATTGAATTACATAATGGAACTGAGGCACAAATTGCAGAATATAGGGAACAAGAGATATTGGAATATCAAGGCAATCCTCTTATAGAGGCGTTGCCGCCAATCTATTCTCAGGAGGAAGTCATTGACCGTCTAAGCATGTATCCTCCTTATAATAAGGAAGAAAGATATTTGAATGACCATCAGAGAGTTCATCTAATTTCTAGGTTGCTGCATTATTTTCAAGCTATCCCGATCCATCTAAGAATTGAGTCATCAATATCTAGGTTAATTAGAACTGGTTATACCTATCGCAATCCAGTAAGTTCTACTTATGCACAAACTTTTGTGGATAACTGGAATAATATACAAAATAAGTCTTTTGATAAGTCTATTATCCAGACAGGACAAACATTGAGTATTTTGGGGGTCTCAGGTGTAGGAAAAACACGTACATTACAGCGAGTCTTGCAAACCATTCCACAGGTCATTTCTCATGTTTCATATAAAGGGCAAGCCTTAAATCACTATCAAGTAACCTATTTAAAAATTGAAACCCCTTTTGATGGTTCCGTAAAAACCATTATTTACGATTTTATGTATCAAGTAGATCTACTTCTAGGCTCCAACTATTTTAATAGATACGTAAACAGTCATTTGTCAACAAGTCAGCTAATGCCCATTATGGCTCAGATTGCTAAAAGTATAAACCTTGGCATGCTATTCCTGGACGAGTTACAACATTTAAAGGGTATAAAAAGCTCTAGCTCAGCACAGATATTAAACTTTTTTACAGCGTTAATCAATACGATAAATATCCCTCTCATTATGGTTGGAACCCCAAAGGCAATGGATGTCTTACAATCACAGTTTAGACAAGCAAGAAGAAGCACTAATATGGGGAACATCATGTGGGATAGATTTGAAAAAGATGCTATTTGGGATTTATTTGTTCAGGGTATGTGGAAATATCAGTGGACAAAAGAGGAATCACCGATTACAGAACAAATTTCTTCAACCCTATATAATGAGTCTCAAGGAATTGCAGACATCGCAATTAAGCTCTATATGATGGTGCAGCTACGTGCTATTAGTAGTGGTAATGAAAAGATTACCACTGCGTTAATTAAACAAGTGGCTCAAGAAGAATTAAAAATGGTTCAGCCTATGCTAAATACATTAAAGAGCAAGGACTATAGCAAGCTAGTAAAATATGACGACATAATGCTACCAAATATTGAGGACTTTATTGAACAAGAACGGATTATTGTTGATCAAAATCAGGTACTGAACTCACTCCAAGAAGGAGCCGAACGGAAAAATGAGCAAGTACAATTAATTGATGATACTGTTTTCCGTTTAGGGATGCTAGGTTTTAATAATGATGTTGCTGTTAAGGCAGCACAAAAAGTTGTTTCTGAGAACAATCAAATAAGGGATGTATCACAAGTCGTAAAAGATGTTTTTCTTCTATTAAACAATAATGAAAAAAGTACGGATAAAGTAATAAGTAACGACCTAAGAACCATTATAAAAAAAGGGAAAGAACAACAAATAATTGCGTATCAAGCACTACTAGATGCTGGAGTAATTAAGCAGGATTACCCTGAGCGTGATGTTTCATGATTATACAATTCCCAACCCCATATCCTGATGAACTTTTATATAGTATTATTGCTCGGTATCACATCCGATCAGGAAATGTTTTTTGGAAACACACATTGGAAGATTTATTCGGTAAGAGGACGATAAGTGCTTCGGTATTTTTGCCATCTGGAATTGCCTCTCTAGTTCAGCATTTGCCTAAAAACACGACATTGAACGAACAGATGCTTATAGAGAAACATACAATGTATCCTTTTTATACAGTGTTCTTGCCAACAGAAAAGGCTCAATCAATTTATGAGTCTATGACAAGTGATGACGGAAAGAAGATTTATATGCAATCGGGTATTATGGCAAGTTCGATACCACAAAACAGGTATTTAAAATATTGTTCAGCCTGTGCTGAAGAAGATATAGCTACGTATCGAGAATTGTACTGGCATCGCCTTCATCAGTTACCTGGAAATCTCATTTGTGCTAAGCATGAGTTGTGGTTAGAGGATAGCGATGTATTGATAACTCATTCTAATAAACATGCTTTTATCTTACCAACCACCAGCAACTGTGATTTGAAAAGAAAGAGAAAAATAACTGAGAACAACCTAATACATCTCAAGGATATTGTTTTACGAGCAGAGCATTTATTGAATAGGAAATATCAAAATCAATGCTTTTCCCATTTCACAAAGTTTTATCGCTATCATTTAATGGAAAAAGGTTACGCTAGTTATAGAGGACAGGTTTATCAGAAAAAGTTGTATGATGATTTTCATACATATTTTTCACAGCAAGTTTTGGAAAATCTGCATGTGAAAATACGGCAATCCGATTCTTGGATAGCCAATATATCCCGTAAACATCGAAAGTCATTTCATCCTTATTATCACATTCTAATGCTAACCTTTCTTGGATTAGATACTAACTCAATATTTAAGGGCAATTCTTTTGAAAGTTATCCTTTCGGAAAGCCTAAATGGCCTTGCCTTAATGTCGTTTGTCCCAAGTATCATAAGAAGGTTATTGATGAAGTAACTGTAAGAATATGTGAGAAAACAAAGAAACCTATTGGGAGATTTACTTGTCCTGTATGTGGATTTTCTTATACAAGAAAAGGACAGGACCCAGAAAAAACAGGACAGTACCGCTATACACGGATTATGGATTTTGGTCCTATATGGAACAAGGTATTAAAAACTTTGTTAGAAGAAAAACTCAGTTATCGGGAGATTGCTCGAAGATTAAATGTTGATCCCGGAACTGTGATTAAATATAAATCAGAAAAAGAGGGGATAGAGAAATCAACAAAAGAAGTTTTGAAGCAGGATGAGAGTGGAACTATCGAAAGATATCGACAAGTTTGGATGCAGCTGCAAGGCGAGAATCCACGGCTATCTAAGACTCAACTAAGAAATATTAATCCAGCAACTTATGCCTATCTATATAGAAATGATAATGAGTGGCTTCAAAATAATTCACCTAATTTGAAAAAGAGAAGAAACGATAATAAGAGAGTGGATTGGCAGAAAAGAGACCAAGAGATATTAGCTAGTGTACAAAAGTCTATGGATGAAATTAGATATTACAACGATAAGCCTAAAAGGGTTACAGTTAAGAGGATTGGTGATGTAATTGGAGAAAGAGCGTTATTGGAGCAACATTTAGATAAGATGCCAAAAACCAAAGCATTGGTAGATGATGTTTGTGAGTCAGAAAAGGATTTTCGTGTACGAAGAATAGGTTATGTAATTGGTTTAATGAATAATGACGAAGATGAAATAAAGGTATGGAAGGTGCTTAGGAATGCCGGGATTAATAAAAAGTTCTACGAAGAGGTAAGTGAGTACATACGACAAATTACTAATTTCAGTATTTAATAGTATCCCGGTGCAAGTGATTACATAGTGTTTTGAAAAGTGTCTACTATTCTATAGTAAAAAAGAGGGGTTTTCAGTATAATAAATTTAGGAAATTATTACTAATTTTAATTTAAGGGGTATAGATATGGGGAAAGCGACAGCAGTATATATGGATTATGATAATTTATACCGTTCTATTAATGAATCATATTCCCAGTTTAAAACAAGTGAAGTAGTAAAAAAAATACTAGAACATTTAGCATTAGGAGAGGAAAATTCAGTCCAACTTATTAAAGCGTTTTGTGACTTTAAGACAGCAAATAATGAAATAAGTGATCTACAGGAGAATTTAGTAGAGTTACGGCATATTAATTCCATTGGAGATGGAAAAACCAATGCGTCTGATTTAGCTTTGGCGATTGATGTAATTAAATCGCTATATAATACTCGTAAGTTCGAACACTATGTAATTGTTTCCTCGGATTCTGATATGCTTCCTCTAATTTTAGAGCTTAGTTATCAAGATAAAGAAATAACTCTTTTATACTTAGAATCTAAAGTAAAAAAAAGATACGTAGAAAGCCTAAAAACTAGGATTAATGTAAAGAAGATTGAGGATATTTTAGGTGTGGAAACATACAGACCTTTTGATATAGAAGATATAGAATCAAGTGATGAGGAAAAGTTAAAATACTTAAATTGTATTAATAAAGGAATGAATAGACTATTTGTTAAATACGGTTCTAAACCTCTGACAGTAATTTATCAAAAAAATATTTTAGAATTTTTGAATGATGAGTCAAGTTTTAATTTGCAACCATCTGATTCCTCTGCAATACTGGATTATTTTAAAAATGAAAAATTAATTATTATTAAAGAGGTAGAAGTTAATATAGAGGATAAGGAAACAACAAGAAAAGCTAATTTTATAAACCCCGAAAAGCTGAATGAGCTAGGATTAACCTTGGACGAGGAAATAAATGTTAAATATGAAACAAGAGAAGAATCCTTAGTATAAGTGTCAAATTAATTAATTTATGTTAGATGTTTTAGCTAAACAAACACTGGTATCTCCTTCTCAAAGAATCAAAAAATCTTTAGAGTTAAAAAAAATTTAAAGAAAGTGTTGTATTTTTCTCTAAAAATGAATATAATGATGATGAAGATTCAAAAAGAACGATTTATAAATGAACGAATTAAAGAACGAATTAAAAGAACGCTTTGAGGAGATCCTTCTAAAAATTGAAGGATCTTTTCTCATTTGGTGAACCTTCAAAATAAATGAATTTATGCCCTATAGGATTGGAAAATAGGTAAATAAGAAGGTAAAAAAGTGATTCCATAACAATCATAAATAATCAAATCAGTTAGTTATGCCTCAACAGAGTGTAAATGGAATGGAAAAGGAAATTACATAGGTAGACAACGAAAAGAATCCAATCGTGATTTCATCCTTTTTGCACAATATCCTTTCAATCTTTTGAATAATAGTTGACAAAGTCAATTGTTGTATATATCATTTACTGTGAGGTGAATGAAAAAATGAGTTTTAAAGAAGCAATTGAGATCAGAGAAATTCTTCAACAATTGGTTCGTGATTTTGGTTTATTACAGCGTGAAGGTTCAGAATGTTGCGGAATAACAGTCCTGCAAAGTCACATTATATATGAACTGGATAAAAATCCCCGTATTTCCTTAATTGATCTGGCTGAGAAATTATCCATGGATACCGGAATGCTAAGTAGGCAAATCAATAAAGTGGTGGAATTAGGGTATGTTTCTCGAACCCCAGATCCAAACGATAGACGTTATGTTGTTTTATTACTTACTGAAGAAGGGCAAGTAAAAGCAAACGAAATCTCCGGTCAAATGAATCAATACATTGGGCAGATTTTAGGATTCATTCCAGATGATAAAAAGGATCAGGTTATAGATAGTTTACAGGTCTTACTGAGTGCCATGAGGATGAATGATGGATCTGGTTCTGGTTGTTGTACCACTAAATAAATAGTGGTTTCCTTTTGGGTGATATTTGACTTTATCAAGTGTTGATTTTAGCAATTAAAGGAGGGGTGATTAATGATCATTAGGGAGGTCGAAGTAAAAGACTTGATGAAAGTTCTTCAGATTTATAATCAAGGAATAGAGGATCGGATTGCCACACTTGAAACTAGAACGAAAGATCAAGATTATATCCATTCCTGGTTTCTTCATCGTCAGGGGAGATACGTTGGGTTGGTCGCAGAGGATGAAGAAAGAAACATTGTCGGATGGGCAGCCATAAGTCCTTATAATCCTAGAGATGCCTATAGGGGAGTAGGGGAAATCTCGGTCTATATCCATCGTGATTTTAGAGGGAAAGGGATTGGGCAAAGGTTGCTAAAACAACTTGAAATAGAAGCATCGAATCATGACTTTTATAAATTAGTTTTATTTACTTTCCCATTTAACTCTATAGGTCAAGGCTTATATAACAAATTGAAGTATCGCCAAGTTGGGATATTTAAGAATCAAGGAATTCTTGATGGTGAATTTGTAGATGTAATGGCGATGGAAAAAATACTAGGTGCAAATTGTTAATCTAAGCATCTGGATTTTACATACAGCAAATATCTCAGTTACAAAGTCGAAGTAGTCTTCTTTAAAAAACATAATGAGAGGAAAGATGAAAATGGAATGGATAGAAATCAAACCGACCTGTTGTCAAGCTGAAGAGGAATTGAAAGAAACTAATAAAGATGAAAACAAACATTTACCCGTTGCAATTATTGGGGCGGGCCCTGTAGGTCTTGCAGCAGCAGCCCATTTAGCAAGATATGATCAACCATTTATTCTTTTAGAATCTGGAGCTCAAGTAGGGGCGAATATCCTAACATGGGGTCATGTTCGAGTATTTTCACCTTGGAGATATAACATTGATGAGACGGCATCTAAACTTCTTAAAGAACAAGGTTGGACTGAGCCAGACCTAAATGAATTACCTACTGGGAAAGAATTAGTTGATCAATATTTAAAGCCGTTGGCAAATACTCCTGAAATTAAAAAATCTTTGTTTGCTAATACAAAGGTTTTTTCAATTAGCCGAAAAAATATGGATAAAATGAAAACTGCTAATCGAGAAAAACAACCATTTGTCATTTATGCAGAGCAAAATGGCGAATTTAAAAAGTTTGAGGCGAGAGCAGTTATTGATGCAACAGGCACCTGGGGTAATCCTAATCCTGCAAATTCAAATGGCATTTGGTTAAAAGAAGAGGAAGCCATAAAAAATCAAATTTTCTATGGCATCCCAGATATTCTAGGAGCAGGTAAAAGCCGTTATCTAAATAAACGTGTTGCTGTTATTGGAAGTGGCCATTCTGCAATCAATTCATTATTAGAGTTAGCAAAATTAAGAGAAGAATATCCCGCAACAGAAATTGTATGGGTTTTGAGAAAAGTGCGAGTTGAAGAGGCTTATGGAGGAGAGGAACTGGATGCACTCGAGGCGAGAGGTGATTTAGGAAGTCGCATACACAAATTAGTGGATTCGTGCGTAGTTCAAGTTATTACTCCTTTTAGGATTCAAAACATTAAAGGGGAAAATGGGAAAATAGAGCTAGTAGGGGAGACTAAAGATGACTTAAAAACCTATTCAGATATAGATGAAATGATTGTCAATACAGGGAATCGTCCAGACTTTTCAATCCTTCGGGAAGTGAGGACCAGCATTGATACAGCAACGGAATGTGTCAAAGCTCTCGCTCCATTGATTGATCCTAATATTCATAGTTGTGGAACGGTACGTCCTCATGGGGAAAAAGAATTACGGCAACCTGAAAAAGATTTTTATATCGTTGGAGCAAAAAGCTATGGTCGAGCACCAACATTTTTAATGGCGACAGGATATGAGCAGGTTCGCTCCGTTGTAGCATACATATCAGGGGACTACGAAGCCTCAGAGAAGGTTGAGTTGGAATTACCTGAAACGGGTGTATGTAGTACGAATCTAAATGTTACAAAAGCATCCTGTAGTTCAAATTCATGCTGCTAAAATTGTGAAATTAGAAAGGGGGAGTCGAATATACTCTCCTTTTTTTGGAGGTAATGATGATGGTCATTAATAAAGGTGGTAATTTAAGTAAAGAATACTTTATTGCATATCTTAAATTAATTATGAATAGTAGACAATGCACCTTAGAAAAGGCAAAGGAAATCACGTTTGAGCGTCTATTTCAGAAAGATAAGGAAACACTTGGGAGCATTTCTTTTGAACGTTTTACAAATGCGTATGAGGATTTAAAAGAGGAAGGAAAGTGAGTTTAAAACCTTTTTACCATAGACAAATAGTTAGAGGGGAAAGTGCTGTGAAAAACCATTGAAGAAAAAACTTGAAACACATATATAAGTGGATTATTATATAAGTAAATACTTATTTAAAGTGAAAAAGTGAGGTGTAAAATTGAAAACGACTATTGAAATAGAACAAGTTGCTGTAATACTTAAACTATTAGGAGATAAAACTAGGCTAACCATGATGAAAATTCTTGATGGTGGAGCATGTTGTGTATGTGAATTTGTTGAGATATTTCAAATGACACAACCAGCTATAAGCCAACATCTAAGAAGGTTGAAAGATATGGGATTGGTTCAAGAGGAGAAAAAGGGACAGTGGGTTTTTTATTCAATTAATGAGAACAATATCTACTATCCATTTGTTACTCAGATTCTTAACCAATTACCTAGCCAAAAGGATAAGTTAGAGGATTTAGAAAAACAAGGGAAACGGATTTCTTGTTGTTAATATTGGGGGTTTTACATTTTGTCAGGAACACTTATTTTAGCTCTTATTATCTTTATTGCAACATTGATTTTAGTTATTTGGCAACCTAAAGGGTTAAATATTGGCTGGTCAGCTTGCGGAGGGGCTGTAATAGCTTTATTAGCAGGAGTAGTGGGATTTAGTGATGTTCTTGAAGTAATTGACATTACATGGAATGCAACGTTATCTTTCGTTGCAATTATCCTCATTTCATTAATATTAGATGAGATTGGATTATTTGAATGGGCAGCATTACACATGGCACGGGTAGCAAAAGGTCATGGAATAAAGATGTTTGTATACATCAGTATTCTAGGTGCTATTGTAGCGGCCTTATTTGCAAATGATGGTGCGGCATTAATTCTAACACCCATTGTACTTGCTATGGTACGAAATTTAAAGTTTAAAGAACAAATGATATTTCCCTTCATTATGGCAAGTGGATTTATTGCTGATACAACTTCACTTCCGTTTATTGTAAGTAACCTAGTAAATATAGTCTCTGCAGACTTTTTTGGTATCGGATTTGTGGAATATGCCTCACGAATGATAATTCCAAACTTATTTTCACTGATTGCGACGATTTTTGTATTGTTAATTTACTTTAGAAAAAGTATCCCTAGAAATTACGATTTATCAAAATTAAAGGAACCAAAAGAGGCTATTAAAGACTTAAAAATGTTTCGCTTATCATGGTATGTTCTTAGTTTATTAGTAATTGGATACTTTACTAGCGATTTCATCAACGTACCTGTTTCTATAATTGCAGGAACCATTGCTATTTTCTTTTTCATAATGGCAAGACGTAGTGCTTCTGTTAATACTAAGGAAGTTATTAAAAGTGCACCTTGGAATATTGTATTTTTCTCTATTGGAATGTATGTGGTGGTATATGGATTAGGAAATGCGGGACTTACATCTGCACTGGCAAGTGTCATTCAAACAGTAGCTGATCAAGGTTTATTTGTTGGAACTGTTGCAATGGGATTTTTAGCTGCTTTCCTCTCATCCATCATGAATAATATGCCAACCGTTATGATTGATGCTTTAGCCATTGCTGAAACAGATACATCTGGTGTGTTAAGGGAAGCACTTATTTATGCTAATGTAGTTGGCTCCGATTTAGGTCCAAAAATCACACCAATTGGTTCTTTAGCAACATTAGTATGGCTTCATGTATTGTCACAAAAAGGTGTTAAAATTTCATGGGGAACTTATTTTAAAACGGGTATTATTTTAACAATTCCAATTCTATTTATTACATTATTAGGTCTTTACCTAACACTTACTCTATTTTAAAAAGGAGAATTATTATGTCTAAAAAAACAATCTATTTTTTATGTACTGGAAATTCTTGCAGAAGCCAAATGGCTGAAGGCTGGGGGAAGAAGTATTTAGGTGATGAGTGGGAAGTTAAGAGTGCAGGTATCGAGGCACATGGCTTAAATCCCAATGCAGTGAAAGCAATGAATGAAGTAGAAATTGATATTTCAAATCAAACATCTGACATTATTGACCCAGAGATCCTAAACAATGCTGAATTTGTCGTTACTTTATGTGGAGATGCTGCTGATAAGTGTCCAATGACACCACCACATGTAAAACGTGATCATTGGGGATTTGATGACCCTGCAAAAGCTCAAGGAAGTGAAGAGGAAAAATGGGCTGTATTCCAACGAGTTCGTGACCAAATAGGTGAAAGAATCAAGCGTTTTGCTGAAACTGGAGAATAAAACAGCCTTATACCAAGAGATCCATCTCTTGGTTTTCTTTAAAGACTAATATAAGTATATGCTTATTTAATATTAATCGGAGGGTTTTAGATGAAAAAAGTCGAGATATTTGATCCAGCAATGTGTTGTTCAACAGGAGTATGTGGTCCATCAGTTGATCCAGAACTAACCAGAGTAGCATCTGCGGTATATTCTTTGGAGAAAAAAGGATTTGATGTGAAACGGTATCAATTAACAAATGACCCTGATAAATTTGGTAAAACACAGTCAGTGAATAGTGTTTTACATGAAAAGGGACCGGATGCGTTACCTGTAGTTTTAGTAGATGAACAAGTTGTTAAAGTTGGAACCTATCCAACAAATGAAGAACTTGCAGAATGGCTAGGGGTAAAAGCTGAAGAGCTTACTGAAAAACCGAAAGTCCGACTTTCATTAAACATAAAAAAACAGTGAAAAGAAAGAAGTGAAAAACATGTTTCAATCTTTCAAACCTCAAAATGTTGTGCAGACACAGTTTTTATTTTTAACTGGAAAAGGCGGAGTTGGAAAAACATCAACTGCATGTGCAACAGCCGTAGCTTTAGCGGAAAGTGGAAAAAAAGTTTTACTAATTAGTACAGACCCAGCATCTAATTTACAGGATGTTTTTGATTTTGAATTAACAAACTCGCCTAAAGCAGTTCCAACGGTAGAAAATTTATTTGCCAGTAATTTAGATCCCGAGGCATCAGCAAGTGCATATCGTGAAAAAGTAGTCGGTCCATACCGTGGAATATTACCAGATTCCGTTGTAGCTACAATGGAAGAGCAACTATCAGGAGCATGTACAGTCGAGATTGCCGCATTTGATGAATTTACAACTTTACTTACAAACACAGAAATTATAAACCAATATGACCATATCATTTTTGATACAGCACCAACGGGCCATACGTTACGTCTATTACAACTACCAACAGACTGGAACGGATTCTTAGAGGAAAGTACGCATGGTGCTTCTTGTTTAGGTCCTTTATCAGGACTTGCTGATAAGAAAAATTTATATTCGGAAACTGTTGATGTTCTTTCGGATTCAAATAAAACAACACTTATATTAGTAACAAGACCTGATATATCATCTCTAATAGAAGCAGACCGGGCATCAATAGAACTCAAAGAGATTGGAATAAAAAATCAAATACTTATTGTTAACGGTCTGCTTCTGAACTATATGAAAGACGATGAAGTTTCATCAGCTTTTTATCAAAGGCAAAGGAATGCTTTAAAGCAGATACCAGCTAATCTAAAACAGACAGTAAGCTATTCATTACCGTTTGTTTCATATTCTCTAACTGGGGTTGAAAATTTACGTTATTTATTTAAAGAATACGTTATTCCAGTATCAGAGGAAAACAGTGAGAACGAGATAGTAAGACTACCAAATCTAAACGATGTCATTAGTGATTTCTCATCAACTAATACAAGAATAATTTTTACTATGGGTAAAGGGGGCGTTGGAAAAACAACGGTCGCTTCAGCCATTGCAGTTGGTTTGGTGGAACAGGGCCATCGAGTTCATTTGACGACAACTGATCCTGCAGCTCACTTGCAGTATCAATTTCAAAGCGACCAATTAAATCAAAATCTAACTATTAGCAGCATTAATCCTAAAGATGAAGTAGAAAAATATAAAACCGAAGTGTTGGCGACTGCTGGTAAGGATTTAGATGAGGAAGGTCTGGCTTATTTACAGGAAGATTTAAACTCACCTTGTACAGAGGAAATTGCAGTCTTTCGTGCATTTGCCGAAGTAGTTGCCAAATCTGAAAATGAGATTGTCGTCATTGACACAGCTCCTACAGGTCATACATTACTCTTATTAGATGCAGCACAGTCATATAGCAAGGAAATTGCTAGGTCTACTGGCGAAGTGCCAGAAAGTGTAACAAAACTACTTCCAAAGATTAGAGATTCCAAGGAAACATCTGTCGTAATCGTTACCTTAGCTGAAGCTACACCTGTATTTGAAGCCTCCCGATTACAAGATGATTTAAGAAGAGCAAATATTAGCCCAAAATGGTGGGTTATTAATCAAAGTCTATTTGCCACTGATACCAAAGACCCTGTGTTAAGAGGGAAAGCAATTTCTGAAAAAGAGTGGATTCGTGAGGTCAATAATCATTTAGCCGATAGTTGTGCGATTATACCTTGGTTGCATGAAGAAAAGATTGGGTATGAGAAACTAAAAGACTATATAAATTAATGATGTAGAAAAATGATGGAGGTACTACAATGACAACAAAGAATTATCATGAATTAATCAAGGATAGAATTTACATCGGTGGTGCAGACGATGTAAATGATTTATTAGGGAATGAGAAAATAGATGTTGTATTTGATTTAAGAGCTGAGGCTCCGATAGAAGATGTAGTTTATAACCGTATTCATAGCCCTATTGTTGATGATGCAGCAGACCAAGAAGAATCTATTAAGAAATCTATTGATCATGTAATAAAAGCATATAACGAGGGTAAGAATATTTACTTCCATTGCCAAGGAGGAAGTAATCGCACTGGTACTGTTGCAATCGGAACATTATTAGCCTTAGAAAAAGCAAGTACAATTGCTGAAGCAGAAGAAATTGCTAAGGCAGCAAGACCAAAAATTAATGTGAAGCCAGAAATGAAAGAGGCTTTAAAAAGAATTTATCCAAATGGATAGGGGAGAAACCTTAATGAAAATTACAGATGCTGCGAAACACTTATTAGAAAATGTATTAACGGAAAATGGTGCAGAAGGTATACGCCTTTATTCAGTTGCTGGATGCTGCGGACCACAATTTGCGTTATCTTTAGATGCACCACTTGAAACTGATATAATTGAAACTATTAATGGTATTAAAGTAGCAATTGATTCACAGGTTGCTACAACTGAGGAGCTAACTTTAGACAAAGAAGAAAATCAGAACGGTGAAGGTTTAGTATTATTAGGTGCAAGTGGTTGTTGTTAGGAAAAGGTAAAAAGGAGTAGTTAGCTCATTCATGAGTTGATTACTCCTTTTTATTTTAGATTTTGCTAAGTATCCTTAGAGACACTTGCTGAGGAGATTCGGAATCAATTTGACACCGGTCCAATATAGTGAGGAAGCTCAATAAGGTAAGGTTTGTAGCTGTGCAACTGCATAAATAACGAAAAATATAACAGAGGTTATCCGGATATTTTGTGATAACCTTTTATTTTGTATTAAAAAAATTGTTATTAGAATCGGATACCATAATTCAATTTTACATTCATTCAAATAACCACTTGAATGTTAGCGAGTAAAAGGAGTATACTATATTCAAATAAACACTTGAATGAGAATGGAGTGAAAAAATGAATAAAAAAGATACCTGTGAGATTTATTGTTATGATGAAGAAAAGGTAAATCGAATACAAGGGGATTTACAATCAATTGACATTGTTAGTGTATCCCAAATGCTAAAAGCTATTGCAGATGAAAATAGAGCAAAAATTACCTACGCTTTGTGCCAAGATGAAGAACTATGTGTGTGCGATATAGCAAATATTGTAGGTGTTACTGTAGCGAATGCTTCTCATCATTTACGTACCCTCCACAAGCAAGGGATTGTTAAGTTCAGAAAAGAGGGAAAACTAGCATTTTATTCATTAGATGATGACCACATCAAACAGATAATGATGATTGCGTTAGCACATAAAAACGAGGTGAAAACCAATGTCTGATCAAACAGCAAAACTAAATGAACAAGAATTGAAAGCCTATCGTGTTCAAGGATTTACTTGTGCCAACTGTGCTGCCATTTTTGAAGATAATGTAAAAGATCTTCCTGGTGTTCAGAATGCGAAAGTAAACTTTGGAGCATCTAAAGTTTATGTTCAAGGGAATACAACGATTGAGGAATTGGAAAAAGCAGGGGCGTTTGAAAATTTAAAGATTCGGGATGAAAAAGAACAAAAAGTAGAGCGTGAACCATTCTGGAAACAGAAAGAAAACATTAAGGTATATATATCTGCCATTTTGCTTGTAGTCAGTTGGTTCTTAGGTGAGCAATATGGTGAGGAGCATATACTACCTTCGATTGGTTATGCAGCGTCTATTTTAATTGGGGGGTATTCGCTATTCATTAAAGGACTTAAAAATCTAAGCAGATTACTCTTTGATATGAATACGCTAATGACCATTGCGATTATAGGAGCTGCCCTTATTGGTGAGTGGGGTGAAGGAGCAACCGTTGTCATCTTATTTGCGATCAGTGAAGCGTTAGAGCGTTATTCAATGGATAAAGCTCGTCAATCAATTGAATCATTAATGGATATTGCTCCAAAAGAAGCATTGATTCGCCGTGGAAATGAAGAAATGATGATTCATGTTGATGAAATTCAAGTTGGAGACATCATGATTGTAAAGCCTGGCCAAAAATTAGCAATGGATGGAATCGTTATAAAAGGAACGTCCACGTTAAATCAGGCTGCTATTACTGGTGAAAGTGTTCCGGTAACGAAAACGATAGATGAAGAAGTTTTTGCGGGAACCTTAAATGAAGAAGGGTTACTTGAAGTTAAAGTGACAAAACGAGTAGAAGATACCACTCTTTCAAAAATCATTCACTTGGTAGAAGAAGCTCAAGCAGAACGGGCACCTTCTCAAGCGTTCGTCGATAAATTTGCGAAATACTATACACCAGTTATTGTGATCTTGGCTCTTTTAATTGCGGTTATTCCACCGTTATTTGGGGGAGATTGGAGCGAATGGGTTTATCAAGGTTTAGCTGTATTAGTAGTTGGTTGTCCATGTGCCTTGGTTGTTTCTACTCCAGTTGCGGTTGTAACTGCAATAGGAAATGCAGCAAAAAATGGAGTGTTAATTAAAGGTGGCATCCATTTAGAAGAAGCAGGGCATTTGAAGGCTATTGCTTTTGATAAAACAGGTACATTAACTAAAGGGATTCCTGCTGTAACAGACATTATGATATATGGTGGAAATGAAAATGAACAGTTAACCATTACAGCAGCGATTGAAAAAGGATCCCAACATCCATTAGCTTCAGCTATTATGCGGAAAGCAGAAGAAAAGGGATTAGACTTTAATGATGTAATAGTTGAAGACTTCCAATCTATTACAGGTAAAGGTGTAAAAGCCAAGGTAAATAACGAAATGTATTATGTTGGAAGTCCAGCACTTTTTGAAGAATTACACGGAAGCATTGAAAGTGATAGAAAACAAAAGATTACTGAAATGCAAACCCAAGGAAAAACCGTGATGGTACTAGGAACGGAGAAAGCGATTCTTTCGTTAATCGCCGTAGCCGATGAAATTAGGGAAACATCAAAAGAAGTCATTGGTAAATTGAATAATATTGGAATTGAAACGGTAATGTTGACAGGGGATAACAAAAGAACTGCATCAGCAATTGGGAAACAAGTTGGAGTTACTGATATAAAAGCTGATTTGCTACCAGAGGATAAGTTGAATTTTATTAAAGAACTTCGAGGAAAACATCAAAGTGTAGCAATGGTTGGGGATGGTGTGAATGATGCACCAGCACTTGCAGCTTCCACTGTTGGTGTAGCGATGGGTGGTGCTGGAACAGATACAGCATTAGAAACGGCTGATATTGCCTTAATGTCTGATGATTTAAGCAAATTGCCATATACAATAAAGTTAAGTCGTAAGGCTTTAGTAATCATCAAGCAAAATATTACCTTCTCTTTAGCGATTAAATTAGTGGCATTATTGTTAGTTATGCCTGGTTGGTTAACGCTATGGATAGCGATATTTGCAGATATGGGTGCAACATTACTTGTGACATTAAACAGTTTGCGATTGCTAAAAGTTAAAGAATAGAATCATATGTAAAAGGGATAGCAAGACGTTAACGGGCAGAATACTTGAAGAAAAGAATTTTAATATTATACTTGACCGTGTACCTTAGTACACGGTTTATTATGTTTATAGGGGTGAATAATTTGAGTTACCGAATTAGTGTGTTTGCCGAAAAATCCGGTGTAAATAAAGAGACAATTAGGTATTACGAAAAAAAATCATTATTAAAAGATCCTTCCCGAACGAATGAAGGTTATCGGATATATTCAGATGATGATGTTAAGCGTGTAAAATTTATTAAAAGACTGCAAAATCTTGGCTTTTCATTGAGTGAAATATATATATTACTTGGAGTTGTCGATAATGATGAAGTTCGCTGCAAAAATATATTTGAATTTGTATCAAAAAAAGAATTAGAAATTCAAGAACAAATTGCAGATTTAAAGCGTATTGAGTCAATGTTAAAGGACTTAAAAAGTCGATGTCCAGATCAAAAGGCAATACATCAATGTCCTATTGTTGAATCTTTGATTTTTGATTGATTTTTAAATAGAGGAGGAAGAAAAGGTGAAAAAATATCGGATTAAAATCAACGGAATGACCTGTACAGGCTGTGAACAACATATTTATGCTGCTTTAACCAACATAGGTGCTTTAAATATCGAAACCAGTTTTAGACGTGGTGAATCGGTATTTGAAATACCAGATGATGTTAATGCTGAAAATGTAAGACAAGCAATTAAACAAGCAAAATATCAACCAGAAGACATAGAAGATATTTCAACACAGAAGCTAAAAGATATAGAGTTAGATATTAAAAGTGATTACGATTTACTTATCATTGGTTCAGGCGGGGCAGCTTTTTCTGCTGCCATTAAATCAATTGAATATGGGGCAAAAGTGGGGATGATTGAACGTGGAACTGTTGGTGGAACTTGCGTGAATGTTGGTTGTGTTCCATCAAAAACACTTCTTAGAGCAGGAGAAATCAATCATATAGCAAAAGCAAATCCATTTATAGGGTTACAAACATCTGTTGGAGAAGTCGATTTAGCCTCTTTGGTGAAGCAAAAGGATGAATTAGTTAGCGAACTTCGAAATCAAAAATATATAGACTTAATTGATGAATATGGTATTGATTTAATAAAGGGTGAAGCAAAATTTATTGATGAAAATACAGTTGAAGTAAATGGGGAGAAACATTCTGCTAAACGCTTTTTAATTGCAACAGGTGCTTCACCATCAATACCAACAATTTCAGGACTTGAAGAAGTAGATTATATTACAAGTACAACACTACTTGAATTAAAAAAGATGCCTAAGCGATTAACAGTAATGGGTTCAGGCTATATCGGGTTGGAACTTGGGCAACTGTTTCATAATTTAGGTTCAGAAGTAACTCTTATCCAAAGAAGTGATTGTCTTTTAAAAGAATATGATCCAGAGATTTCAGAAGCTGTAGAAAAGGTTTTGACAGAACAAGGTATAAACCTTTTGAAAGGGGCAACTTATGAGCGTGTAGAGCAAGTTGGAGCGGTAAAAAAGGTTTATGTAACGGTAGATGGCAAGAAAAAAGTTGTGGAATCAGAACAACTACTTGTTGCAACAGGAAGAAAACCAAATACGGATTCTTTAAATTTAAGTGCAGCAGGGGTTGAAGTCGGAAAACGAAATGAAATACTGATAAATGATTATGCCAGAACAAGTAATCAGAAGATTTATGCAGCAGGAGATGTAACATTAGGGCCGCAATTTGTATATGTAGCAGCCTATGAAGGTGGGGTTGTTGCTGATAATGCGATTGGTGGGTTAAATAAAAAATTAGATTTATCAGTTTTTCCTGCTGTCACATTTATAAATCCATCCATTGCAACAGTTGGTTTAACAGAGAAAAAGGCAAAAGAACAAGGCTATGAAGTAAAAACATCTGTACTATCTTTAGATTCCGTTCCAAGAGCATTAGTAAACCGTGAAACGACAGGTGTATTTAAGGTTGTTGCTGATGCTAAAACATTAAAAATTCTTGGAGTTCATATTGTATCTGAATATGCAGGTGATGTGATTTATGCAGCGACATTAGCAGTTAAGTTTGGTTTAACCGTGGAGGATTTAAAAGATAGCCTTGCACCATATTTAACAATGGCAGAAGGACTAAGACTAACTGCTCTTACATTTGATAAAGATGTTTCGAAGCTATCTTGTTGTGCAGGGTAAATGTAAATAAATTAATATCATCGGAGGTATGTATGGATTATTGTGAAAATATGAGACAAATGATTGGGAATTCTTCACTAATTATTGTTCGGCCAAGTGTAGCTATTGTTAATCATTACGGAGAAATATTATTAAGTAGATATTCAGGAGCAACTTGGGGGATTCCGGGTGGAATTTTGCAGTTAAATGAGTCAGTTGAGGATTGTATTACACGAAAAGTCTTTCAAGAAATAGGCTTAAAGATAAAAGAGTTAAAATTATTTGGTGTCTATTCAGGAAAGGAATTAATAAATCGTGTCGAGGAAAGTGGAGACGAGTATCAAACGGTTGCAATTGGTTATTTATGTACCAAGTACGAAGGAGAAATAACACCTGAAAGCAACCAAGGAATAGAGGCACAATTTTTTGGATTAGATCATTTACCTGACGAGATTGACCCTTTTATTAAAGACAAGTTAGTTGGGGTAAAAGGTCAACTTGAAAAATAAAACTCTCTTATTAAGCCAAGGGGCGAATGCTTTACTTTATAATAGCATTGCCTTTTTTTGTTTACGTAGAATATTGTGAAGTATCACACCTTAAAGTAATGGGGCGAGATAGCTTATCCTTTTTATATTTATTTCATCTTGTTTCTTTATTCTTTTTTCTATTATATGTAGCTGTCTTATTCTTCTTCTCCATGCTAAAAAGTCGGTAGCTACTGTTAAATAGTTGGTATCCAGAGCGGAAGGAAGAGTGAGGAAAAAAGAGCAGGCGAACAATATGTACTCAATCATTTTTCAATCGTAAAATCAATTATATTTCAGGCTGGATCCAATAGTGGTCCAGTCTTTTTGTTTTGTCCAATATCTCCTCAATCCCTTGTCCAGTAGGGGTTCAATCATCCTTGCTCATTCTTTTCTCTCTTCTAATATGTTGTTTTCCTCACTGCATAAACCCGTAGGGTTTCAGTTCTTTTTCGTGTATTTCTCAACGTGTTTTTTCAATCTTTTCTCTTGATTCTTCCCTCCATTATGGAAGAACTTTTTAACATTGTCTGAATATTCGATACGACCCAGAACGGAAAAAAGAGGGCGAAAATGGGGGTTTTGGGGAAGAACAATAAAGCAGAAGAAAGAGTGGGGGAGAGAAGAGGAAAGAGGGATGGGACTTAGAGCCGCAAGGATTTGAGGGGAGTGAGAGGGACGAAACCGACATTTTAGCAGTTGAATATTTGAAATAAAGTTTCTTTAAAATTATTTTAGCTCGCGTTTATTTTCTTTTAAAAATTCTTTATAATTTTCTCCCCATTCATTCATTAGAGAAATAATTGGTTCTAGCGTTCTCCCAAACTCAGTCAATGAGTATTCAACTTTAGGGGGGATTTCAGGATAAACTTGGCGATGGACAATTCCATCTTCCTCGAGTTCTTTTAATTGGAGAGATAACATTCGTTTAGTAATACCGGGCATTAATCTATTGAATTCATTAAATCGCTTCGTTCCATCTAATAAATAAAATAGAATGACTCCTTTCCATTTACCTCCAATTACATCAAGAGTTCCTTCAACCGGACAGCCTTCGGGGCATCCATACCCTTTCTTTCGATTTCTCATCCGTACTCATACCTTTCTCATTTCTTCTTAGTCTTTAATTCTTAATTAGTAACATAGTTAATATCAGATTACAAGAATGTTAGTACACACTCTTTTCCTTCCATTCCTAATAGGTAACATGGTTGATACCAGATTACAAGAATGTGCGTACTTACCCTTAGCATATTTCTTTTTTATAATAAACATGAATAAAAAAGGAGGGCATTTAAATGAAGGCAGTTGGATTATACAAATATTTACCGATTGAAAGGGAAGAAAGTTTGGTAGATGTTCAATTGGAAAAACCTACACCAACCAAAAGAGATATACTTGTTAAAATTAAAGCTATTTCAATTAATCCGGTCGATGTAAAGGTTCGAGCTCCAAAAGATAAAGAAGAAAAAGAACCAAGGATTTTAGGTTGGGATGCAAGTGGAGTGGTGGAAGAAATCGGATCAGATTGTACAATATTTAAGCCTGGGGATGAAGTCTTTTATTCTGGTGACCTAACACGATCAGGGACTTATAGCGAATATCAATTAGTTGATGAAAGAATTGTTGGATTAAAGCCAAAGTCTTTGAATTTTGCTCAATCAGCTGCGTTACCATTGACATCGATAACAGCATGGGAAAGTTTATTTGATCGATTAATGATAGATATAAATAACCACAAAGAAAATCAATCTAAGAGCATTCTTATTATTGGTGGAGCAGGTGGAGTTGGCTCAATAGCGATTCAATTAGCTAAATTGGCTGGTTTACAAGTGATTGCCACAGCTTCTAGACAGGAGAGTAAGCAACGGGTGAATAAATTAGGTGCTGATTATATCATTAACCATCACGAAAACTTTCGAAATCAACTACAAGAACATGATATAAAAGGCGTTGAATATATTCTATGTTTGAACGAAACAGAGCAGCATTGGCAAAACATGGCCAATATTATTTTCCCGCAAGGAAGTATTTGTTCGATTGTAGAAATGGAAAATCCTATCGACCTTACTGCTTTAAAAAATAAAAGTGTAACGTTTGCTTGGGAATTTATGTTTACAAGATCCATGTATCAAACTACAGACATGATCAAGCAACATGAACTTTTATCCAAACTAAGTAAACTAATAGATGAAGGGAAAGTAACAACAACCCTAACTGAAACACTTAGACCAATTAATGCCGAAACTTTACGTAAAGCACATAAAATAGTAGAAACGGGAAGTATGATTGGCAAAATAGTAGTAGAGAATGAGTAAATGCCTAATGAGACTGTCGTGTACAATAAATTGATTGTCTAAAAAGCAGGCTGTTTAGATGTTTCGAAAAAATCAGGCAATTTATCTATAGGTATAAGAATCTTCAAGAAATCTAATGGTGTATCCATATGGATTAACTGATCATAAAATATCGTTATTAAAAGTGCAGGTTATGACACTGTAAAACATGTCTTCAATGCTAGTAATAATAAATTTTACAGAAAGATGGAATTCATTGGCAGTGAAGATTTAAAGTAATAGCGCTTTATATCTTTTCTACCAAGATGTATCAGAAATAGAGTCTATTGCTTAAGCATTTAGTAGTGAAAAAAGATTTGAATTTAAATAAGATAGATTAGTGTGAATTTTTTGAAAAAATAGTTTACGTGCAATATATTATTTAGTATACTTTAATTGTAAAATATTGGAGGTGGAATTCGAATGAATATAATGAAAAGATTAACGGTTGGTGGATTGGCAATAAGGTATATCTCTAGGAATAGGTTTATCTAACGTATCTGCAGCAATACCAACTGAAGCAAAGATTAGTGGTCCGAAAAATGAAATTATAATTGGTTCTTCTGCTACAATGACTAAAACTATTTCTTGGGGTGGGGGTAACGGAATTTATAATGTAAAGTACCATGATGGTATTACTACTCGATTTACAGATCCTGCTGCTAATTATTATAGTACAACTAGATCATCTACATATCATCTAGGTTCCTTAAGTACCGACAAATGGAACCTTACACTAACTGTTTCATCCGCTGGGGGTGGAACTGCACGTGCAACAGGAACAGTAACACTAAGAAAATAAATGTAAATTCTATGGCACCCTAGTCAACTGACTAGGGTGATTGTAATTAATCAATTTAAGGAGGAACGTCATGATTGATATAAAGTATTTACAAAAGTCATTTTCTGAATCCAATTCCATAATAGAAAATGTATCCTTGTCTATTGAAGAGGGACAGTGGTATACGATCGTAGGCCCTTCGGGTACAGGAAAGTCTACTTTACTTAAATGTATTTCAGGACTTTTAAAGCCTGATAAAGGCGAGGTCTTATATGAGAGAACTAATATTTATCACATGAATGAAAATGCGAGAAGCGAGTATAGAAAAAAAAATATTGGTTTTATATTTCAGGACTTCAAACTTTTGCCCCACTACTCTGTTATTGATAATGTCATGTTACCTCTTATTTATGATTATCCGAAAAAGGAACTATATATTAGAGCGAAAAAATTACTTGAGAGTGTGGGAATTAATAATTCTTTGTTTGCTAGACTGCCAGAATCTTTATCAGGAGGGGAAAAGCAAAGAGTGGGGATTGCTAGAGCTTTAATGGCTAATCCAAAGGTACTGATATGTGATGAACCGACTGGGAACTTAGATATTGAAAATAGAGATAACATTCTGCGCATTCTGATTGAATGCAAAAATAAAGGACAAACGATTATTATTGTAACCCATGATGAGGAAGTTGCGAAACTTGGTGATAAGACCTATAAATTATACAAAGGTAATTTGAAGGAAAACGAGGTATTTGTATGATACGTTTTGCTTGGGTTCGTATTTTAAGCAGAAAGTTGATCTCCATTACCATTTTATTAGCATTTATTGGTTTATATACACTTATTCCATTAGGTTTTCAGAGCACAAAAGAAATTAAGTTAGCAGTTAATCATTCCGTAGAAGAATACGGACGAGGTACATATGACATCCTAGTACGACCAAGTTCTACAAGAACAGATGTTGAAAAAAAATTAGGAATGATTGAAGAGAATTATATCGGTGATGGGGGAGGTGGTATTTCTATTTCTGATTGGGAACAGATTAAAAGAAACCCAGACATAGAATTGGCCGCTCCAGTAGCATCTCTAGGGTATTTTAGTGGTAAAAGGATGTCTATTGAACTTCCAGTATTAAAGGAACCAACAAGATTTTCTTGGCAATTTTATACCTCGGATGGGATTCATAAATATCCTATTGATCAGAAAGAGGAGTTATATTATTTTGATGGTTCGGTTCCAGGAAACATACAATATATTGACGCTTCGTATCCAAATTCATTAACAGGTGTAGCAATGACAGTCCTAATGCCTTTTAATTATTATCTATTAGCTGCTATTGATGTTGAGAGCGAAAGTAAGTTAACTGGAATTGACTATTCTGAATTAGATAAAGAGATTAATGATATTGAATTTAAAGAAGTTCGGGAAAGTTTAGGAAATCCACCCGTTATCAAAGTTATACAGCGGCATGATATAAATATTCCATTATATATGACTGTGAAGACAGATAGGATAGATGTAGATCTCGGAGAATATCAGGAGAAATTAGGCCTGATGAAAGATGACTCACTATTAATGGGCTATGAAAAACCTGAAAAAATGGAGCAAGTAATTAATGAACTATCTAAAGCTAAAGTGCTTGATAATAGAGAATATAATTTAGATTTATCTAAATTCCAAAAACCGTTTGAGGGGACAGCTGTAAAGATTGGGGAGGATTTCAGTATAAGTGAGACTGATCGCTTTATGTCTGACCAAGATACCTCGATTTATTACATAGCATCAAAAATCAACTATAAAATAAATGAAAATAATCTAGAAGTGCCCATACTTGAAGATGGACCTCCCCCAATATATAAAACAGTAAATAAAAAGGGGATAAGTGCCTATCAAAGTCAAAAGGTGCCCTTTATTATTGAACAAGTGGGAGAATTTTCACCTAATAAGGATACTAACCAGTTAGCTTCAAGCCCATTAGGTATATATTCTACCACAGAGTCAAAAAGCTTAGACGGTAAAGTGGTACAATCTACAATCTTTCCTGGAAGCTTTATTCCTACACCAGCGAGCGGGATAACAACCCTGGAAGCTGCTGAAATGGTAAAAGGTCAAAAACCGATTGATGCAATAAGGATCAAAGTGGCCGGGATAAATAAATATAACGTGGATGCTCAAGAGAAAATTGAACAAGTTGCAATAGACCTACTAAAATCTGGTTATGAAGTGGATATTGTTGCTGGTTCCTCTTTTAAACAAATGAGATTAGATGTTGAAGGTTTAGGCCAGATACTGGAGCCTTGGACAACTCTAGGGGTAGCACAAGAGCTGAGTGAAAATTGGAATCACATGTCCGTGATTTCTTTCATATTATTTTCTCTTTTTGGGTTTCTTTGGTTATATTCAAGAGTAACTTTTGAAAAAAAAGCCTTATATAAGGAAGATGAGTTACTATATCTATTAGGGTGGAAAAGGAAATTTATTTTTCTACGGAACTGTCTTGAACAATTTATTATTATTACTATTGGGTATGTAGTTAGCATTATTTTATTTACTCTATTCAAACAAGATGCATTCCCTTATTTACTCTCTTCATTATTATGGTTCCTAACCGTGGTCATGGTATGTTTATTATTTTTAAGAAATGGATCAGGGAATAAAACTAGGATAATGGAATATAAGAAAGTTCCAGCAATTATTCATTATAAAGAGTTTATATTACCAACCATTTTGGTTTTGTTCATTTCGATTATACTACTGATTATTCAGATATCTAACTTAGGATATTCCATTGAAAAAGCTAAGGAAACAACACTAGGTCAATTTACAATGGATGAAACATTAATCATACAAATTTCCATTATAGTGATAACCGTACTGCTTTCTTACCTAGCAGTTAGTGAGAGTATTACAGCACTCCTTCAATACCGAGCGAAGGAATTTTCTATGTACCATATTATTGGGTGGACTAAAGGTCGTATATTGATTCATTTCTCTAAAGAAATCTCTCTCTGGTCAGGAGTCCCAATTGTTTTAGGGGTTCTTTTAGGAAGTTTGATTTTATTTGGAATGAATGTTTCATACAGTTGGATTTTTATTAGTATATTAATCTCTATAGGTATTTTATCAATTGCAATCGTCGTGACTACCATTACAAAATTAAAACCGTTTAGCAAGGGATAGCCTTGAATTAGTTTTTTTACCAATTTGTATCAAATAAATTGTGTTTCGGATTCAAAACATAATTAACTTCACTCTTACAGTGACACTCAAGGAAAATGGAATGCTGAGTGTTGTGGATAAATTAAGCTAGCAATTATGAGTTTTGATACTATTGGTCGATATCTGAACTAGAGTTAAGGATAAAATACACTTCATCTTTTATTAGATGAGGTGTATTTTGTACAATCAAATATTCAGCAATAATTAAAAAGATAATACAAGGAAAATCACTCTTTGTCGATGAGATTCATATTAGATTACAAGACATGAAGAGGAGGACTATTAATCAAAATGAAGGAAAAACATATTTGAGTATATCAGTAGAGTAAAATTTATTCATATGAGATTATAAACTATAATCAAACTTTATTCGAAACACCCCCTAAATATCCTGCAAACCTTCTTTTTATTATCTCTCTACTCCTCACTATTCAAGAATTCCCTCACATAAATCCTGTGTACTCCCTCTAAAATAAGGGAACTATATTCAGAAAATTTAACCTTCGTGCTTTTCCCTTTAATAATAAAGTCCCCAGAAACTGCTCCAGTCTTATCCATTGCGGCATCGTAGAGTAAAGCAGCCCCTTTTGTGGGTGGGGAAAAGAAAAACTTCATCAATGGTTTTATATAAAAGGGGATACCTGATTTTTTTTCTTTCCGCAACGTATTGTTACTCCCGGGGTCTACACTTAGAAACCGGAATCCATTGGCACTCTCCCTTTTTGCTATTTCTTTTGTCCATAAAGATAAAGCTAGCTTTGCTGTCGCATAGGGACCGAATAACTTTTTAAAGGAAGATGGGTTTTCCAATGTATCTGGATCAAACTGTTTCACTCGAAGGATGACAGCGGGAGATGTATTAACAATTGTCTTATCTTCTCCCATTTCAAATAAAGGGGATAGTTCTTTAAAAATAATATAAGGCACTACTGTCTGAAGTTCATAATGTAGTTCGCGATTTTGCTTAGAAAATAACAACGAAGGAAAGCTGCCGCCAGCGTTATTGAAAAGGAAATCTATTTTCTTCTCCGTTGCTTTTATTTCTTCCAGCGCTTTTTTTAGACTGTTAAAATCAGATAAATCTGCTTTATAAATTCGTAACTGTCCTGTAGTAATTTTTGATTGAATAAAGTTGTCGTCCTTTGAAAAAGAAGAACGTATTAATGCAATAACTTGACTCCCTTCTGCTAGCATTTTTTTGGTTAACTGTAGACCAATCCCATTATTGGCTCCAGTAATGATTACTATTTTTCCTGTTTCCAAAATAATTCCCTCCGATATTAAATAATTTTATAAATGAGCAATTGACACTTAAGTTACATTTGTCACTTAGTTTGAAAGAATTGTATAATAAATTTAAGCAAAGAAAAAGTAAATAATTTTTTTATGTGACACAGGAAAGGAAATTGGTGCATAAATGGATAAACGGGTCGAAAGAACACAAAAATTATTGCTGCAAAGTTTAATGATGTTTAATCTTAAGAATAAAAACTTTTATGAGCTTTCCATCCGAGATTTATGCGAGGAAGCTGGAATTGCAAGGCAAACTTTTTACAGAAATTATTTAGTGAAAGAAGACATCATTATAAGACAGATATCCAATGTCATGAGTGATTTTAGGTCGGTTTTAAAGCAGCAATCTTTTAACGCTTCAGGCTTTATTCAACTACTAATTCAATTTTGGAAACAAAATCAAGAGACATTTGCATTAATTGAATGGGCTGGCATTAGTAATGAATTTATTCGCCAGTTAGCTAATTTTAATAAGCTTGTAATGGAGCAACATAAAGCATTTGGTAAAAATAGTGATTATATTGCAAACTATTATGCAGGCGCTACTTATATGTTTTTAAAGACATTTATGGAAAAGGATGATTTTAGCAAAGAGGCTTATGCCAAAGGAGCGGCGGTTTATAATCAGTTAACTAACCAATGTAAAGGTTTGTTTGAACCACTTAATTAGGTATGGAGTTAAGCTCATAACACAGGAAAATAATAATTTCCATAATAGGATAAATGGAGGATTAAAATGAATAGAGAAATAGATGATTCAAAACAGGTAGTTATTCAAGTTGGAGCAGTGCTTAAAAAATTGCGTAAAGAAAGACAGTTGAGTCTCGAAAATTTATCTGAGATATCAGGTGTAAGTAAGCTGACGCTGGGGAATATTGAGCGGGGAGAAACTAATCCAACAATTGGGGTTTTGTGGAAGATTTCGAAAAGTTTATCGATCCCTCTTATGGCGTTATTTTCCTCAGGAAGCAGTGTAAATGTATCGCGAGCTGGGAGCGGGTTAAGAATTTTTGGAGATGATGGCAATTGGGCAGTGGAGCCAATTTTTCAAAATCCAAATCCAAATAATGAGATAGAAATGTGTCGAGCATATTTACAACCGCATAGTTCCTATTATCCGGAAAGGCATCACCCCAATACGACTGAACTTGCTACTGTGATGGCAGGAACGATAACCATTAATGTAAATAAAGAGTCATATATCTTAAATGAATATGATTCTATTAGTTTTGATGCAAATGAAACACATTCTTATATAAATGAGACGAACGATGTTGTAGTTCTCCATATATTATTAAAATACGGAGTCTAATCATTTCCCTCTATTATCCAAAAGGATAGAGGGTTTTTGATTTTCAAGTATGAGTAAAATGTTTGTGGGAGAATAAATATCCTTTTTGTCTAGTTGGGGGACTCGTCCCCCAACTAGACAAAAAGGCCACCAAGCGAGAGCGCGGTAGCTGGAAAAAATTAAGCATTAAAAAAGAGAGCTTCCTTTTGTAAAGTAGAATTTGACTAGAAAACTACGAAAAGGAGAGGCTCTCATGAATCAATGTAACACAAAAATGCCATCATTAAAAGAATTGGAAAAGACTTTATTTCGAACACTCCAAATGACGTTTCAAGAAATCCTTGTTCAAACGTTAGAAAATTGGGATCAAGAGATTGCCCAGCAACGAGACAAAAGAAGATTTGCTTTACGTGATAAACGAGAAATACGAGTAGATACAGCGTTTGGAGCTGTGGAGCTGAAGCGTAATTATTATTTTGATCGTGTGACCAAAAAATATATTTGTCTATTAGATCACTATTTACAGTTTCAGGGGAATAAGGGATTTAGTCCGCTACTAGAAGAATGGGGGTTAGAACTAGCGACGAATGGTTCCTCCTATCGAAAGGCGGTGGAAACGTTCGAACAATTTTTAGGCTATTCGGCGATGAGCCATGAAGCATTACGGCAACATCTTCTTCAAACAAACGTACTTCCCGCTAAGGAAAAACGCCCTTTTCAAAAGGTATTGTTTGTCGAAGTAGATGGATTATATGTGAAGAGTCAAGAAAAGAAAAAGCGTGGATGGGAGTTGAAATTCGCCGCTGTACATGAGGGATGGAAAGAAAACGGAAAGCGAGTCAGACTCCGAAATAAAAGGCATTTTCTCTATGAAGGAAAAGAACCCTTTTGGGAAGCTTTTGAAACATTCTTACAGAATAATTATGCGTATGATCCTACCCAAACCTTGCTTATTATTAATGGCGATGGAGCAGGCTGGATAACGGCATGTCGAGAGTATTTTCGGGAACGCGCCTTTTTCACCATGGATCGTTTTCATGTCGCTCGTTCAATGAAGCAACTAATGAAGAGCCATCCTCGATACCGCTACATGAAAAGAGCGTTAAAAAACTACCAGGTAGAAACATTACTTCTAGAGTTGAATAGCGCAGTAGGAACAATGGATACACCAGAAGAAGAAGAAAAACTAGAGCATTTCCTCGGCTTTTTAACGCATCATCAGGAAACCATAAAAGATTACCGTAGTTGGTTACAGGAAAAAGGTGTGGACACGACAGCGTATCGTCCAATGGGAAGTGCAGAGGCGATGATGAATCAATTAGCCAAACGATTAAAAAATGGAAGAGCATGGAGCAAAAAAGGGGTCATGAGCATGGCGCGCTTGTGGATTGGATTGAAGGATGACCTATCCATCCAAACGATATATGGAAAATGGGAAAAGACCACGGAAAAATCAAAGAAAGAGCATCGACCGAAAAGAAAAATACCCACAAAATTAGTAACAGAAACCGTGCGTCAGAACATGCCATACTTAAATCAAGCGATTGGAAAACCCATTCACTTTGCCTTACAGGGATTAAAAGGTTTTTAAAAAAAGAAAAAAACGAAATTTTGATGAAAGAAAATGTTTAGAAAGCGGATACAAAATTAAAAGTTTTATTTTATAAAAAGGGAGCTAAAAAAACTCCCACAAAAACTTGACTCAATCGATTTTCAATCATAAATGGACAAATGTGTTTTTGTATATTATACTTTGTTTTATTAAAATAAAAATATATTATTATATACAATCCGCCGGTTAATAAAGTAATGAAATAAAGTTATTGAGGTGACAATTAAATATAATAATCAGGAGGAAACAATGACTAATCAACATATACAATTAAATCGAGCTGTTCATAAATCAGCCGTTTGGATGATTATTGTAGGAATAATCTTTATTGCTGCCAATTTAAGAGCTCCGTTAACATCAGTCGGTCCAATAGTAGGATTTATTAGGGATGATCTTCAACTTTCCAATACATTGGCAGGGATGATTACCACATTGCCATTATTATCTTTTGCCCTTTTTTCCCCGTTTGTACCTAAATTGGCTCGTGAATTTGGGGTAGAAGTCATGATTTTGATGTCTATTATCTTTCTTACACTAGGCATTATTTTACGTTCATTATCAGGGGTGGCTGCTTTATATATTGGTACTGCTGTGCTAGGTTTGGCGATCTCGATTTCTAATGTGCTATTACCTAGTCTGATTAAACAAGAATTTCCAACACGAATCGGATTAATGACAGGTGTATATTCTATTTCGATGAACCTGTTAGCTGCTATTGCGTCGGGAATTAGTGTTCCAATTGCCATTGGGCTTGGATTTGGATGGCAAGGTGGATTAGGGATTTGGGGGATGCTTAGCTTCTTATCAATTTTATTCTGGTTGCCTCAAGTAAAACATCTCAAAAAGGAAACCGTCGCTGTTTCAAATAAAGTAGTGGATAGTCAGGTGAATTTGTGGCGTTCTCCACTGGCATGGCAAGTAACCCTGTTTATGGGGTTACAATCGATGGTCTTTTACATACTTATCGCATGGCTGCCTGAGATTTTACAGCAACAAGGAATAAGTTCAGACCAATCTGGTTGGTTGCTTTCTGTTATGCAATTAGCGTTACTTCCCTTTACTTTTATCGTGCCAATTATTGCAGGGCGAATGAAAAGCCAGCAGTCCTTAGTCATTATAACTAGCGCCTTACTTCTTGCAGGAACGCTTGGATTAATGTATGGAAGTGCGAATTTAATTGTATGCTGGATCATCATGATAGGTATTGGGGGAGGATGTGCCTTCAGTTTAGCGATGATGTTTTTTGGCTTGCGAACGGAGAATGGTAGACAGGCTGCAGAACTATCTGGGATGGCTCAATCAGTTGGTTATTTACTCGCTGCTATTGGTCCCACCCTTTTCGGATATTTACATGATGTAACGAATAGCTGGACTATTCCGTTATTCATTTTAGCTGGCGCGTCATTGTTGCTCTTTGTATTTGGATTAGGAGCAGCAAGAGATCGGTATGTAGGCTCCATTAAAGGAAAGTACAGAGATTGGGTTGATACGGAAGAGGTAGAAAGACTGTTTAGCTCACAGCCGCATGTAGCTGAGAATCAAGGTGGGAGATAGCTGCCTGTAAAGGTCTGATAAGTGCAATTAACGATTAGGGGGAATTGTATGAGAAAAATCAGTGGGATAGTAATGATTATTATTAGTTTAGTACTAGCTTTTGCTAGTGCTTTGAGTTTTAAAGATGATTTTATCTTTGCCAATATACTATTATGGGTGATTAGTTTTCCGCTCTATATCAGTGGTCAATTAATTAGAACTTCAAAATATGAATTTAAACAGCGAGGCAAGCGTTGGGTATCTATTTATCTATTTTTCTTTCTCATTCTCCCTTTACTAATGTTTTTATTTGAGAGTTATCAGGATTTAAAGGAAACTACCTTTGTAGATGAACAGTTTATCACTTATGAACCTGCATCAGGGGATTTAGGAGTGATAGCGCTTGTTGGCTTTATGATTCTTCTCTCCTTATTTGCCGGACGATTTCTTAATCCGGGTTTAAAACGGAAAGGGTTACTAAATAGCATCATAATAGGGACCATAGTATTCTTAATTGGATTCCATTATTTTATGTTCACTGATTATAGGGGAATACATGAGGAAAAGGGATTGATATCAAGCAATTGGAAAGGGGAGAAAGACATTATAGGTTTTGAGGAGATAGAAAGTGTCTTTGTGGAACCTTATGTTCATTATGCAAATTTGAATATTCCTTCCGATGACACTAAATTTTCTTGGAAAGTAATCTTTCAACCTAATAATCAAAAAGAGAAAGTAATTTATCATTATACTTTAGTGACAAAATCTGGTTTAGAAGAAATGGTTAAAATAAAGACAATATCACAGGAGAATAATATTCCTTTTAATGTAGGTGAAATGGATCAAGAAACGCGGAAGTGGTTTGATCTAGATTTAGAAGTAGAAGAACTAGAGGAAGAACGCTATTATGAGCTTTTTGAAGTGAATAATAGATAGGCCAGCAGCGCTATTTTAAATGTGGATATTTCGAAAAAAGGCAATAATTCTTCTGGAATTATTGCCTTTTTAATAGTAGCTTTTTAACAGTTTTAATCGTTTTCTCTATTTTTCGACAGAAACATTCATAATAGCATTTATTTTTCTCATTTATAATTGACAGAAAAATAAAAACCAAGTATTATAATTGAGAATGATAATCATTAACTATTATAAAGACTAGAAAAAGGAAAGGACATACATATGTTTAAAAAACGCCAAAAGTCATTTATTCAAATTTTCTTATTCTCAGTTGTTGCAATTCTTTTACTAGCAGGTTGTTCAAGTCAGTCATCTCCGAAAACGGATGAAGAAAAGTCCGCTGATTCCAATACAGATTCTCAGTATCCAATCACAATTAAACATGCGTTTGGTGAAAGCGTAATTGAAGAGAAGCCAGAACGCGTTGCTACTATTGCGTGGTCCAACCAAGATGTTGCACTTGCACTAGGCGTTGTTCCAGTTGGTTTCTCTGCAGCAAATTATGGTGTTCAAGATGATAGCGGCATGTTACCTTGGACGGCAGAAAAACTAGAAGAGCTAGGTGAAGAAAATCCAACCATTTATCAAGATACTGATGGTTTAGATTTTGAAGCGATTGCCGATTCGAATCCGGATGTTATTCTTGCAGCATATTCTGGTATTACACAAGAAGAATATGATACTTTAAGTGAAATTGCACCAGTGGTTGCCTATCAAGAAAGTCCTTGGGTAGCGTCTTGGCGTGAACAAGTAACGTACAATTCAATGGGAATGGGCATGGAAGAAGAAGGAAAACAGCTTATTGCCGATACAGAAAAGTTTATTGCTGATAAAGCAAATCAATATCCTGAAATAAAAGGGAAAAAAGCAGCATTCGTAAGCATGAATGGTTCTGATTTATCGAAGTTTTACATCTACTCTCCAACAGATCCTCGTGGTGAATTCCTTACAGAGTTAGGGATGGAGTATCCGGAAAGTATAACAAGTCAAATGACGGACCCAACTAGTTTCTATTTGGAAGTAAGTGCTGAAAATGCTGATATATTAAATGATGTTGATATTTTCGTTTCCTATGGAAATGATGAAACACTTGCGGCTTTACAGGCTGATCCGATTTTCGGGAAAATTCCAGCTGTAGAGAGAGGATCTGTTGTGATTATTGAGGATAATACGCCACTTGCAGCAGCAGGAACACCAAGTACACTTTCCATTGAATATACTCTCGATGAGTACTTAAAATTACTCTCAGAAGCTGTAAGTAAAGTGAACTAAATGGATCATACATCCGTTTTAAAAAATAAGCAGTTAGTAATACCGAGAAAGTTTATGAGCGTATTATTATTTTCTATTATCTTACTCGGTATAAGTATATTGGCGTCTCTTGCTTTTGGCTCTCGTACAGTTGGCTGGAATGAAATAATGGATGGATTATTCCATCCTGACATACAGTCCCATGGGGCAAATGTTGTTCGTCAAAGAATTGCTAGAACTGTATTTAGTTTAATGTGTGGTGCTGCATTAGGAGTTTCTGGGGCTCTTATGCAATCTGTCACACGTAATCCGATTGCAGATCCTAGCATATTAGGAGTAAACACAGGTGCAGCACTATTCGTTGTTTGTGGAATATCCTTATTTCATATTGGCACTGCTGGTCAATACATTTGGTTTGCATTAGCAGGGGCAATCTTAACTGCCATTTTTGTATTCGGAATTGGTTCGATGGGGAGTGGCGGTGCCACCCCCCTTAAGCTCGTTTTAGCGGGGGCGGCGACAAGTGCTGCTTTATCCTCTCTAGTAATGGCCATTATGATTCCGCGATCCAATGTGATGGATCAATTTAGATTTTGGCAGGTGGGCAGTGTTGGGGCTGGAAATTGGGATTCTATCTCTATTTTCGTTCCTTTTCTTCTTGTTGGTATATTAATAGCCTTTTTTTCTGCTCCAGCCTTAAATGCTTTAGCATTAGGGGATGAAGTAGCTACAGGATTGGGTGTACGGACCGGCACACTTAGACTTGTTGCGGCATTTGGAGGAGTATTATTGTGTGGTGCAGCAACAGCGCTAGCAGGTCCAATTGGCTTCATCGGTCTGCTTGCAACACATGTGATTAGACTCCTTATTGGACCTGATTTGCGTTATATTATCCCCATGTCAGCTGTAGCTGGAGCGATTATACTAACCATTTCAGATGTATGTGGCCGACTTCTTGGTAGTCCTGGTGAGCTCGAAGTAGGAGTAGTCACGGCATTTATTGGTGCTCCAATTTTAATCTTAATAACTATGAAAGCGAAAATGCGTGCGTTATGATGAATGAATCAATGAATCTAATTATGGTAGGTAGAATAAAAAGACGTCGTCGTTTTATACTTGTAACTTGGCTTCTTGCAATCATTGCTTTTGCGCTATGCTGTACGATGCTTATGTTAGGAAACACGATTTATCCCGTTACAGATGTAATTAGTGTGTTACTAGGTGAACAGGTAAAAGGAGCCTCCTTTTCGGTCGGAACGATACGATTTCCACGAATGGTTGCCGGTGTTTTCGCAGGATTTGCTTTTGGTATTTCTGGACATGTATTTCAAACAATGCTTCGTAATCCTTTAGCAAACCCAAATGTTATTGGAATAACAGCGGGTTCAAGTGCTGCTGCGGTTTTTTGTATTATTGTTCTTCATGCAAGTAGTACGTTTGTTTCGATTGCTTCTATAATCGGTGGACTAGCTACCGTAATCGTCATTTTTCTATTATCAAAAGGAAGTTCTTTTTCGATTGGTAGGTTAATATTGATAGGAATTGGAATACAGGCAATGTTAAATGCGGTAATATCCTATTTATTGCTTATCGGACAGCATCATGATGTTCCTACAGCGATGAGATGGTTAAGTGGTAGTTTAAATGGAGCTAAAATGGAGAATCTTTATGCCCTTATGGTTACTGTCCTTATCTTTGCACCTATCATTATCTTGCTTGGAAAGCGATTAGATATGTTAGAGCTTGGGGAGCAAACAGCAACGTCTCTTGGAGTTAATACAGATAGAACAAGGGTTACTTTGATTATCAGTTCGGTACTAATCATTGCTTTAGCTACTGCTACAACAGGACCCATTGCATTTGTCGCATTCCTTTCTGGACCTATCGCAAAAAGGTTAGTAGGTATTGGTTTTTCTAGTGTTATACCAGCAGGTCTTGTGGGGATTATTTTAGTTTTAGCATCTGATCTTATTGGGCAATTTGCATTTGTTGCTAGATACCCAGTTGGAGTGATAACAGGTATACTAGGTGCTCCATACTTAATCATGCTATTAATTCGAATGAATCGAAAGGAGGAATTGTAATGGATAAGATACATGAATTTCGAGCGGAAAAGTTAACCTCGGGCTATGAAAATAAAATGATCTTAGAAGATATTGAGCTTGAGATTCCGAGTAATAAAATAAGTGTGATAATCGGAGCGAATGGCTGCGGGAAATCAACTCTTTTAAAAACACTATCTAATCTAATTAAATCTTCGTCTGGTAATATTACCCTTGATGGAAAGTCGATTAGTAAGTTCCCACCAAAGCAATTGGCTCGAATTCTTGGCATTTTACCGCAATCTCCTATTGTGCCTGAAGGAATAACGGTAGCAGATTTAGTTGGGCGAGGGAGATTTCCTCATCAATCTTTCTTGAGTGGTTGGTCAAAAAAGGATTATGAAGCGGTTGCCGATGCAATGGAAATTATGAAGATAACGGAATTTGCCAATCGTGATATTGATGAGCTATCCGGTGGGCAAAGACAGCGTGTTTGGATTGCGATGGCATTAGCCCAGCAAACAGATATTTTATTTCTTGATGAGCCGACAACTTTCTTAGATATCACTTATCAAGTAGAAATTTTAGATCTGTTAACCGATCTAAATCGGAAATACGGGACAACGATTGTAATGGTTCTACATGATATCAACCTTTCTGCACGTTATGCAGATTATATTTTTGCGCTGGAACAAGGGAGACTTGTAGGAGAAGGAAAACCAGCAGATATTATTACGAGTACATTAGTTGAAGATATTTTTGGCCTCAATTGTACAGTTATTAATGATCCAGTCTCTGGTACTCCTTTAGTTGTCCCTAAGGGCAGGTATCACGTCAAAATATAGAGGAAATCAATATAGGCATATTTTTATGGAAAAAAACCCTTCAAGTTTTAAAGCTTGAAGGGTTTTTTCGATTGCTTAAGATGTTATATATGGAGCAAAATGCACTTGTGGAAAGAAAGTCTTTAGAACCATTTCCTTAGAGAAATCTTTATTTTATAAATAACGTTATAATTTTTGGGAATATTATCTGTTATATGCCAATTTAAAGGATGATTATCATGTCCCTCGCTATTCTAGCATTGTTAGCTTGTTTCGTGTTGATTGTATTTGCGATTGTTCCTAAAGGGTTAACACTTACTGAAATGGTTTTTTTGTACTTTATAATCGGAATATCAACGATTACTTTGTTTACTATACTTGATGTTAATTTGCAATGGGTGCCACTTACTCGAAGTGTGGAAGGTTCTTTTGCCATGTATATATGTCGTTTTATTGTAATACCCTTTCAAATTCTTTTGTCTGTATGTGTACTTCAATCTAATTGGAAAGCAAAATGGCGATGGGGAGCTGCGGCAACCATTCTTTTATGCTTATCATTAGAAGACCGAATATATTTGAGAACTGATATCCTTACATTCCTTAAATGGAACGAATATTACTCTGTTCTTATGTATGGGGTGTTTATGCTATCAGTATGGTGGATAGCACGCTGGTTTATTGGTCTAGATAAAGGAGAAATGAAAAAAAATGAATGAAATACGCTACGATAATAGTTTTAATACGAATGAGTGGAGTATTATCATTTCACTCCTTGTTGGATTTTTGGTGGTGTTCATACTTCCAAAACGATTTCCCAAAAAGACAACCAGTGTGTATCTCATGTGTGGCGTTTTTTTTGGTTTCTTGTTTGATCATACTTTAAGTGTATTGCCAGTTCGTTATTATATAATCAATGATAGTTCTTCCTTTGAACTTATGGATTTTTTATCCCATGTGATGTATGCGCCAATCAGTTATCTTTTCTTTTATTTATACGATCTCTTTAACATCAAACCTAATTTTATTATATTGTATATTTTAGGTTGGGCACTTGTAAGTGTTGGAGTTGAGCGGCTTTGCGGTATCATTGGTATTTTCCACTACCAACATGGATATACCATCTATTATTCTTTTGTTATTTATTTATTAGTGATAAGCATTTGGGTGATCTTTTATAGAATGATTCAAGAATATGGAGAGGAACAATATTAGCTATCCTTGATAAGTATAAATAATAGCCTTGATTAGAAAAAGAAAGAATGCGAATGAGAAGAAGATATTACTTCTTGTTTTTGCCTGAATTTTAACCTAAATAGACCTTTACAAACCTCTATTAACAGGAGTAAGATACAAAAAAATAATAAATTTCAAGTAATGTCGCTGAATTCTCCATTGTAGGAGGAGCGGAGGACCCAATTCTTTTGTGAGTAATCACTAGGGGTGAGTCCTTTTTATGAAAGGTAGGGTTATTTCTTAGACCCGAATCCGACTGCTAACTTCGCAAGCGTTGTAAGAAGAGTGAATCGAACTTGTGCTCATTGCGTAATTCATGGACCACAGTAGGATACCTCTGTGGTTTTTTGGCGTGTGAATTTTAGAATGAAAAATGATGGAATCTAAAATTTCGCGCAAGCTATGAAAGAATCATTTTGTAGGACGTTATGTTGGATGGAAGAAGGGGAAAGAATGAGGATTCCTAAGAAAAAGGATATAATTGCATTAAGCCCACCTCAGATTCTTATTTTCGTATTTTTAGCTTTTACAATACTAGGTACAGTCCTTTTAAAAGTACCTTTGGCTACAAATGGAAACATTTCATGGATAGATGCGTTATTCACGTCTACTTCTGCCATGACAGTTACTGGTTTAGCCGTAATTGATACCGGAGCTTCGTTTACCTTATTCGGAGAAATTGTGATATTATGTTTAATCCAGCTTGGTGGATTAGGAATTATGACGTTTGCTGTATTAATTTTTATGACCTTAGGGAGAAAGATTGGATTTAAGGAACGTCTTCTTATCCAGCAAGCCTTAGGGCAAACGTCTATTGGCGGAATTATTAAATTAGCGAAGCAGTTATTTTTATTTTCCATTATTCTTGAGACTGTTGCGGCAGTTCTACTAGCTATCAGGTGGGTTCCAGAAATGGGATGGGGAAAAGGGAGTTATGCAGCAATTTTTCACTCTATTTCTTCCTTTAATAATGCTGGATTTTCTATCTGGCCAGACAATTTAACTAGATATGTAGCAGACCCCGTCGTTAATATCATTATTTCTTTTCTCTTTATTATTGGGGGAATAGGTTTCACTGTTGTGTTTGATTTGTGGAAGAAATCGGAGTTTAAAAAACTTACCCTGCATACAAAGATGATGGTAGTTGGAACATTTGTCATTAATATTATTGCCGTGTTTCTTGTATTCAGCTTTGAATATGATAATCCTCAAACATTAGGAGATTTATCCTTGTCTGGGAAAATCCAAGCTGCTTATTTTCAAGGTGTAGTGCCAAGAACGGCTGGTTTTAATACAATTGATATTGGAGCCTTAAATGAATCAACCTTGTTTTTAATGATTCTACTTATGTTTATAGGGGCAGGAAGTGGTTCTACTGGTGGAGGTATTAAACTAACAACCTTTCTTGCTATCGTATTATCCGTTCTCTCTTTCTTACGAAATAAAGACGAAATCGTTGTTTATAACCGATCTATTGATGATAGAACCGTTGTAAAATCATTGGCAATCACAATAATAAGTCTTTCTGTGATATGTGTAGCTATTTTTATTTTGGATGTAACCGAGAATAATGCAAGATTCTTTGAAATTGTGTTTGAAGTAGTCTCTGCTTTTGGCACCTCAGGCTTATCGATGGGATTAACAGGTGAATTAACGTCGATAGGGAAAATGGTGATTGTTTTTGTTATGTTCGTTGGAAAAATAGGACCGTTAACGTTAGCCTTTTCTTTAGCAAAACCAAATAAATCAAAAATTCGATATCCGAAAGAAGATATTTTAACTGGGTGAGGAGAGTTCATATCTATGGGAAGAGAACTCTCCCACTCCTTAATGCTTTTCTTTTTCAAATATAAGAATAGCTTCTTCTAAAAAATCGATAATTTCCTTTCTGATAGGATAGAGATTTAGACTGGATGAGATTTTTTCTGATTTACGAACCTCCCAGAATTTTTCTTCCAATTCTTTTTCCCCATTAAATGTTTCTGAAGATAATAACAGTATTTCTTCAGCTATCAGTTGTGCATCCCTTGAATGGGGTGCTTTTTGTTCCTCTAAACAATATTCTATTCGTTTAATGAGGTGAATCCATTTCGTTATATCTTTAGGATCATTTTCTAATTTAGGTAGCTTTTCATTAAGTAACCTCTGTTCTTCTTTATTAAATATAAACTTGATTATTTTTTCTTTCTTATTTAATTCTGTTTTTTCTTTTGTAAATAAAGGAATGAGCTCTTTCCATTCGAGTTCTTCTTCTAATTTAAGAATATTAAGTAATGTGTTCGTATAATTAAGGGATTGTTGAAGCTGTTTGAGATGATTCTCTAGTTGTTCTTTATGAATGGTGATTGTTTCGAAAATCGTGATATGGTTGATTATCTGCTTTATATCATGTAAAGAAATAGAGGCTGCCTTTAGTAAAATAATTTTTTCAAGTAAAAAAACATCATTATCGTTATATAATCTTTTTCCGTTATCTTCCTTCTTAGAAGGTACAACTAATCCAATTTCGTCATAGTATCGTAGAGTCCGTATTGAAATAGATAGTTTTTTGGAAACTTCTCCTGTTGTATAAAAATTCATAAAAATGCCCCCTAATAAGTGCTTGCAGGTTACGTAACGTGACCATTTAAGCTAAATGTAACATATCAACTGTATAGGAGGAATAATTAAATGAAGCAGGAAAAATTGATTTGGGGATATAAGGAACTGTTTGCGATACTTTTGCTCATTCTTGTGGCTGTTCCAATTATTATTGAAAATATAGGACAGCGTATATTTCAAGATATCTTCCAAAATAACTTGTATGCAGGAACATTGACCGGATTAATAATGGCGGTGGTGTTTATGTGTGGACTTTATCTAATTGTATTAAAACCAAAACAATTGAAGTGGGTAGCTATCGGGCTAAAGCCATTTCCGAGGAGTGATTGGAAAGTAATAGTAGGTGGATTTCTTCTCTTATTTGTAATGAGCATTATCATTTTATTTATAATGGATGTTATGAAAATAGGGATAGATAATAGTAAAACGGAAGCATTGAAGGATGAAAGTACTTGGTTTACTTTTAGTATAGCTTTTATCTCTGCAGCAATAATATCGCCTATATATGAAGAGATTTTATATCGTGGTTTCTTATACAAGTGGTTTCGGCTGAGGTGGGGAAAAGTCTTGGGCATATTATTAAGTTCCTTGATTTTTATGATTGTTCATATTCCAACCTATAACACGTTACCAGTAAACTTTGTTTCTGGAGTTATATTGGCTTGGACTTATGAAAAGAGTGGGTCTATTATGCCGGGGATTATTATTCATGGTTTGTTTAATGGCATTGCTGTGATTTTGACTACGATGTCTTTCTGATATTAAATGATCTATTCACTAATTAGGATAGAATTTTTTTGTATTTTATTGTATCAAATTGTGATATTACATTTTAATAGTAGAATAATAGCATATTTTGTCAGAAAATATGCTATTATTGTTATATTCGAAAAACAAAGAGAGTGCATTTGAAACAACATGGGGGAATAAGATGAAGACCTGGATGCGAATAAATCTATATTGGATGATACCAGGTGTGCTGATTTTATTAGGACTGTTTTTATTGTTTGTCCAAAACTTTTCCAAAGTGACAGCACAGCCGGAATCAGATTGGAGCAGAGGATTATTAGTTGGCCAATCTGAGGTAAATAAATTACCAGCAATAAAAGAAACAGAGGATGGCCATTACTTGTTCTCCTTTTTTCAGAAAAATAAATTAAATACGGCAGCAATGAATAAGGAGTTTCGTATAGAAAAAGAGAAGGAATATGATATTCCGGTAGATAAATGGACACAAATTTATCAAGGAAATGATCAGCTTATTTATTTTGACTATAAAAATATTTATGACCAAAATAAGACGGAATTAGTTGCTGATGTAGAGAAATTCTACCCGCTGGATTCGTCTATTCTATATGTAAAAGAAAATACGCTATTTCTATTAAATCCTGAAACAAAAAAATCTTCGAAACTGATGGAGATTAATCTAGATAAGGAAAAGATTTCTATTGAAGAGAATGATGAGGGCATACATATTCTCTTGTTTACCAAGGGAAAAAGTAATGTCGAGCTAACTTTATACCGTCTGCAGGATGGAAAAATAAATCATTTATATGAAACAAAGGTAAAGGTTGATCCTGGAAAGATAGTAAATGGGATTTCCTTCACTTTAGAGGAACAGAAACTAGCATTATTACTTCAAGAAGAGCTGGAGTTAACACAAGGTAAACCTGAGTATTTTAACTATTTTGTAGAAATTGATATTGCAAGCACCCAACCGCCTGTACAGTATGAGTTAGCATTTCAGGATCCTGCAATAGAGAACGGGAAATTAACGGAAATTTCGGATGTCGCCTTTACTTATAGGGATGGAAAACCGAGTCTTTTATTTAAAGCGAATGGTTTTACGGAAACGAAATATAATGAGAAGAGTGGATTCAATATTTATGAATCTGAAATAGGAGAAGAGGGAGATACCAAAACGGAACGGCGCAGTAATACAGCGGCGATTTCCACTATTCCTCAATGGTTAGATGAGAATACAATTGTTTGGATGGATCTTGATGGAGATGGCAATAAAGTTTATGTTTCTTCCAATGACCTGTCGGGGATAAACAAGCAAATTAAACATACATCGGAAGATTGGCTGCAGGCGCTTGGAAAAACATTTGGAATGCTTTCTACTTCCTTTTTTGCTTTTGCTCTTTCTTTCATTTGGTTAATATGGCCAATCCTATTTGTAATAGTTATGTATTTGTTTTTCAGTAGAAAAGTAGATTATGATCGACCATGGATTTTTTATACGGGAATCGGTATTTATTTAGTCGCCGCCGTACTATTTAAGGATCGTTTCTTTGTACCTAATATATTATCAAGTGCACCGGGATATTTAACCTTTTCAGGCAGTCCTTATGTCTATCTATTATTATTTGCCGTTATCGCATATCTTTTATCTATGTTAACGAAACATGTGAATGAATGGATAGGGGCACCAAGAATTATCTATTTTGTTGGTGTACATATTATTTTATTAACGATATTTTTTGGACCATATATTATTTATTAAATGAAGTGGGAAGAAGATGAATGATGGAGAGCACTTTATATAACGAGATTTTATTTGGATTCGGGCACCACCAATTATAAATAGAGGAATAGCCGATTTCATATAATTGGAGGGAATAGAATGCGGACAGAGAAGCAGATGCTAGATTTAGTGCTGAAAGTGGCTAATGGGAATCATAGAGTGAGAGCTGTTTGTATGAATGGATCAAGAACCAATCCCAATGTACCAAAAGATCCTTTTCAAGATTTTGATATTGTGTATATCGTGGATAATATGAAATCTTTTTTGAATGAGCCTGATTGGGTTGATATCTTTGGAGAACGGATCATTATGCAAACACCAGAAGATTCTTCTCTATTCCCATCAACGCTTGGTGGAAGATTCTCTTATCTTATGTTATTTGCAGATGGGAACCGGATTGATTTAACGCTTATTCCGATTGAGCAAAAGGAGAGCTACTTCCAAGAGGATGGGCTTACATTGGTTTTATTAGATAAGGATGGTAATTTTCCACATGTCCCGCCTAGTACAGATAAGGAATATTGGGTAAAAAAGCCGACAGCGGAACAATTCGCTGACTGTGTGAATGAATTCTGGTGGGTATCCACTTATGTGGTTAAGGGATTATGGAGGCAAGAAATCCTCTATGCGATTGATCATATGAATATAGTAAGAGCAATGCTTTTAAAAATGCTAGAATGGAAGGTTGGCATCAAAACAGAGTTCTCGCTTAGTGTGGGCAAAAATAGTAAGTACTTAAAGCAATATCTTGATGAGCATTCATGGGAGAAACTGCTGGAGACCTATCCTAATGGAGAGTATGACCAAGTCTGGAGAGCATTATTTTCAATGACGGCATTATTTGAGAGAGTGGCTTTAGAAGTTGGAAAACAGTTAGATTTTTGTTATCCATTGGAAGAGACGGATAAGGTAAAAAGCCATTTAAGGCATATTTATAAGTTACAGCCTGATGCAACGGAAATATATTAAAGTTTTTGGCGGTCATTTGCAAAGCAGATGGACCGCCTTTTTAGAAAAGTGTGTATTTTTTTTAAATAAAAAGCTGGATATCCGACTTTAAGGCATCTTCCAAATACACCTTTGCATCAACAATTTCTACTTCTGGATAAAATTCTTCTTGTTTGAATCCTAGAATATCTACAGATAGTTTACAGGCAAGAAACTTTATTTGTTTTTTTCGAGCCCCTTTTAAGAAAGCTATTAGTGGAGGTGCCTCTTTTTCATCAAGCATCTCTTGCATCATCCTTTTACCGATGCCAGCATAGTTCATTCTTGATAAAGGGAGCTTTTCCACGTCTTCTGGGGTAAGAACGCCAAACATTTTTTCATAAATAGACTTACCTTCCATATCGATTTTTTCTGGATCTCTAAGCAATAAAAGGCCCCAAAATGTGAAAAACATCGTAACTTCGATATTTAAATCACGGGCACTATTTGCAAGAATTAAGCCTGCCATCGCTTTATCATATTCGCCACTAAACATTAATAAATTTAATCTTTTTTCCACTGAATTATCCCTTCTTTGTTTTAGAATATTCTTAGCATCCTATCAAAGGGTGCTTGGTATACAGACTTCACTAGATTGTCATAATTAATGGAGGGAAAAGGGAAATAAAAGATACGGGAGGAGAAGAACTAATATGTTCTATCGAAAGTTTACAGTAAATGATTTTCCATTATATTATCAGCTAGTATCTGATAAAAGTGTGATGGCACTTATTACAGAGCGAGCAATACCAGAAGAAGAGGCCAAAATGAATTTTCAGAAATTACTATATCGCAATGAGACATATAATGTGTTTGGTTCTTATGCTTTTTTTCATCCAGAAGCGGAAGCGTTTATTGGACTTGGTCATTTGACTGTAAATGAACGGAAAAAGGAGGAGGCAGAACTTGGCTATATGCTTTTACCTGATGCATGGGGGAAAGGATATGGAAGTAAAATCGCGGGAATCATTCTATCATTAGCAGAACAAACAAATGTAAAGGTCGTAAAGGCAATTATTGATCCGACTAACATTGCATCGAAGAAAATCTTAATCAAGCTGGGGTTTACTTCTGAATGGATTGGAGACATGGATGGTTTGCCTGGAGAGGTTTTAAGAAAGGAATGAAGAGAATGACCAAAAAAAGGAACTATTATTAGAAAATCCTTTAGAAGTGGTTGAGAACTTTTATATGTTCACGTATTATCTAATTTATATGAATTATTTAAAGGAGTATTAGATCATGCAATCAAGAATTTCTTTTTCTACCTATGCTCTGATTGGTACGATGCTTTTTGGTATGTTTTTTGGAGCAGGCAATTTAATTTTTCCTATCCAGCTCGGACAGCTTGCTGGTACGAACTTTTGGCTAGCACTAGCGGGGTTTCTGGTTACGGCTATTGGACTGCCATTTCTCGGAATATTAGCAATTGGATTATCGGGAAGTAACGGTGTGCGCGAGCTTTCGGATCGTGTTCACCCAGCATTCGGATTTCTCTTTTCTCTCTTTCTTTACTTAACAATTGGACCATTTTTTGCGATTCCTCGTACAGCTACAGTTCCATTTGCAGTTGGGATTGAGCCATATATAGAGAATGGATATATTCCGCTTTTTTTGGCTATTTTTAGTTTTCTTTTCTTTTTGCTCGTTTACTATTTTTCATTAAATCCAGCAAAGATTATGGATGTGATTGGAAGATATTTAACGCCCGCTTTTTTATTGTTTTTATTTTTATTAATTATTGTAAGTCTTGTTCGTCCAATGGGGAGCTTTCAAGAGCCACAAGGAACCTATATAAATAGTGCTTTTATGACTGGATTTAAAGAGGGTTATAATACAATGGATGCCCTTGCATCACTTGCCTTTGGGATTGTTGTGATTAATGCAATCAAAGGGAAGGGGATTAGCGATGTAAAAAGTATTGCCAAAACAACTTGGAAATCAGGGATTTTTGCCATGTTGTTAATGATGCTTATTTATGGATTTATCACCTATATGGGATCCTCAAGTGTACAAGCTGTGGGATCTTTTGAAAATGGCGGGCTTATCTTTGCCGCTGTCGCAAAACATTATTTTGGTTCTTTCGGTGGAATACTGCTTGCAATTATTATTGTACTTGCCTGTTTAAAAACTAGTATCGGATTAATTACATCTTGCAGTGAGTTTTTTCATGAGGCGTTCCCGAAGATTAGCTATAAAGCCTTTGTGCTTATCCTATGTGTTGTTTCTTTCTTATTTGCAAATCTAGGCTTAAACAAAATTATTCAATTTGCTGTGCCTGTGCTTATGTTTTTATATCCTTTAGCGATTGTGCTTATCTTACTTGCACTTTTTTCGCCATTATTTAAAGGAAAGCAGAGTGTGTATTTAACGGCCATTGTCTTAACGTTGTTCGTAAGTATACTGGATGGTTATCAGGCACTTATAGATAGCATTCCAGAAGCTAAGCTCGGCTTTTTTGAGCAAATTGGGAATTTGTATGAAAATATTCTTCCCTTTTATGAAATAGGATTGGGCTGGGTTTTACCCGCATTTATTGGAGCTTTGATTGGGTATTTGGTTCGTAAATAGGACAAGGAAAGATAGTTCTCTTTCTTCCTTTTTAGGGAAGCAAAAGAACTGTCTTTTTATTTACTCTAAATCAGCTTCTAAATTTGAAATTTGTCCTTCGTCGTATAGATAGGGATACCTGATTCAGTAAGTGTTTCAATATCGCGGTAAATTGTTCGAACGGAAACTTCAAACTTCTCGGCTAATTCGTTTGCTGTTATCGATTTTCTTTCTAGTAAGATATAGACAATTTGAAACAATCTACTTATTTTCATATGTAAAAGCTCGCTCCTTATCCTAGATAATGAATCCTTTAAAAAAAGTTGAGGCTGTGACAAAAGCATTTCAACTAATAATAAACACGAACTTTTGTATAGTTAATATACATAAAAGTTCGTGTTTTTCAGTTTGAAAAAAAGTTTAAAAACGAAGTGAAATGGAGCGGAGGACGCTCGACTCCTGCGGGAAATAGAGGAAAGGCTGAGACCCCGCAGCGCATGCGAGGAGGCTTAGCTTCCTCCCCGGCGCATCGTGCGTCTGTAGCGCAATGGAACGACTTAGTTTTTACACTTAACTATATTTAAAAACTTAGATAACCATCATGAGAAAGTAGCTTTATTTAAGAGCTAAATTAGAGATTGTTCGTCTTTAAAGATTGGTTATTTAGTTTTGTCCCAGCCTCCTCCTTATATTAGAAATGTAAGTAAAATATAGGAGTGATAGGAATGGAACAAACAAAAGCGAAAGTTATAATCATAACAGGAGCTTCTAGCGGTATTGTGGAAGCTACAGCAAAATTGCTTGCAAAGAAGGGAGCAAAAATTGTTCTTGCGGCGAGAAGAGAAAATCGTCTCCAAAAGGTATGCAACGAAATAGAAAAAGAGGGAGGAGACTCAATTTTTCTTAAAGTGGATGTCACTTCTACTCAAGATATGCAAGAATTAATAAAGTTCTCTTTAGAACATTATGGGAGAATCGATGTACTAATAAATAATGCAGGAGTTATGCCGTTGTCACAATTGCAGGAATTAAAAGTTGATGAATGGGATCGAATGATTGATATTAATATAAAAGGTGTATTGTATGGTATTGCTGCTGTTTTACCAACCATGCGAAACCAAAAAGGAGGACATATAATCAATATCTCTTCTGTTGCTGGTTATCAAACAAGTCCCACTTCAGCGGTATACAGTGGGACAAAGTATGCTGTCCGAGCAATTACGGAAGGGTTGCGACAAGAGGAATCACCAGAATCAAACATCCGTACTACGATCGTATCACCTGGGATTGTGAAGACAGAATTAACAAATTCAATAAGTTCCAGAGAGGTTAAGGAAATGGTGTCAAAACAGAGGGGATTTCTATTTCACCCATATGTATAGCAAGGTCCATTGCCTTTGCGATTGATGAACCCGAAGATACATCCATCAATGAAATAATTATACGACCGACTGCCCAGTTATCGTAATGGTTTTTAGAGGGACGGTTCCCTTCCTTTTAGGTAGTGAACCGTCCCTCTGTTACCATTTTGGTTTATCTAATTGGGCTTGTATTCCTAGCTCGTGTGCTGCAGCTAAAATAAATTCTTTTCGAAAGAAGTAGCTTTGATGGCTCACGATTTTGCCATTCTCTATTTCTTGTGATTGAATATCATGAATTTTTAATCCGTCGTCGGTTGCGGCTAAAACGATAATAACTGGTTTTCCCCATAGTATTTTTTCTACTGCTGTATGACCAGGTAACCCATAGATTAGGGAGCCGTTACGCATTTCGTCTTTAGAATATTCTTGGAAGCCAAGGAATGCTTCGTATTGAGCTTGATCACTATATAGGCGTAACATCTTATCTAAATTTCCTTCATTGAAAGCTTGCAAGTATGCCTGAATCGTTTCTTTCTGTGCAGAATTAGTTCCAGCATAAATTTCGGATTTAGAAAAGTCTAAAGAAGCGATTTTTTTCCTAGCCCGTTGAACAGCAGAATATACCCCACCCGGAGTACTTTTTACAATTCCAGCAACTTCTTCAGCGCTAAAGTGGAAAACATCGATAAGAAGAAAGGCCGCTGTTTGTTTCGGCGTTAAATTTGATTCCAAGGAAAGTAGAATCTCTTCTAAGAGTAAATGATCAGAAAAAGCAATGGAGGGAGTTTGAATATCATCTAATATTCCAATCTCTCTTTTTCTTTTTCTGCATTGGTCAATCCAAGCGTTTGTTGCAATTCGAAAAAGGTAGTTCTTTTTATCTGTAATCTCATGCCACCTTTGCGGAGCCATTCCAAACGATTTAATGATGGTATCTTGATATAAGTCTTCTCCATCCCATGGAGACCCTGTAATATATTTACAATAGTTCCATAAGGCTTTGGAGTGGGATGCAATCATTTCTTCAAATTCATGTAATAGTTTTCTAGATTCATCGGTAAAAATTTTTGTAAAATGCTTATCCATTGTTTTTTCCCTCCTTAACTTCTTTCACATGTATAACGGTTAGGTAGTGCAGAATTATACGGGATATGTATATTATTTGGTTAATTTTATCATCGAAAGAAAGGAGAAGCGAGGTGATTGAATCTAAATATGACATGATGTTGTCTAGGTAAATGATTTATACTATTAGTAATATTAATGAAAAGAGGATGGTTATATGGAAACTAGATGTGCATGGGCAAATTCTAGTGAAATGATGCGAGATTATCATGATAAAGAATGGTGTGTGCCAAGTCATGATGATCAGTACTTGTTTGAAATGTTGGTGTTAGAAGGAGCACAGGCTGGATTGTCTTGGTCTATCGTGTTAAAAAAGCGAGATGCATATAGACAAGCTTTTCATCATTTTGATTTAGAATACTGTGCAAATTTAACAGAATTAGATATGGAAAAAATCAGAACCAATACGGAAGTTGTGAAACATCCGTTAAAGATTAAATCGGTTAAAAGCAATGCATTAGCAATCATGGAGATACAAAAAGAGTTTGGCAGTTTTGCGGAATTTTTATGGGCTTATGTAGATGGAAGTCCAATCGTATCCAACTGGCAATATGATAGCCAAATTCCTGCAGAAACCAATCTTTCAAAAAAAGTCAGTAAGGATTTGAAAAAAAGAGGCTTCAAATTCGTCGGCCCTGTAACCATTTATTCCTATCTACAAGCCATCGGGATAGTTAACGATCACATTAGTAGCTGTGCCTTTCATGGGAATTAAGAATGCGGGGGAACCAGATAGGCATTTTCCTGATCCCTCGCTTTTTTGTTCATAATATGATAAAGGGAAGCGGGACAACTGTCCTTGTAATTACTTAAATAATAGAGGAGTTTCTTCCCATAATGTATGAGCAGCTTCTTTATCAATAGCCCATGGTTTGACACCGATTCTATCGGTGTCGTCTGTAGCTATGGGAGCAATGTCTCCATTTTCGCAATAAACGCCACCATATCCTGCTAGTTGTTGGCTAACTGCACACCATACGATGGTTGCAGCACCTTCTTTGATGGTTTTGTGTTCATTATTGTAGCTATCGTAGCCTCGTTCTCCGTTCTTATTAATTGCTCCCATTTCCGACAATTCTTCATCTGTTAAATTATGAGAGAGGTTTGTAACAATACTTCCTGGATGTACCGCAAAGGATCGAATATTGTCTTTTTTATATAATTCATCAAGCGCAACACTCAATAAGGAAACTGCTGTTTTTGATTGCCCATAAGCCACCCACTTATCATAGGGGGTGTCGATAAAGTTAGGATCACCAAAATGAAAAGGAGAGAACCAATGAGCTCTTGAGGTTATCTGGACAACTTTTGCACCATTCGCTTTCTTTAGTTCTGGCAGCAATGCTTTCGTCATTTTCCGACAGAAGACTCCTTCTTCCATTGTGTGCAGGGCTTTAGCCTAACAAAAAGAGGGAGATGGATGTCGGTTTGCGATAGCCAAAACACATCCTCTTATAGTAAAATAAGAACATATATTCGTGTTAGGGGAGTGAGCGCATTGATCGTTAATAAAGCATATAAGTTTCGTATCTATCCCAATAAAAAACAAATGGAACTCATCAATAAAACGATTGGTTGTGTGAGGTTCACATACAATTTCTTTCTAGGTAAGCAGAAAGACAAAGACGCTTATTGGTATATTGTTGAAAAAATGGTTCAAAATAGTAAACTTTCAACGAATAATTGGAAAGAAAAATGTTTGAACAAATATGAAACAGTAAAGGCAATTCCAGAATTAAAGAAACACTATTCTTTTCTGAAAGAAGTGGATAGTATTGCTTTGCAGAAATCGGTTGAAAACTTGGCTGATTCTTTTAAACGATACTACAAAAAGCAAAATAAGTACCCACGCTTTAAATCGAAGAAGAATCCTGTGCAATCCTACACGACAAAGCATACAAACGGAAATATTGCGGTTGAAGGTAACTATATGAAGCTGCCTAAACTTGGCCTTGTTCGCTTTGCCAAAAGTCGTGAAGTCGAAGGCAAGATACGGAGTGCTACCATTAGACGCAATCCGTCAGGAAAATACTTCCTTTCCATCTGTGCAGAAGTGGAAGTGATAGAGTTACCTAAAACACATTCCGCTATTGGAGTAGATGTTGGGCTAAAAAATTTTGCTATTCTTTCAGATGGTACAACTTTCTCTAACCCTAAATTCTTTCGCACATTGGAAGAAAAGTTAGCTGAATTTCAACGAATCATGAGCAGACGAACCGTTGGTGGCTCAAACTGGTATAAAGTCAAACGAAAAGTGGCCCGCATTCACGAGAAAATGGCAAACGCAAGAAAGGATTACTTGCACAAAATCTCCACTGATATTGTCAAAAACCACGACATAATCGGGATGGAAGATTTGTCCGTATCAAATATGTTAAAAAATCACAACCTTGCTAAAGCCATTAGTGAAGTATCATGGTCAGCATTCAAAACCATGATGGAATACAAGGCAAAATGGTATGGAAAACAAGTGGTGACAGTGGCAAAGAACTTTCCATCCAGTCAGCTTTGCTCCTGTTGTGGCTACCAAAACAAAGTTGTTAAAAATCTTGGCTTACGTGAATGGGAATGTCCAAAATGCCATACCCATCATGAAAATCGAGATATTAACGCAGCAATCAATCTCAAAAAGGAAGCGTTAAGACTTCTAACCGCAGGAACTGCGGGGGTAGCCTACTAAGATAACTGAAGGATACTTTGGTGTTCGTAGGAATCTCCCCCTTCAATCAGACTGTAAGGTCAATAAGGGGTGAGTAGTTCAAGTAACTAATTTAATAGTACTTAAAGGCTCTGCCTGTGTGTAGAGTAATCGGAATTAGTATGCCTATTTTTAAATAAGCCTTTCATTAGCGGTTATAAATGGGATGGAAAGGGGGAGAATTGTCCTCTCTTTTGTATTTTCTATTTTCTTCCTTCCAGTTATTTCAAAACACAGGCTGCAAAGACCTGTGTTTTTTTATAAGCAGAATGGAGGAATATAAATGGAAGAAAGACAAAAAGCGATAGTAGTAGGAAGAAGACTATAATCGTTATAGGGAATATGTTGTTTAATAGAAAGAGAGCGACAGTTTTATTAATTCTTGGAAAGAGGGGATGGAAGGAACTGTTCCTTCCATCCCCTTGCTTCATTCTACATCCAGTACATACATGGAAAAATCTGCTGATTCTCCATTTACGATTAAGGTTCCATCGTTGGTGAAGCGTGGAACGACTAATCGTTCGTTAATGTTATTAAAAGTTGGTAGTTCTTTTAAGACATCGTCTTGTAATTGATATAATTTTACTGTATCAGAGTTGTTCTTCTTTACACTTAATGCAATGAATTCCTTATATATAGCAAAATTATTAAACGGAGGCGTTTTTATTTGATGAAAATTGCCATCAGAGAGATCAATGTAGCCTAAAATAGTTGGGCTCTCGTCCTCATTTGAAAATGCCGCATATATTTTATTGTTTACTAAGGTAACATATTCTGCTGATTTATAAGGAACTTTATATTTTCCAATCTGTTCAAGAGTTGTAATATCATAGACATAGAATGCTGTTTCATGGCTGTTATTTGTTTTGAATTGTTCAGGAATAACAAGGATGTTCTCATATAAATCAGCCTTGCTATTTCTTCCAATTCCTAAGTTTTCATGTATAATGCCTTCCTCCATGGTTGTTAAGTTTATCCAGTTATATCCATAAGCATCACTATAAATCATCCTATTCTCTTTAAGCTGTAAATCCCCAATAACATTGTTTAGTTGTTTGGGCTGCATTTGTGTTTTTCGATTTAAAATATAAATGTCATCATTTCCTTTTCCCCAAACAAGCCAATTTTCATTCGCGGCCATTTTATAAATATCAATATCTTCCGTAGACTTAACAAGTACTTGCTGTGAGTGAGATGTAAGTGAATAGGAATAGATTATTTTGTTATCGGCAAAAATTAATTCATTCGTACTTCTTATAAAAATAGAACGAATGAAAGAAGAGTAATCTACGTTCGGAATGGTTATCTTTTCTAATGGTGTGTCAAATGTTTCGTATGAAGAAAGCCGATTTAATAGAGAAGGTCCAATTAAAATAATAAGGAGACCTATGATGGCGAGTGTACTGAATATAGGACGGAATAATTTTCTTCTAGGAGGAGTTGATCTTTTCATGTGAGTATTGGCAGTTTGTAAAATTTTTTGTTTATTTTCTTTGGAAAGAGTTATATCACTAGGGATTGTTTCATCTAATAATTGTTTAATATTTTTTGACATGTTTCATCTCCTCCTCGCTAATTGTTAATTGCACTTTTTTTCGTCCTCTTGCTAATCTAGTTTTAACTGTGTTGCTGGAACAATTTAATATATCACTAATTTCTTTTACCGATAATTCTGCATAATAATATAGCCAAATTACTTCCTTATATTTTATTGGAAGTCTATTAAGTATGGCAGCAATATACGATTTGTTTTCTTGCTTTAAATAAGCATCTTCTGGTGATTCTTTATCAATAAGAAATATACTAGCAAGCTTGGAAACTTCTATTTTTCGAAAAGCCCAGCTTTTAAAATAATTTCTGCATTCATTTACAGTTATCCGGTATAAATATGTTTTAATGCTGGATCTACCTTCAAATTGATCGAGATTTAAGTAATAACGGATAAACACCTCCTGCACAATATCCTCGGCTTTTTGTTTGTCTTTCACGAGAGCAAAAGCAAGTCGGGTTAAATAATGACCATAGGTATCCATCGCGTTTGTAAGCAATTTATCTCTTTCTTGCTTCTCCAAATTCCCCTCCCCTTTCTATCTATTGATTTAGACAAAACAAATAGAAAAACGGTTTCTTTATTTAAGGATTTTTGAACCATTTTATATAAATTAATTCTAGCACTATATTTACTAACCTCTTCATATAATTAAAAGAGGAAGAAGAGGGGGTACTTTAGGTGAATATTTTTGATTGCGTTATTATCGGTGCAGGTCCAGCTGGAATGAGTGCTGCGCTCATATTAGGGAGAGCAAGGCGAAATATTGCCATATTCGATGATGGGACAAATAGAAATAGGGTTAGCCATGAATCCCACGGTTTTATTACAAGAGACGGGATAAGCCCTCAGATGTTTAAAGAGTTAGGAATGGATGATTTAATGAAATACACGAATATTTCTTGTTTCAAAGCTAGGGTAACCAACATTGAGAAGGCTAGAGGTGAAAGGGGACTACTGCTAGTTAAAACAAAACATCATGATGAATACTTAACGCAAAAGCTTATTATTGCAACTGGTGTTCAAGAGGTAATCCCAATTCCGAATGCAAGACTATATTATGGAAAAAGTCTGTTCAGTTGCCCTTACTGCGATGGATGGGAATTACGGGATCAAGCGCTAATTGTTATTGCCCATACCGAAGCACAAGTCTTACATATGGGGAAACTGGTTTATAATTGGTCAAAAGATTTAGTCATTGCGACAAATGGAGCGGCAGTTTCAGAGAAAATAACAGAGGATTTTCAGAAAAGAAATATCTCTATCATAACAGAACCGATTAAAAGGCTATTAGGGGAAAATGGCTATCTTCAGCAAGTCGAGTTTAAATCTGGACAAAGGATTACGAGAACAGGTGGTTTTATCGTTCCTTCCTATTATCGATCTAATCAATTTGTGGAGCAGCTTGGGTTAGAGGTTCATCCTAATGGAGTTGTAGCGACGGACGGATTTGGTCGTACCACTTGTAAAAATGTTTATGTGGCAGGAGAAGCAGAAAAAGCAGGCGCATCCACTGTCGTCCTTTCTGCTGCAGACGGTAGTAGGACCGGGGTGGCAGTAAATACAGACTTAGTAATGGAGCAGTTTTAAAAGAAGCGGAGGGAGTAGAATCCTCCTGCTTCCATTAGAAATGATTTCCTATCCTCTTGTCATTGGCAGCTGGTTGCTGCTATTTTTAACGAGTAAATATTGAATAACATCAATATTGCTTGCTTTAAAGGAAGCGGCACATGCTTGCAAATATAAGTCCCACATCCGGATAAAACGTTCATCTTTTATTTTCCGAACTTCCCCTAGATTAGCAATAAAGTTAGCATGCCAAATTTCTAATGTTTTTTGATAATGGCGGCGAAGACTTTCTAAATCAACTAATTGTAGACTTGCTGTCGTCATATGATTAACAAGCTCCGAGACACCAGGAATATATCCGCCAGGGAAAATATATTTATTGATCCAAGCGTTGGTTGCGCCACCTTGCTGTCGTGATATTCCGTGAATCAAGGCTACTCCATCTTCTTTTAGCAAATGGTGAACCTGCTGGAAATATGCTTGTAGATTCTCTTTGCCTACGTGTTCAAACATCCCCACACTAGTGATCCGATCAAATGTCTTATCCTTTAAATCACGATAATCCATTAAATAGACGGTTATGCTTTCTGATAATCCTTTTTCTTTTGCCATTTTCATCACATAGTCATACTGTTCTTGACTTAAGGTGATGCCGGTTGCCTTAACTTGATAGTCTTTTACAGCGGTAAAAATAAGATTTCCCCACCCACAGCCAATATCTAATAAATGTTGGCCAGGAGCTGGATTTAATTTTTTTAAAATATGATCAACCTTATTTTGCTGTGCAGTTTCTAATGTATCTTCAGGAGTTTGGAAATAGGCACAGGAATAAGTCATGGAACGATCTAGCCAAATTTTATAAAAATCATTGCCAATATCGTAATGATTTTGGACATCTTCTTTACTTTTTGTTTTAGTATGGGACTGTTTGGGAAGAAATTTTCTAAATTTATTACTTTGCATAAAGCTGGATGCATTTTCATAGGCAGAGGCAATTAAATCCTCTAAACTGCCTTTTATTTCTATTTTTCCATCCATATACGCTTCTCCTAAAGCTAATGAAGCATTATTGTAAATATCTTTCATACGAATAGGCTTTTTGAAAATAAGTTCTATTGCAGGATCGCCGTTACCATAGACAGCTGATTTACCATCCCAATAAGTAACCTTAACTGGAATGGTGAAGGAATTGCTTAAAATAGATTTATATATGGTTTTCTCGAACACACCATTCACCCCTTAATCCCCATTGTTTATGTATAATTTTACCTCTATTTCATGAAATATGTGGTCAATATGCTCAAATGGAATAATAGGTGGATATTTTGAGGAAAAAATCATTCCTTGCAAGAGGGAGAATGGTAAGATGGAAATAGGCAGTATAAACGAAAAAGAGGTGAATTAAATGGAATTTATAAAGGCAGAAGCCAATAGGTTAGCAGAAATTAATAGGATATATGTAAAGTGCAAAGAAAATCTAATCAAAAAAAATATCTTTCAATGGGACGAACACTATCCAAATGTGGACTATTTTCAAGAATGCATAGAAAATAAAATGCTATTCGTTTTATTAGAAGAAGATAAGATTGTAGGACATGTGGTATTAAATGAATGGCAAACAGAGGAGTGGAAGACCATTCGATGGATTGGAAATAATCCTTTGATTATTCACTCTCTCATGATTGACCCCAGTTACCAAGGTAAAGGAATAGGGGCAATAATGGTCAAGCGTATGGAAGAATACGCTCTTTTAAATGGATATGATAGCATCCGATTAGATACATTTTCCGGAAACCCTCAAGCTCTTAAGTTATATAAAAAGCATGGATATGTAGAAAAGGGGGAGGTTATCTTTGTCTCTAAGCCTGTTGGACATCAAAAATATCTTTGTATGGAGAAGGAATTAATATGAATATTACCGCTATTACCGAAACGAACCGTGAAAATGTACGATCATTTTTCCAATCTCATTGGGGAAGCGCGGAAATGGTACTTTCTACAGGTATTTATGATTGCAGTGCTTTAGATGGATTTATTGCCTGGAATATAGAAGGAGAAATGATTGGTTTAATAACCTATATATTAAGAGATACAGAGTGTGAAATTATCTCTTTAGACAGTATAGAGGAAGGAAAAGGCGTAGGGACAAATCTTTTACGCACGGTTGAACAATCAGCCAAACAAGTTCCATGCAATCAGGTCAAAATAATTACCACAAATGATAATGTACTAGCATTAAAGTTTTACCAAAAAAGAGGCTATTACTTATCGGAATTGTTAGTGGACGCAGTAAAGGAAGCTAGAAAGATCAAACCAGAAATACCTTTGCTTGGGAACCATGGTATTCCTATTAGAGATGAAGTGGTGCTTGTTAAGACGCTTTCTATAAAATAATGACGCTGAGGTGATTAATTTGGCTATAACATTGGAACTTTATCAAGAAAAATATAAGCAGGAACTAGAAGAATATTTTTTATCGGAGGAGCAGTTATACTATACTAGTATGCCGCTTGATGCTTTAGAAAAATGTATAACAGAAGAAAATCGTCATCCTATCGTCATTTTAAAGGATGGTGCGGTTGCTGGTTTCTTTGTCCTACATGGATGGGAGGGAGTAAAGGCATATAGTGAGAATAAAGAGGCTATTCTAATGCGGGCTTATTCTATCCAGCATTCTTTTCAGGGACAAGGGGTAGGAAGGAAATCTGTGGAGCTATTAATCCCTTTTGTGAAAAAATATTATCCAGCAAAAAAAGAAGTAATTTTGGCTGTTAATGTGAAAAACACCAGAGCGCAATATGTTTATCAGAAAGCAGGGTTTGAGGATACTAGAAGAAGAGTGATGGGAAGGAAAGGAGAACTAATTATTTTCAATCGGAAAGTATAGATAGGACTGTTCTTAAAGAACAGTAAAAAATAATAGTTGCAAAATGCAAATAATAACGTATAATGAAAGTAGCTTCAATATTTTAACAAAGGAAGGAGGAGCTAGGATGGAAAATCTCCGTGAGATTTTACAAATTACCATGAGAAGATTCGGTGTGCTTGATAAAAATTGTTGTTCTGTTGGAAAAACAGAAATATCGCTTGTCCAAAGTCATATTTTATATGAAATTGATAAGAGAAGTAATCCGTCAATGCAAGAAATAGCAGAGCTTCTTGGAATGGACATTACAACCTTTAGTAGGCAAATTCAATCTTTAGCAAAAATGGAATTAGTGAATAAGCAGCAATCCATGACAGATAAAAGAGTATATGTACTCCAATTAACAACACAAGGAAAAGCAATTGCGACTTCTATTGATACGCAAATGAATCAATATTTAGAGGAAGTTCTCTCTTTTATGTCAGACTTTGAAAAAGAAACCGTCATTCGTTCGCTAAAGTTATTGAATAGTTCCATGGCAAAAAGCAATATGTGCTGTCATCCAGTTAAGTAATGAGGAAAATAAAGTGGCTGTGTTAGATATATTTCCTAATATAGCCTGTGTATAATGCTTGTATTTTACAAGTAAAAGGAGGGATGTTAGATGTGGTACGAAGTGCTGAAAAACTTCGCATGGTTAGTAATGGAATTAACTGTTCTTTTTGTGGTTGTATCTTTTGTTGTTAACTTGCTACAAGGCTTTGTTCGCTATGACAAAGTGGAGATATGGATGAAAAAGACCCCACCCATTGTTAGTGCGCTTATTGCAGTTGTTTTTGCTTTTATCACCCCTTTTTGTTCCTGTTCTACCATACCGGTTGTGGTGAATTTATTGAAAAATAAAATCCGTTTTAGCACCGTTATGATTTTTCTATTCACTTCCCCAGTTCTAGATCCAACTATCCTTACCGTGATGGTTGTTCTAATGGGATGGGAAGTAGCTCTCTATTATACAGTAATCACGACGATTCTTTCGATTATCCTTGGCTTTGCACTAGAGAGATGGGGGTTCGAAAAAGAAGTGAAAAATGTCATTATAAAAAATGATCTTCAAGCAGAGAAGAGATTTAGCTTAAAAAACACGGTTTCAGAAATTTTAACCTTAATGAAAACTGTTTATCCCTTTTTGTTAATAGGGGCAGGTATTGGAGCGGTGATAGGAGGAATCGTGCCGACAGAGTTTGTTGCAACCTACTTAGGCGGAGAGAATTGGTGGCTGATTCCGATTGCTGCAATTATCGGTATTCCTTTATATATTCGGTTATCTTCAATGATTCCGATTTCTCAAATTCTGATTGCCAAAGGGATGGCACTTGGACCGGTAATGGCAATGATGATTAGCTCAGCAGGAGCAAGTCTCCCGGAGTTAAGCTTATTAAATAGCATTTTTAAGCGAAAATTAGTGTTTGCGTTTGTATTATCCGTTTTCTCGATGTCCACGATTTCAGGCTTTTTGTTTTATTTTATATAAGGGAAACCAATTCGTAGGAGGAATGATTTATCATGAACATTTTGAAAAAAATATTCAAAAAAGAGCAGAAAAATGATTGCTGTAACATTATGATAGAAGAAGTAGGAGAAAAGCAAGAGGGCTGCTGCGAGGGAAAGGAGGAGAGAAAGGATGAGCGTAAAGCTTGAGAAGATTTTGAAAGCGCATTGGACAGAGATAGCAGCTATCTATAGATTGGGTATTCAATCTAGACAAGCCACTTTTGAGACTGATGTTCCAGATTGGGAGAAATGGAGCAGTAGTAAAGATCTGTCTACCAGTTTTGTTTTAATAGATGAAGAGGCGAATAGAGTGATTGGTTGGGCTGCTATCAGTAAAGTATCGAATCGCTGTGTGTATCAAGGAGTTGGGGAGCATAGTGTTTATTTACATCCTGATTATCATCACAAAGGTTATGGGAAATTCTTATTAGATGAATTAATTGAACATTCTGAATCAAATGGCTACTGGACACTGCAATCAGGTATTTTTCCAGAAAATATTGCGAGTATCCAGCTTCATAAAAGCTGCGGATTCAGAAGTGTTGGGATTCGTGAGAAAATTGGAAAGCTAGACGGTGAGTGGAGAGATGTTGTATTGATGGAAAGAAGAAGTACGAAATATTGACTTTTTAAGCCGAGAAGGAGGAAGGTTACCTTCTCGACTCTTTCAGATTATACGGAAGGTTGCTCTAAATTCAACGTCATAAACACACTATTCGGATCTTCCTCATAATCCGAAAATGGCTCGCAATACTCAAATCCTAATCTTTCATATAGTCTTTTGGCAGGCAGGAAAGCATCCATGGAACCTGTCTCTAAACTTAATCGGCTATAGCCGCGATTTTTGGCTTCGGCGATAATATGGAGAAGTAGCTTTTTTGCTACGCCTTTACGCAAATGATGAGGAGATGTCTTCATAGACTTTATTTCGCCGTGCTTGTTATCTAGTTCTTTTAATGCACCGCAGCCGGTTAGCTCCCCGTCCTCCCATGCACTCCAAAAGGTTACTTCTGGTTTTCTCAATCCTTCCACATCTAATGCATGTATGCTTTCAGGAGGGGAGTGGAGGGTCATGCTATGTAAGTGATCTTCCAATAAAGCAATGACTTCTTTTGAGGTAACATGATCGATAATAATTTTCATCCCATCAATCCTTTCTAATTATTTATTCCTATTTTACTTTTTTCCTTATTCGAGTGGAATGGATTATGCATAATTTAACTGGAAATATTTAATGAAATATCTTTATTTAAAAATATTTGCCTTAGAGGTATTTTGTTTGTTATGATATTCACATTAGTTTTAAATTTGTAAGAGGGAAAGGAAAATGCAATAAAATGAATGTATTAGTAGTAAAAGCAAACAATCGCCCAGCTTCTGAAGCTGTATCAAGCAAAATGTATGAAACGTTTATGGAGTCTATTAAAGGTGCTGAAAACCTTAATGTAAATGTATATGATGTATATGCAGAAGATACTCCTTACTTTGGTCAAGAATTATTCGATGCTTTCGGTAAAGTACAAAGCGGAACAGAATTAACAGATATAGAGCAACGTTTATTAGCTGCAAAACAAAAAGCAATGGATGCTTTAACTGCTGCTGATTTAGTAGTATTCGCATTCCCGCTTTGGAACTTAACTATTCCAGCTAAATTACAAACGTTTATTGATTATGTATATGCTGCAGGTTTTGCATTTAAATTTGATGCAGCAGGTAACATGATTCAACTAATGACAGATAAAAAAGCAATTATTTTAAACGCTCGTGGTGGTATTTACTCTACTCCAGAAGCTGCTTCATCTGAAATGGCTGTTAATTATATGCGTGCAGTATTTGGTGGCGTATTTGGAATGGAAATTATGGATGAGGTTATTATCGAAGGACATAACGCAATGCCTGATAAAGCTGCTTCTATCATTGAAGAAGGTTTACAAAAAGTTGCTGCTGTTGCAAATAAATTAGTAGCACAAACTGTTTAATAGAAATTAACTAGATTAAATAGAGTAACTCCGTCTGAAAATAATTTTTCAAACGGAGTTTTTTTATGGGAAAAAGTTTATACTAGGAAAAGGGCAAATTTAGGACATATGTCCTTTTCCTATTTTTAGAATTCGATTATCTTTATAAAGGAAATTAAATAGCAAGGAGTCGAACAAATGAGAGGTATATTATTTGCGTTTATGGGTGGTGCCTTTATTACCTTGCAAGGAGTGGCGAATGCAAGGATTAGCCAGGATATTGGTTCGTGGCAAGCCGCTACTATTACTCAGTTTACGGGATTTGTGTTAGCCCTTATCATTTTATTAGTAGTGAAAGAAGAAGCATTTTCAAAATATAAACAAGTTAAGCCATTATATTTAGCGGGAGGTTCCTTTGCATCGGTCGTTATTTTTAGCACTATTACAGCGATGCATTTAGTAGGGGCCACACTAACGATTTCCACTGCTTTAATTGCCCAGCTGTTTATGACCTTTATTATAGATAGCAATGGTTGGTTCGGTTTGGAGAAGCAGCAGATGAAGATGCCGCAGTTTATAGGAATTGGCATGATGATATTAGGTGTTCTTTTATTAAAAATGTAAGGAGACCCATCCGTGAAAGAGATTGGAAATGTAGAGCAAGTAGAAGAATATATGCGTAAATTTCAATTAGAAGCTATTTTTCCGGAAAAGTTGAAAGTGCATTTACATCTTTATGCTTTTAACCAAGGAGAATTTATTTGTACGCAAGGACAGGCATCTGAATATCTTTACATTTTGGTAGATGGAAAGATGAAAATATATACAACGACAGCAGAAGGAAAAACGTTAATTCTTTCTTTTAAAACACCAATAGAAATGGTTGGGGACGTTGAATATGTACGAAATACTGATATTCTTAATACAGTTGAAGCGATAACAGATGTAGTGGTAATAGGTGTCCATAAGCGGCATTTAAAGCAATATGCGAGTGACTATGCACCATTCCTACAGTTTTTGCTGGATATCATAACAAAGAAATTCTATATCAAATCGAGCTCAATGCGATTCAATTTGTTCTATCCCGTAGAAGTAAGATTGGCTAGTTATTTATTGTCTGTTTCTTTTGATAAAGAGGATCCTTTATACAATCAGGAACGAAATGAAATTAATTTAAAGGATACAGCGAATTTAATTGGCACTAGTTATCGCCACTTAAATAGAGTGATACAGCAATTTTGTCAGGCTGGTCTGATTGAACGGAAAAAGGGATTTATTGTGGTGAAAAATCGGGATGGTTTAACCAGCTTAGCTGGAAAAAGTATTTATGAAGAAGGATTGGGTGAATAAAACATGATATATGGCTTACTTATTGCGTTTATTAGCGGTAGTCTTGTTGGGGTACAAAACATCTTTAATAATCGTGTCAATCAGAAGGCGGGTCTTTGGGCTACGACTACTTTAGTATTAGCGCTAGGATTTATTGCTTCTTTTATTCTGGGCTTTATTACAGAAGGAATGGGTCTTTTTCATCTAGAAAATATGCAGACATGGTACTGGTTCAGCGGGATTATCGGTGTTGGTGTTGTTGTTTGTATGACAAAAGGAATCAGGCATTTGGGAGCAACGTATGCCGTTTCGATTTCCCTGTCCTCTCAACTTGTTTTTGCCTTATTATTCGATTCTTTTGGCTTATTGGGATTAGAGAAGGTTCCATTTACTCCACAGCAGTTAATAGGGGTCCTAGTCATTATCGGTGGAATTCTTGTTTTCAAAATGGGAGGAGCTTCAGAAAAGAAACAGCCTGTGAAAGAACTGGCGAAACGATAGGAGAGTATTTGTATGCAGGGGATAAGGAAAGATGATGGCAAAGCAATCGCGAAGAATAATCAAGTAATGGAGGAAGTAAGGAGCGTAAAGAAGTATCAAACTTTGCTTTTCGATGTAGACGATACACTGCTGGACTTTGCGGCTGCGGAAGACCAAGCTTTTCGGTTATTGCTGGAGGAGCAAGGAGTCTCTTATAAGGAAGAATGGAAAAGACAGTACCAGCAGCTAAATCAAGGCTTGTGGAAATCGTTTGAAGCAGGGGGAATTACGCGTGATGAGGTTGTTAATACAAGGTTTACTTTATTCTTTGAGAAGATGGGCAAGAAAGTAGATGGAGCTTTATTAGAACAAAGCTATCGTGAATATTTAGGAGAGGGAAACCAGCTGCTAGATGGAGCGATGGATTTAATCGTAAAGATTTCAAATCATTTTGATTTATATATTGTGACGAATGGCATGTCGGCAACACAAGAGAAACGATTAAAATCATCTGGTCTATATCCATTCTTTAAAGCTATTTTTGTCTCAGAGGATACGGGCTATCAAAAACCAATGAAGGAGTTCTTTGATTATTGTTTCGACCGAATTCCTTCCTTTAACAAGGAAACGGCTTTAATTATTGGCGATTCATTAAGCGCAGATATTCAAGGCGGGCATAATGCGGGAATCGATACTTGCTGGATTAACCCACTAAAGATGGATAATAGCTTGGATATTCAGCCAACCTACGAAATCGCAAAATTAGAAGAGCTATTCCTTCTTTTAAAGAGAGAAAAACAATCGAACCATTAAAGGAACGATTGTTTTTTATTATCCTTGTCTAATTTTCGAACAAAACCAATGCAGGTTCTTGAAAGGAGAAAAGTGCATGTTTCTGTCAATAAAGTATCATACCAATGCCAGCCTTTATTATATTTTATTAAATTTGTGTATTTTTCTAATAGAACCTCTATAAATGTCATTGGAATACTAAAGTAAAATGATTTGAGTATAATTCCAGGCAATTTGGAATGTTGGCTTATTTGATTATAAGCAACGCAAGTGATTGGGAATAATAAATAATCAAATAAAATATTAATTTGAAAATGCTTTGGCAGAAACCGCACAGGGAAATTGAGCCATTTTTTTGAAGTGACAATGCTATCCACAAAACTGGATAAATATCCTTTAAAAAAGAAGACGAGAAACCAGTCCTTTGCTGGTTTTTTTCTAAAGATAACTGGTAAAAGTCCAATTCCCAAAAGGAAAAGGAATCTTAATATTTTCCGTTCCACTTTCATCACCTGTCTTATTAGCAATATATCCGTCCATATGGTAGGGATAGTTTTTTCATAGTTTATCCAAAGGGAGAGAAAATATGAAAAAAGCATCTGTTCTGATGCTTTTAAGAAAATCTTCTTTTTTATAATGCGCTTTTTCGTTTAATTAATTCCGACTGAAGTAAAACAGTCTTTGGAATCTTTCGTTGATCCAGAATCTGTTCGAGGAGTAAAGAAACACCTGTTTTACATAGTTCCGGTATATCAATATGAAAGGTAGTCAATGGAGGTGAGACATACTTTGCGACACTAATATTATTCACGCTTATGATACTAACTCTGTTTGGAATGGATATATTATATTCATTAAAAGCCTGAAGACTGCCAACTGCAATCGGGTCAGAAGCAATAAAGAAGGCTGTGGGCAATTCCTCTTTTAAGTCGTCTATTACTTTTTTGTAACTGTGTAGCCATCATTTACGGAAAAATGTCTTTCGCCAAAAATATACCTTTCGTCAAGTATTCCCAAATCCTTCATATGCATTCGAAACGCCTTAAATGATGCACAAGGGTTCTCCAATGCAACCAAGCAATATCCACAGACACTTCAAAAACATTATCATAGTTTCTGGAAGAAGGATATTAGTGTTGATATTGTAACCCTAAATCAAGATATTACTTCTTATGATCTCGTGATGGCACCAATGCTTTATATGATGTCTAATGAAACCATTTCAAAGTTAGAAAACTATGTTGCAAATGGTGGAACGCTCGTAAGTTCTTATATTAGTGGGCTTGTTAATGAGACAGACCTTGCCCATCTATCAGGGTGGCCAACGTCCTTAAAACGTATATTTGGGATGGGAGTAAAAGAAACAGATACACTTTATCCAAAAGATCGAAATGTGCTTGCTTATAATGGAAAGCAATATGAAATAAAGGATTACTGTACTATTTTGGAAGCGAAAGAAGCAGAAGTGTTAGGCACTTATATGGAAGACTTTTATCAAGGAAATCCTGCGGTTGTAAAAAATAGCTATGGGAAGGGAAAAGCTTATTTTATAGGTGCTAGAACGGAACAAGCATTTTTAGATGATTTATATGGGGATATCCAAAAGGAAATGAATCTCCAAGTGGAAAACGAAATTGTCCATGAAGATGGTGTATCGGTCCAAAGAAGGGAATCGGATGAGCATTGCTATTTATTTGTCATGAATTTTACAGAACAAAAGCAATCGATTACGGTAAAAGAGCCTTTATACGACCTGCTTACAGAGGAGATAAAGCAAGAGCATATAGAACTTTTACCTTATGAAGTAATGGTATTGAAAAAAGAAAAGTAATATAGGCAATAACCAAAAAGGACGACAGATATTGTCGTCTTTTTGGTGCGTGCTAGGTTGTGACCATAGCACCGCCATTTACATGAATCGTTTGTCCCGTCATATATGAGCCGTCGTCTGAGGCAAGCAGTACGTATACTGGGGCAATTTCGTATGGTTGGCCAGCACGTTTCATCGGCACATCCGAACCTAATGTAGCAATATTTTCAGCTGGTTGCGATGCGGGTTGGATAGGTGTCCAAAATGGGCCAGGTGCGACAGCGTTCACTCGGATGCCTTTACCGACGAGACTATTAGCTAATGCTCTTGTATAACTAACAATTGCCCCTTTTGTAGTTGTATAGTCAATCAATTGGCTTACGCCGATATAGGCAACTAGTGATGTTGTATTCACAATACTAGCTCCTTTTTTCAAGTAAGGCAAGGTTGCCTTTGTTAAGTGAAAATAAGCGTGAATATTAACATCGAAGGTTAGGTCCCATTGTTCATCAGATATCGCTGTTAAGTCATTCTGAAAAAATTGAACAGCTGCATTATTAACCAAAATATCAATTTCGCCAAATGTTTCCAGCGTTTTCTGGACAATAGATTCACAATGTTCTTTTCTTCTCAGATCTCCTGGAATAAGCAAGCAAGAGCTTCCATAATGCTCGATAGCCTGTTTGGTTGTTTCGGCATCTGTATGTTCATCATAATAAGCGATAACAATATTTGCCCCCTCTTTTGCAAAAGCCACTGCCACCGCTCTACCGATTCCACTATCCCCACCAGTGATAATGGCAATACGTCCTTTTAATTTACCTGTTCCGATATATTTAGGATTATCAAAAATGGGCAAGGGATCCATTAGGTATTCAAAACCGGGCTGCCTTGATTGCTGTTGCGGCGGAAAAGACCATTCGATTTCTTCACATTTTGTTTCAGATCCATAATGCTTCTTATTTGTCACAGAATTAACCTCCATATGCTTTTTTAGGTTACTTAGTAACCTGGGTTTTAATATGGGTAAGGTGGAGAGGAAAGATTGAGATAAGGATGGGTAGTAGGTGAAGGCTGCGTGGAATGATAAGTTGGGTTCATGGTTCCTCCGTTTTGGTCACACCCCGGTGGTGGTCCAAGAATAGTAGATTGATTAATTGGTGCTATTGTATTTGCATAGGCTGATTCATTTACGCAATAAGCTCTGTTAACAATCTCTTTTGGCAAAAAGCGTAAAAAATCAGAACCAAACACAATATCCGGTTTGGGCTGATCAAAGATAGTAAGGAAATGCGTATTATTTCGCAATGCTACTATCCAATGAAACCAACCTTTTGGAAATTGGGATGCTTGCCCTGGCATTAGATGGTAAGTCATAATGCTTTGAGTAAAGGGATTGAAGACAGACGTCATAGCTTCTCCACTAATGACGAATACAAGTTCATTTACATTTGTGTGCCAGTGCGGCTGAACAATGATTCCCTGATTAAGATGCACATTGAATAATCCAGTATGTATAGCCGGCATTTGATCAGAAAATAACTGTGTAATGTAATTATAAGAATCCCTTCTATAATTAACAGACTGGGTCGAATCACCAAAGAGCTGGAAGGAAGGAGAAGCTGGATTAACAGACATATACAAGCCTCCTATTTTTTAAGTAGAAAATTAATATGGATTACTAGCTTAAATATATACAAAACGAGGTTGCCCTATGAGTGGAAAATTGGTTTTGATTTGCAATGGAGATGATTTAGAGTTGTGGAGTTGAGTAAAAGTTTGAAAGGATTAGGGGAAGCTATAATATATGCTCCGAATTAAAGGGATACAATCTAACTTCGCAGAAATAGTCCGAAAAAAGAAGATATGATCCAAACGATGAAAATATGAACCAAACGCCAAAATATAATTCCAAACCTAAACAAAAAACACCACCCAATCAAAAATGATTAAAGTGGTGCAATATATTCATAACCTAATCTCAATCGTGGAAATTCATACCATCTGTTACTTCTTTAACAATGCCAGCACGAATGACAAAATCGCCAAAGTGTTCATTTTCTATGCGTTCTTTTGCAAAACGTGGGAGCAAGACGCGAAGTTCAGACAAGATTTCTTCCTCGCCGACATTTTCGCGATATAGTTTGCTTAAACGGCTTCCGTTGAAGGCAGCGCCTAAGTACATATTGTATTTTCCAGGACCTTTCCCAATAAAGCCGATTTCTCCTAAAGCATGGCGAGCACAGCCATTTGGACAGCCTGTCATACGAATCGTAATTTCTTCTTCTCTCAACCCGTTTTCATCGACAATTTCTTCAATCTTATCAATTAAGACTGGTAAGTATCGTTCTGCTTCTGCCATCGCAAGCCCACACGTTGGTAGGGACACACAGGCAATAGAATTGCGACGAAGTGCGGAGAAACGTTTGCCATCCATTATGCCGTATTGCTCTATTAAATGAGCAATCTGCTTTTTATTGCGGCTTGATACATTGGCGATTACTAAATTTTGATTAGCTGTTAATCGAAAATCGCCAGTATGTACTTTAGCAATTTCGCGTAAACCGGTCATTAAAGGATAGCTTTCATAGTCTTTAATGCGACCGCCTTCGACAAATAAAGTGAAATGCCATTTTCCTTTGATTCCTTTTTCCCAGCCATAGCGGTCGCCAGTATGATTGAAGTGGAATTCTCTCGCATCTTGCAGCTTCCAGCCTAAACGATTCTCTAATTCTTCCACAACATTCTCTAAGCCGAGGCGATCTACGGTATACTTAAACCGAGCATTTTTACGAACAGAGCGATTTCCGTAATCACGTTGAATGGTAATAACTTTTTCAGCAAGTTCTAAAATTTGTTCTGGTGTACAGAATCCAATTACTTTTGCGAGCTGAGGATAAGTTGCTTTATCTCCATGGGTCATTCCCATTCCGCCGCCAATGGCAACGTTGAAGCCAACTAATTCTTCCTTCTCCGTAATAGCGATAAACCCAAGATCTTGGGAGAATACATCGATATCATTAGAAGGAGGAACTGCAATGGCAATTTTAAATTTTCTCGGAAGATATAATTTTCCATACATTGGCTCTACTTCTGTTTCCTCCACAGTTGGAGTGAAAGCTACTTTTTCCTTATCTAACCACAGCTCATGATAAGCTTGTGTACGAGGCAATAAATGATCACTTAATTTTTGAGACCATTGATAAACCTCACTATGCAATGCTGATTGGTAAGGGTTTGGATTACACATTACATTACGGTTTACGTCTCCGCAAGCTGCAATCGTATCTAGTAGAGATTGATGGATATCTTGGATCGTTTGTTTCATATTCCATTTTAAAATACCGTGCATTTGGAATGCTTGGCGTGTTGTCAATTTCAATGTATTATTTCCATACTTCTGTGCCAATTCATCCATTGTTAACCATTGTGCTGGTGTAGCTACCCCACCAGGAGTTCGGACGCGAAGCATAAATTGATAGGCAGGCTCCAATTTTTGTTTTGCGCGTTCATTTCGAATATCACGATCATCCTGTAAATAGCTTCCGTGGAATTTCATTAAGCGGTTATCATCCTCTGAAATACCTGAGCTTATTTCTTCCTCCATGGATTCCTTTAAAGTTCCACGTAAGTAATTGCTTTCTTCTTTTATGCGCTCCACATCACTTGGTGGTCCTTCTGGGGCTTTTAATACTTGTTTTGCCATTTTAGAAAAACTCCTTTCCTGCAATATTATTAGTAAACATCTCGTTGGTAACGTTTGTTTTGTTTCATGGCTGCTACATATTCCTCAGCTTGTTCTAATGCCATTTGACCTTCTTTTTGAATAATAGCAAGAAGAGTTTGATGAACATCATGCGCCATATGCTTTTCATCTCCACAAATATAAAGAACAGCTCCTTCTTCCAGCCATTCAAATAGCTCTTTACTATGCTCAAGCATACGATGCTGAACATATACCTTTTCTGCTTTATCACGAGAAAAAGCAATATTCATTTTCGTTAACACACCATCTTTAAGCCAATTTTGCCATTCTGTTTGATAAAGGAAGTCTGTGACAAAATGCTGGTCTCCAAAGAATAGCCATGACTTTCCTTCTGCTCCAATTTCTTCTCTTTCTTGCAAGAAAGAGCGGAATGGTGCAACTCCTGTCCCAGGACCAACCATAATAATAGGTGTGTCTGGATTTTCTGGAAGCTTGAAATTTTCATTGTTTTGTATATAGATAGGCAGCTTATCTCCTGGCTGGATACGCTCAGCAATTTGAACAGAGCAGACACCGTTGCGATCTCGTCCGTTTGCATGGTAACGCACGGCTCCGATGGTTAGATGTGCTTCATCTGGATTTGCCTTATAGCTGCTGGCAATGGAATAAAGACGAGTCGGCAGTTTACGAAGCAAGGATGCGAATGTTTGCGCATTTGTCTCTAACGGCCCGAAATCTCGGATAAGGTCTAATATGTCACGACCATTTATATATGCTTTTAGTTTTTCTTCATTTCCTTTAGCTAGTAGCTCATCTAAAGATGGATTTGCCGCTATTTTTGCAAATTTTTCTAATAGTGGCTTTGTTAAAACAGTAATTTCATAGTATGTTAATAAAGCTTCGCGAAATGCTAGAACTTCCCCTTGTTTATTTATCGTTACACTTTCTGTAGGAGAGAATCCTAGTTCTTTTACTAAAAGATCTACTAGCTCTGGATCATTATTAGGAAATATCCCGAGGCTGTCGCCAGGCTCAAAGCTAATACCAGAATCCTCAAGAGAAAGTTCTACATGCAATGTTTCTTTATTGGAACCTTGACCATTTAAATTAATGACGTCAAGTATCTCTGCATAATACGGATTGCTGCGGGAATAGCCAGAATCTCGAATAGATTGTGGTATTGTGCTTATTGGATTAGGGGCTGTTGACTCTGCTTGAAGGTTCAAGCCGTTAACAACACCTGAGAACCATTCGCTTGCTGGCTCCTCATAATCGAGATCACAATCCACACGTGGGTAAAGTCTCGTTCCGCCTAATTCTTCTAAACGGGAATCAAATTGTTTTCCTGTTTCACAAAAGAACTCATAAGAGCTATCGCCAAGCGCCAACACCGAGTATTGGAAATCCTCAAGCTTTGGAGCTCTTTTTCCATGCAGGAATTCATGGAAAGCTATTGCGGTATCTGGTGGATCACCTTCTCCATGTGTGCTAACAATAATAAGAAGATTTCGTATTTTTTTAAGATTATTAGGCTTAAAATCAGCCATTGATTGTACTGTTACATTAAATCCCAATTCCTTTAAGCGACTGCCGTGATCCTTGGCAAGGCTTTGTGCATTCCCAGTTTGCGATCCAAAAAGAATGGTAATGTCTTTTGTAATGGGAGTAGCTACCTGTTGTTCCGTTAATGAAGTAGTTAGGCTAGGTTCTCCTGCTGTTGTTGCGATTGCTGCTGTGGAAGCAGATAAATAACCATTTAGCCAAATTTTCTGTGATTCAGTTAAAGTTGGTAAAAGACGGTTTAATAATTCGGTTTGTTCTTGATTAAAGGGACTGTTTATTACTTGAAGCTGCAACACTTTCACCTCGCATAGATAATAGCATTTCTTTTTATAGTTTGATTAGTAAGATAATTCTTGAGATTTATTTTATAATGAAAAGAGAGGATTGTCACTGTGAATTTATTAATCCTATCAGACAAATCGGATTAGAAAATATAAAAGTAGCCTGTTACTTTTTTGAACAAGCAGGGGGATAATATTTTTTCTAAAGATTAGTCTTTATAATTTTAATTGCACTACAAAAGCTATCTGATAAGGATTCACCTAATAAATGACTGTGTTAGGCGTCATAATGGCATACAATTCAACCATGAAAGTGGTCTGCCTAAACTTTCCTCGTATTACACGTACTCTAATTGTACTTTACTGTAAATAAAAGAATGAGTAAAATACATATAATTAATTGCAACTATTAGTAATTCTAATAACTGAAAGCTAAGATGGAGGAAAAACATGCAATATGATGCGTTAAAGACATTTGTGACACTTGTTGAAGTGAAGAATTTTACAAAGACAGCAGAAATGCTCCTTATGAGTCAGCCTAGTGTTAGTCTGCATATAAAAAACCTTGAAAAAGAATTCCAGACAAAATTATTGGAACGCTCACCAAAGTATTTAAAAGTAACGCCAACAGGCCAGATGCTATATGATTGTGCCGTTCAGATGATTCGCTTATATGAACAGACGAGACAGCATATCTTGGAGCACCATCATGCAATAAAAGGGGAACTGAAAATAGGCGCAAGTTTTACGATTGGCGAATATATTTTGCCTTCCGTACTGCTTGATTTGCAAAAGCAGCATCCTGAATTGCAAATACAAGTAACGATTGGAAACACAGAAGAAATTGTCCAAGCAGTAAGATTATATGAAGTAGACATTGGTTTAATTGAAGGGCAGACAAATGATAAGGAATTGCAGGTTATTCCTTTTATGGAAGATGAGCTATATATTGTCGCATCTATGAATCACCCTTTAGCACACCGGGAAGAAATTTCGATTTCAGAACTACATGATCAAGCGTGGATTACAAGAGAGGTTGGATCAGGGACGAGAGAATACTTAAATCATGTCATTCGCTCCAATGGCTTAAGAGCCCAATCCTTCTTAACCATTAGTAGTAATCAAGGCATCAAGGAGACACTGATTAATGGAAATGGTTTATCGCTTTTATCAAAAAGTGTCATTGAAAGGGATGTAAACAACGGGAATCTGTGTATTATTTCAGTGATAAATACTCGCTTTACAAGAAGGCTATCCTATTTATTTGCACCAATTATGAAGGAGAAACAAAATGTTCTTACCTTTATTGAGACATTAAAGGAGACATTTCCCTATAATGATTAATCATTGGCTGTTCCTATAGGAGTCAAGTGGTCACCTCTCCAAACCAACTTAATATTCGCTTTCAAATAAATTAATTCTAATTTAATTTGGAAAAACTATACTTTTTCAGTGTCCTCATCATTTAAGGTGGGACATATGTATAACAGCAAGTAATTAATCTCATTCTAAAGGAAAAAGCAGAAAATCCTTCTTATATCATAGAAAAATAACTAGTGTTTGTAGTATGATAACAAAGGAATTTTATTAAAAGAAGGAAAAGCAAACGAACTGCTTTTTCTAAATAAGGAGAACTACTTGCCTATGAAAAAAAGAAACAAAACAACTCGTTTGGTTCTACTAGGTCTGCTTACCGCAATTATTATCATTCAAACCATTGTTCCGATATTAGGATATATTCCGACTCCTATACTGAGTTTAACGATTATTCAGGTTACAGTTATTATTGCAGCTATCGTGTTAGGGCCAGTAGATGGTGCAATTATTGGAGGCGTTTGGGGAGTCATTACGTTCGTTCGAGCGTTCACCTATCCAACAAGTCCCCTTGCGCCGATTATTTTTACAAACCCATTAATATCTGTTTTTCCAAGAGTGATGATTGGAGTAGTGGCAGGGCTGTTATTTTACAAAGTGCTGAAGGATAGAATGAATGAGACGATTGCGATGAGTATTTCTGGTGTGATTGGTTCACTAACCAATACGATTCTTGTGTTAGGATTTGTCTACTTATTTGTAAGAGAGAGCTATGCAAATGCAATAGGCGTGAATGTTGAAGATCTTCTGCCAGCGATACTAGCGATAGTTGGCACAAATGGTGTACCAGAAGCAATTCTATCAGGGATTCTTACACCAATCATAGCTAAGCCGTTGTTAAAGATAAGAAAAAAATAAGGAACGGAAAATGAGGCTGGGACATAAGCATTTCAATCAATAATAAACACGACTTAATATAATTAATTCGCATTAATGTTCGTATTTATTATTTCAGACAAAGGTTTAAAACGACTTAGTTTTTACACGTGACTATAGTTAAAAACATAGATAACCATCATGAGAAAGTAGAAGGCTTTATTTAGGAGATAAATTAGAGATTTAGTTGTTACAGATTGGTTATTTAGTTTTGTCCCAGCCTTATTTTTGCAACAAGGTTCTTTTTTTATTATCGGTCATGCACCAGTAAAATGTTTTTTTATATAATGATAACAATTATTCCTCCTTAAATACTAGGAAATAAAAATATAATTCCGACTAAACAACTAGAAAAACTTATTGACAATAATAGCAATTATGATAAAATTTAGAAAATAACGATGCTTATCAAGAGTGACTGAGGGAATTGGCCCAAAGAAGTCCGGCAACCTGCTAAAGTGCAAGGTGCCAAATCCACCAAAATGGATAGCCATTTTGAAAGATAAGGTAAGAATAATTACCTGCTATCTTTCCGAATGGAAGGATTTTTTTAGCTTTTATGCGTGATTTCTACATGGATAAATCCAAGCGGTCATTTGGTAAGAGTATTCGGTACAATAAATGTCTGGCGCAAGCGCTATGCAAATGGTTAATAAGGATTTCACCTTTTTTAAGGAGGGATTTGTTGGTGGGGGAAACAAATCAGCTGGACAAAGTGAAGACTCAATTAGAAGAAATTTTAAAAACAATGCAATTTGGATCTGTCACGTTAGTGGTACAGGATGGGAAAATTATTCAAATTGAAAAAAATGAAAAAATACGCTTAGGAAAATAATTTAGGCGTTTTATAAAGAAGCTGACTAGACAAACTAGAGGCAACTTTAACTGAGAAAGTGGTTAAAGCTGCCTTTTTGCATAAAGTGGCATTTAATCAACGGGATAGTCGATTAAAGAAAATAATGGTTGGTTATACGCAGATAACCAGATGCTTACGCTTTTCTAATAGGGATGGAGGATTGTTTATGAGTGAGTTATTAACCTATGAAACAATTGATACGTATCCTCCTGTTGACTTTTCGAGCGAAACGGAGACAAAGGGAGCTTTAGAGGTTTTAAAGTGGGCCTATGATACGTATAAAGATGATATTGTTTATGCTTGTAGCTTTGGAATTGAAGGGATTGTGCTAATCGATTTAATCTCGAAAATAAAGAAAGATGCTCATATTGTCTTTTTAGATACAGATGTACATTTTGATGAAACCTACGAATTAATTGATAAAGTGAAAAAACGGTATCCTGATTTGCAAATAGAAATGAAAAAGCCGGCTATTACATTAGAGGAACAGGCAGCTCAATATGGAGAGGAGCTTTGGCTATCTAATCCAAATAAGTGCTGTGAAATTAGGAAGGTGATTCCTTTAAATGAAGTACTATCTGAGCCGATTGCTTGGATATCTGGGCTTAGAAGAGAACAGTCGGAAACAAGAAAAAACACACAATATCTTAATAAAGATAATAAATTTAAGTCGATTAAAGTTTGTCCACTTATTCATTGGACATGGAAGGATGTTTGGAGATACGCCCATAAGAATTCTTTAGATTACAATATTCTTCATGATAAAGGCTATCCTAGCATTGGTTGCAGAACATGTACACAGGCAGCTATTAATATGGATGATTTACGTTCTGGAAGATGGTCAGGAAAAGGAAAAACAGAATGCGGGTTACACTTACAATAATGAGTAGAGGTACACGGGTATGATCGTTGTTCTAGCAGGTATTATGTCATTGTTTTTTGCAATGAACATTGGCGCAAGTGGTGCAGCAGCAAGTCTTGGTGTTGCATATGGATCAGGCGCTATTCCCAAAAAGAGAGTAGCTTTGCTCATATGTGCAGTTGCAATCTTACTAGGGGCAGTTATTGGCGGAAGTGAAGTAGTAAAAACAGTTGGGGAAGGGTTAATTCCAAGCAATATCCTTGATGCCAAAATCGTTTTAATCATATTATCATCAGCTGCTCTTTCCTTATTTATTGCGAATATAATGGGGATTCCCCTTTCGACAAGTGAAATTACAGTTGGTAGTGTAGTAGGAGTAGGTGTAGCTTTTAAAAGCTTATATATTGCGAATATATTATGGATTGTCTTTTTTTGGATTTTAGTTCCTATCGTTTCTTTTTTTATTGCTTTAGGGGCTGGAAAATATATAAGAAAGCTTGAAAGTCAAAATGAATGGATACGTAATCCAAGTAATGAAAAATATTTATCTATTTTCGTCATTATCGTTGGCTGCTTTGAAGCTTTCTCTGCAGGGATGAACAATGTCGCAAACTCTATTGGACCATTAGTTGGTGCAAACATGATATCTATGCAAACAGGAGTAGTTGTAGGTGGTTTTTTCATTGCAATTGGAGCCTTTTTGTTAGGCGGAAGAGTACTTCAGACCAATGGAAAGAAAATTGTCCAATTTAGCAAGCTTGAAGGAGGACTCATTTCAGGAACAGGTGCAACACTTGTTATGATTGCTTCTATATTTGGATTGCCAGTGCCATTAACACAGGTCACAAGTTCAGCAATTATTGGCATTGGAGTATCAAAGAATGGATATGGAATGCTGAAAAAGAAATTAGTGCTCAGAATATTTAAGGTATGGATTGTTTCGCCAGTCTTATCATTAGTTATTTCTTATAGTCTAATTCAAGTATTCATAAAAGCAGATATCTATAATGTACTTATAATTCTTAGTGTTTGTATTGCAACACTTGGAATTATAAGCTTGATGAAAACCATTCGAGAAGATAATAGCACTATTTATGAAGACGGTGGCGGGATTTAATAGAACGAACTGGAAAAAGGACTTTTATACCTAAAAAAACAATCAAAAACGAAAGGTGTGCTAAAAATGGCTTTAAGTCAACCACACGGTGGAAAATTAATTAATTTATACGATCCTAAATATGATGTATCTGAACTAAAGGTAGAACTAGAAATTGACACGGTTGCACTTAGTGATCTGGAGCTAATTGGAAACGGAGCATATAGCCCGCTAACAGGATTTCTATCACAAAAAGATTATGAAGCAGTTGTGGAAAATATGCACTTATCTACTGGAGAAGTGTGGAGTATTCCTATTACATTACCTATTTCACAGGAACAATCAGAATCTATTAATCTTCACGATACAGTTAAATTAGTATATCAAGGAGAAGTGTATGGTGTACTGACAGTAGAGGATATTTACATTCCAGATAAAGATAAAGAGGCAGTATCTGTTTACCGTACAGATGATTTAGCACATCCGGGTGTTAAGAAAATGTTTGACCGAGGAAATATTTATCTTGGCGGACCAATTAAACTAGTAAAGAAAGTAGATAAAACAGATTTTAGTAGTTTTTACTTAGATCCAGCAGAAACAAGAGCTGTGTTTGCGGAAAAGGGCTGGAAGACAGTAGTAGGGTTCCAAACAAGAAATCCAGTTCACCGTGCTCATGAATATATTCAAAAATCAGCGCTTGAAATTGTCGATGGTCTATTTTTAAACCCATTGGTAGGAGAAACAAAGTCTGATGATATTCCCGCAGATGTTCGTATGGAAAGCTATCAAGTCCTATTGAAAAACTACTATCCAGAAGATCGTGTTTTCTTAGCTGTATTTCCAGCTGCTATGCGCTATGCAGGCCCAAGAGAAGCGGTGTTCCATGCGATGGTAAGAAAGAACTATGGCTGTACTCATTTTATTGTAGGTCGTGATCATGCAGGAGTTGGAAGCTACTATGGAACGTATGATGCACAAAGAATCTTTGCTCAATTTACCCAAGATGAGCTAGGCATTAATCTTTTATTCTTTGAACATAGTTTCTATTGTAAGAAATGTGAAAACATGGCTTCTACAAAGACTTGCCCACACGGTAGTGAACATCATGAAATTTTATCTGGTACAAAGGTTCGTGAACTTTTAAGAAACGGAGAAATTCCACCAAGTACATTTAGCCGTAAAGAAGTAGTGGAAGTGCTAATCAAAGGGTTACAAAAACAAGAAATCCATTCTTAAAGGAGAGAGAACGTTTTGAGCCAAAGTACAAATATCACATGGCATGATCATGCTGTAACAAAAAAGGATAGAAGAGAAAAAAATAAGCATCATAGCTATGTCCTATGGTTTACAGGGTTATCTGGCTCTGGAAAATCGACGGTTGCAAATGCTGTCGCCAAAAGATTATTTGACGATCAGACAAATAGCTATGTCCTAGATGGAGACAATATTCGTTTTGGAATTAATAAAGACTTAGGATTTTCTGATGAGGATCGAAAAGAAAACATCAGAAGGATTGGAGAAGTAAGTAAGCTTTTTGTAGATAGTGGGCATGTAGTACTAACTGCCTTCATTTCTCCATTTCGTGAAGATCGTGATAGGGTTAGAGCTTTATTAGAAGAAAACGAGTTTATTGAAGTATATATAAAGTGTTCTTTAGAGGCTTGTGAAGCAAGGGATCCGAAAGGCTTGTACGAGAAGGCAAGGAAAGGCATCATTAAAGATTTTACAGGGATTAGTTCTCCATATGAGGAGCCCGTTCATCCCGAAATAGTAGTGGATACAGAAAAATATTCTATTGATGAGTGTGTGGAACAAATCGTACAATATTTAAAAGAAAAAGAATATTACATCTCTTAATGTAGGGAAAAGGAGAAACCTGGGCGTGGTCTGTGGAATAACTATCCGTTCATCGGTATTTCCTTTCCCCTCTTTTCATTAACCTAAGAGAAACAACGAGAAGGGTGGATAAAATGGGGAAAGTATATCTAGTTGGTGCAGGACCAGGAGATCCAGATTTAATAACGGTAAAAGGACTAAAATGTATCAAAAATGCAGATGTTATCTTATATGATCGCTTAGTAAATCGAGAGTTATTAGAATATGCAAGACCTAAGGCAGAACTGATTTATTGTGGCAAGCTTCCCCATCACCACGCTATGAAGCAGGAATTGATTAATCAAACGCTAATTAAGCATGCCAAAAAAGGAAAGACAGTGACAAGGCTAAAAGGTGGAGATCCATTTGTATTTGGACGGGGAGGAGAAGAAGCGGAAGAATTAGCCAAAAATCAGATTCCCTTTGAAATTGTGCCAGGAATTACAGCAGGCATTGCTGCACCAAGCTATGCTGGTATTCCGGTGACGCACCGTAATTATGGATCCTCCTTTGCCTTTGTAACAGGGCATATGAAAAATGGGGAGGAAGACCATATAAAATGGGAAGCACTTTCGCAAATTGATACCCTTGCTATCTATATGGGAGTAAAAAATCTTCCATCTATTCAGTCAAAGCTGCTCTCTTTTGGAAAAAATAGCACAACCCCTGTAGCTTTAATAAATTGGGGGACAACTCTAAAGCAAAAGACGATTGTAACGGATTTGCAGCATATGATAGAAGATGCGGTAAAAGGGAAAATTGAAAATCCATGTATGATTGTCATTGGAGAGGTAGTAAAAATGCGAGAGAAAATCCAATGGTTTGAAGAAAGCTTCGGAGAGGACATGCCAAAAGAGGTGGTTTTATAGTGGAGGCAATATTATATATCTGTCATGGAAGCAGGGTAAAGGAAGCCAGTGAGCAGGCTATCTCCTTTGTAAAGAAGTGTATGGAGAGCAATGAATTTAAAGGGATACAAGAATACTCCTTTTTAGAATTGTCGGAGCCTTCCATAGAAGAGGGGTTTCGAAATTGTATTGAAAAAGGAGCCACTACTGTTTATATCATCCCTGTGTTGCTTCTCACGGCAGCACATGCTAAAAAAGATATTCCGGAAATATTAGAAAAACTTTCGATAGAATATCCCGATGTTCACATAAAATATGGCAAACCAATCGGTGTTCATCCTCAAATGGTTGAAATTGTTGCAGATAAGATTAAACGTACATCTATTTATAAGAAAACAAAGGAGGAAGTACTTGTTATTCTTGTTGGGCGTGGCAGCAGTGACCCAGATGTAAAACGGGATCTATGCAAAATCGCTTCCCTAATTGAAACGGAAGTAGACCGAATCGTTGTACAGGATTGCTATTTAACTGCTGCACAGCCTAGCTTTGAAGAAGCGCTTCAAATGGCTGACCAATCTTCCTATCGCCATGTGTTAGTTATTCCATATCTTTTGTTTACCGGAGTTTTAATGAAATCGATGGAAAAAACAATAAATAAAATAAAGAGTATCGATAAAGAATACGTCCTCGCTCCTTATTTAGGCTATGACCCATTAATAGCAGGGATATTAAAAGAGAGAATAGATGAAATGATGGTAGGTAATGAATATGATCTCATTACTAGTTGAGCTAAAAGATAGGCATTGTGTGGTAGTTGGTGGCGGCAAGATTGCCTATCGAAAGGTAATGATGCTTTTAGAGGAAGAAGCCAAGGTGACGGTAATCAGTCCTAAAGCATGCAGCGAAATAGAAGAGCTTTCAAAAGGTGAGAAAATAAAGCTGATTCAAAGAAAAGCAGTTGAAGAAGATTTTTCCCATGCTTTTCTAACCATTGCTGCAACAAATGAGGTGGAAGAAAATCGCCGTATCACGCAAAGACTTAAATCGATCAGCTTAGTAAATGATGCATCTGCCTATGAAGAGGGAAATTGCCAAATCCCAGCTAGCTTTAAAAAAGGGCGATTACATTTAAGTGTTTCTACGAATGGTGCCAGTCCAAAATTGGCTAAAAGAATGAAGGAAGTATGGCAAGAGAAGTATGATGATAACTATATTGCGTATATTGACTTTTTATATGAGGTTCGAAACCTTTTAAAGCAAAAATCACTTCCTCCTGAAGTTTCCCATGCAATCTTAGAAGAAATATTAGATAATGCCTATAAAGATTCAGGTGAATTAAGACATATTTACTATGAAAAGCTCTTGAACCTCTAACCAAATGAGATGGTTTAGGGGTTTTTATATATGCATTTATTGGACAGGCAGTTATATTGTTTGAATCACTGCCCCCATTCTAGGAAGTAGACTTTACTGCGCTCTTAACATTTGATCGTTCTTCTAATGGCTTCAAGTTTCATCCAATTATCATATTGTATCCTTGTCCCGTTTAACATATAATTTTTGTATAATGGTATTATTTTCATAACTTTTAAAAAAATCCCGACCAGTTTAAACATGGCGCTCATTTAAATTGGTAGATTAATAGGAGGATACATGAGATTTAGTACAAAGCTTTATTTTGGTTTAGGAATTATCTTTGTTTTAATTACCATTCTAATTATTGTACTTATGGGTATGCTTCGGCAGCAAAATGACAACATGCATGTACTTGTTACTGATAAGACAGAAAGAATAGATGCTGCATATATTTTAAAAAATGAAATTAATAACTTAAGTAGAGAAATCTATGAATTGTCCTCGCAATCGTCTATAGATTTAAATGATAGAACAATTAGTCAAATGGAAGAAACACGTAAGGAAATAAATAAAGCGTATAATTTCTTGATAGATCAAGACAAAAGAGAAGAAACGCAGGAATTATTAGTACAGTTTTCGACCATTTATGATGTCTTTGAAGAAAAGGGACAGCAAATAGTGGAAGCAGAAGACAAAAAAATGGATTCGGATTTTTGGATTAGAGAAAATGATGAAAAAAATAGGCTGTTAGAAATTGCTAACTCCTTATATTCGATACAGCTTAAAGATATGCAAGATGATCTAGAAAGTTCAAAGAAAACCTACGATATCGTTGTAGTGATGACATATATTTATATAATTGTCGGAGTTGTTAGCAGTATTGCTATTGCCATTTATTTAATAAGAGGGTTAACAAGAAACTTAAATAAAGTCACAACTGTCATGTCTGGTGTCTCTTATAAAAAGGGAATAAAATTTCCTCGATTAGAAATTGATTCAAAGGATGAAGTAGGAGAAATTGCGCGTGCTTTTAATGAAATGGTAACGACTTTAGAAAAGTATTCCAAAGATGAAATAGAAAGCAGGGCAAAAGCAGAAGAAAAAAGCTGGTTAGATTCACGTTTGGCAGAAATTACAACAGGTTTTTCAATGGTAGAAACAATGGAGTCGCTTGCTGATTATTTTATTAGTCAGATTACACCAGTAGTTGGAGCACAATATGGAATCTTTTATCAAATAAATAAACAGGAACAAGCGCACTATCTAGAAGAAATAGCTCAATATGCCTTCCATGACCAAGGAAGGTCCCCGATTATACAGCTAGGAGAAGGATTAGTAGGACAAGCAGCGAAGGAAAATAAAAGTATCAGTTTAATAGACATTCCGAAAGAATACATAAAGATTAAATCTGGTTCAGGAGAAGCAGAACCAAAACAAGTTCTTATTCATCCGATCTCCTATGAAGGAAAAGTATTAGCCATTGTGGAACTTGCCTCTTTACAATATTTTAGACCTGTTCAACAACGCTTACTTAAAGAGGTGGTGGAATATTTAGGTATATCCATTCATGGGATTATCAATCGACTGGAAGTTAAGCGATTATTAGAGGATGAGCAACGTTTAACAGAGGAGCTGCAAAGTCAATCAGAAGAGTTACAGGCTCAACAGCAGGAATTAATGGCGATTAATGAGGAGCTACAGACACAATATCGAGTTTCAGAGGAGAAAAATGCAGACCTTGAGCAAATAGGGAAAGAGTTAGAGGAAAAAGCGGAACAGTTAGTCTATAGCTCCCAATATAAATCTGAGTTTTTGGCAAATATGTCTCATGAGCTTAGAACCCCTTTAAATAGCATGCTAATTTTATCACAAATGTTAGTGGAAAAAGAAAATGAAAATTTAAATGCGAAACAAATTCAATATTTGCAGACCATTTATTTTTCTGGAAATGAATTATTAAGATTGATCAATGAAATATTGGATTTAGAAAAAATTGAGACAGGCATGATGGAAATAATAGTAGAACCAGTAAAAATGGAGGAGTTTCAAAGTTGTCTGAAAAACCAATTTGCTCCTATTGCCAATAAGAAAAAACTTGATTTTTCAATAAAAATGGCGAAAGAGGTTCCAACTTTTATTGAAACAGATGCCCATCGTCTGAACCAAGTATTAAAAAATTTATTGTCAAACGCTTTTAAATTTACGGAAAAGGGAAGGGTAGAATTGTCTATTCGATTGGAGAATTCTACTAAGTTAGCTAAAGCTAATGAAGAGGTAGTATCTTTCACCGTAAAGGATACTGGGATTGGAATTCCTAAGGAGAAAATGGATATAATATTTGAGCCTTTTAAACAGGCAGATGGAACAATTAGCAGAAGATATGGGGGAACAGGTCTGGGGTTGTCAATCTGTAAGGAAATCACTCATTTGCTAGGAGGGAGATTGGAGGCAACCAGTATGGAAGGGATGGGAAGTTCTTTTTCTATCTATTTACCTACAATGGGCCAAAAACAGAAGGATGCGGTATTAGTAAATGAGAGATTGCTAAAGGAAGAGAGCTATCAACAGACTGCTGTAGCCAATGAAGAAGTAATCGATATAATCCATTCTAATGAGAATGCTAATTTGAAAGGAAAAAAGGTATTAATTATAGATGATGATATCCGTAATATTTTTTCCATCCATGCTGCATTGGAAGAGTACAATATTGATATCCTTTATGCGGAAAATGGCAGGGATGGCATAAGTCTTTTAGAAGCAAATCCAGACGTTAATCTTGTATTAATGGATATTATGATGCCTGAAATGAGCGGCTTAGAAGCTATTTCCATCATAAGAAAAAAGGAGGATTTTAAAACATTGCCCATTATTGCAATAACTGCAAAAGCGATGAAACATAATCGAGAACAATGTATAGAAGCAGGTGCATCTGATTATATTAGTAAACCAGTAAATTTGGAACAGTTATATTCGCTAATTCAAGTTTGGCTTTATAAAGAATAGAAGGACGATACTGATATTCAAGTAATGTTAGTAAATGGCTTGTTAATAGATAGGAGGCTCAAATATAATTATGCAATATTCGGCTCAATCTATAGAACAAAAGAAAAATCTATCTGCTTCAGTATCGGAACCAATCTATATTTTAATGGTAGATGACTTACAAGAAAACCTCTTAGCGTTAGAAGCAGTGTTAAACAATTCTCAGTATCATTTAGTTTTTGCAAAATCAGGGGAAGAAGCTTTAAAATTCATTTTGACATATGATTTTGCCGTTATTTTGTTAGATGTCCAAATGCCAGGGCTAAATGGGTTTGAAACAGCAAAATTGATTAAAGAACGAAAAAAGTCCCGTCATATACCTATTATTTTTATTACCGCTATCAGTCAAGATATGCAACATATTCTGCAAGGATATCAAGTAGGTGCCATTGATTATATTGTAAAGCCATTTAATCCAGAAGCGTTGAAAAGCAAAGTGGCTCAGTTTGTTCAAATCTATGAAAGCCATACGAAAAGCCTCCATGAGATGAACTGGCAAACAACATCTGAATTGGACAAAATGAATAAGGAACTAAGAATAACCAAAATGGATTTAACTAAAAATGCAGTCTTTTCTTCAATCTTACAGAAAGCATTGCAGGATACGATTGTTACTTTTGATGAAGAAGGAACAATTATTAGTGTAAATCCAAGTGTAAGAAGAATGTTTGGCTATGTAGAAGAAGATTTAATCGGTTCTTCTATTGAAGTGCTTTTACATTCGATTGAATCAGAGGTTTCTATAGAGACACCTATTACCTTTGATATGTTAGTTCCAAATTTTATTGGTAGAATGATAGAGGCAAAAGCTAAGCGAAAGAATAATATTGTTTTTCCTGTTGATCTATATATTGGGGACGCAATGGTTGAAGAATACCAACTATTTGTGTGTACGATTCGTGATATTTCCGAAAGAAAAGAGGTAGAACGCTTAAGAAAGCAACAAGTGGATCAACTAGAACATGCCGTGGAAGAAAGGACGCTAGAACTGCTATCCATGAATCATAAGCTACATAGAGAACGTGAAGAAAAATCGAAGGTAACAGATGATCTAATGCTTTCGGAAGGACGTTTTCGGCAAATATTTGAAGCAAGTCCATGCTTGATGGCAATACGCTCCATGGAAGAGCCTGCATTTATTGCTGTAAATAAAAATTGGGTAAAGAGTACAGGTTATACGATGGAGGAGCTAAAGCAAGACGGCTATCATTGGAAGATTTTCAAAGATGTAAATGGAATAGAAGAGAACTTTCATGAGGAAGATTGGCATTTCCCTTTAAAAAATCAAAGAGTCATTTTCACGATAAAGAATGGAGAACAAAAGCAGGGGTTATTATCCACCGAAATAATAACAATTAAGAATAATAATTGTGTATTAATTGTATTAAATGATATAACAGAAAGATTGGCTTTAGAAAAAGAAATGGCAAGGCTAGATCAATTAAATCTAGTCGGAGAAATGGCCGCGGGCATCGCACATGAAATTAGAAATCCAATGACAACAGTTCATGGATTTTTACAAATTGGAAAATCTAATCCATCTAATCTGTCATTAGAACATATGGAATTAATGATTGATGAATTGGATCGAGCTAATAAGATAATCAAGGAATTCCTTACGTTAGCTAAAAACAAGACGAGTGATAAGAGGCGATATTCGTTAAATAGAATTATTGAAATCATATATCCATTAATTAATGCAGAGGCCTTATTGACAGGAAAAAAGGTTAATCTTCAATTAGGAGTTTGTCCAGAACTCTATTTGGATGAGAAAGAAATACGGCAGCTTTTACTTAACCTTGCATTAAATGGATTAGAGGCAATGGAGACAGAAGGAATTCTTACAATAAGAACATTCTGTAAAGGAAAGCATTTTGTGTTGGAAATTATCGATAGCGGTAATGGGATTGATGAGGAAATATTAAAGAAGCTAGGAACGCCTTTTTTTACAACCAAGGACAATGGTACAGGACTGGGACTTGCAGTATGTTATCGAATAGCAGAACGTCATATGGCAAGAATAAATGTTCAGACAAGCGAGAAGGGCACGAAATTCTCCGTATACTTTGAAATAGAGCAAGGAAAATAGAGATTGGCTTAGTCAGCAGTCTTCTATTCTTCTTTATTGGGATGATTTTCGCTCTGTTTAGTAATAAGAAGCCTGTTTTAATAGCGAAATATTTTTAAAGGAAAATCTTGCAGAACCAGCGAACTTATAAATAAAAAATAGGAAGAAGGTGGGGATTTGTATGGTTCCACAGAGGGTTTCATTGCTAACATTAGGAGCTTTGAGATTACCAGAATTGCGTAAGTTTTATCAACTTCTAGGATGGGAGGAAACGGAAGCTAGCTCAGATGAATATGCTGTTTTTAAGACCGCTGGTGTTTTCTTAACATTGTTTCCTTTAGAGGAATTGGCGAAGGATGCTGGGGTGGAGCTTCAAAGTCCGATCGAAGGCTTTAGGGGAGTTACTTTTGCAATCAATGTAAATGCAGCAGAGGAAGTAGATAGTGTTATGGAAAAGGTGAGAATGGCAGGCGGGAAAATTCTTAGAGAGCCAAGTGATGCTTTTTGGGGCGGCAGAACCTCTTATTTCGCAGATCCAGAAAATAATCTTTGGGAAGTAGCTTGGAATCCGAGTTCCGTTTTTGATGAAAGAGGAGCAATGATTGATTTTTAAAAAGAAATGCAGAGGGCAGCAGTTTAGGATTAGCCCCTGGATGCTAGGAGTAGTTGTTAAATGGACTTGAGAAATTTAATTAACAAGAGGCTGGGCCAAAACTAAATAACTAATCTTTAAAGACGAACAATCTCTAATTTAGCTCTTAAATAAAGCTTCTCATGATGGTTATCTATGTTTTTAAATATAGTCAAGTGTAAAAACTAGGTCGTTCCATTGCGCTACAGACGCACGATGCGCCGAGGAGGAAGCTGATCCTGCGGGGTCTAAAGCGTCTCTATTTCCCGCAGGAGTCGAGCCGTCCTCTGCTCCATTTCACTTCGTTTTTAAACCTTTTCTAAAACGATAAAAACGATTATTTATGAGTATAAATTGTACAATTGTTCGTACATATTGTTAGTTAAATTGCTTACGTCCCAACCTCTTTACCTATTATTTATGCTTTACAAAGTCCATCACATAGCGAATATATTTATCATCTCTTGCCAGCCATACTCCATAATTTCTGCGTAGGAAAATTTCTCCTTGCATGAAGGTAGAAAAAGTTTGTTGGAGCTTTGTTTTTTTCTGGTTAATGGCCCACTGGTTTCTACTCACCTGATAAAGGAAGAACACTTCGTCCTGCTTGTTTTCAAATAGAGTACCAAGTGGAGAATCCTTTTTATTGTATTCATTCTTTTTCGGATCTTCACGTAGTGGTTCTAATGCAAAGGTATCTAAGCAGTAATTTTGGTAAGCCTTATCGGTTAAGTTGCAGCCAGAAGCCTTCACATGACCGCCACCTCCATAGGTGCCAGCTACTTTTGATACATCAACATGGTCATGAATTGTACGGAAACCAAGTTTTTTTCCGCCAATATTAACAATTGCTATGTAATCTAAATGAGGATATTCCTTTCCAAGCTCATTCCCTAATTCAGAATGATATTGTTCGGCATAAACCACGCCAGCATATAAACCATCAATTTCTTTTTGGACAAGTTCCCGTCTTTTGCGGCGAATATAACGGTCAATTTTTTTCTCTTCCATATCTAGTATTTGTACTTCTAACTCATCAAAAAAGAAGTGATCATTTGCCTTTAAGCGTGTTACCATTTTTTCAACGAATTCGTCAAAAGAAATAAGATAAAAAAGTGCGTTTAAACGTTGTGCTGCTAGATTATTGTTTTTTTCCCAATATAGCAATAGGTGGGATTTTGAGGTTATCTCCATCCTTTCCCCTGCTCCACACCGTACGTGCGATTTTCACCGCATACGGCGTTCCATCTTTCTTGTTAGATTAAATCATCTCTAAGTTACAAACCTTGCGATATGAGTTTAACTTGTTCAATTGGTTTGTGTTTAAGTTTAGTCCATTTTTCAATCGCTGAATTGTATTGCTATCCGTTGCATGTACTAATTTGTGTACATCAACATGAATAATTCTTAGATTTTTGTACTCATCCGTACCACCGATATCTGAAGGAATAAAATGATGGCAATGTACTAAATCGGCTTCTAAGAATTCTCCAGTAATTTCACATTTGCCCTGTACCATACTGTATCTTGAAATTCTATTGTCCATAAATTCAAGACTATATCCTACAAATTGATGTTTAGCGAGTATCGTTATTTGATACCCAATATCCGCTTGTAGTTTACTATGAATCAACTGTCTTCCCCGTTCGGTGAAAACCGTAAGATTTTGGTTAAAGTTCATAGCTGGACTGAATTTAATATCCGTTATTGGGTATAAAAACCTTCCACTGATTTTCCAAGTCTTTGCATTATTTTTACCATAGAACTTTTTATACGAAGGCGGTGCATTTGCGGTTGACACAAACTTTCCAATCGGACGAAAACGATTGTATTGCAGTCGAGATAGGTCGTAGGCAATTCTTGCAAATACTATGGATACCAACGAACTATGCTTGAAGTATCCATGAACTCCTAAAACAAAACTATTCCATTTCTGAATATTTCCTGCTGTTGGAGAGTTTCGTATTTCTAAAATTATTTCTCTGCCTCGTGCCTTTATTCTCTTGATACTTTTATCTCTGACATCACTACGAGTGACAAAACCACTTTTATGTTTAACTGCCCTAATTCGATAACCCAAGAACTCTGTCCCTTGTTTCCTAAGATTTATTACTTTGGACTTTTCAGGTGAAATATCCAAATTCAATCTATCTTTCAGATAAAGTCTAACTGCATGATACCATTTGTATGCTGTCTTAACATCTGTAGTTAAGATTTTGAAGTCATCCGCATATCTTACAAGATAACCTTGTTTGAGTTTGGTTTTCTTCAACGCATGGTTTCTGTGACTGTTAGTTGAGTAATCGAAATGTGAGGGATGGTCTTCCCATTGACTTGCTATCCACATATCTAAATCATGTAAAACTATGTTGGATAGTAGTGGTGAAAGAACTCCTCCCTGAGGAGTACCCTTTGTTGGTATTCCTACATTTCTGATTGGCGCTTTTAGAATTTTTCCAATTATCACAAGAACTCTTCTGTCTTGAATTCCCATATTCCATAATTGCTTGATGAGAACCCTATGGTTTACATTATCAAAGAATCCTTTGATGTCCATATCTACTGCATACTGCAATTTTGCAGTTTTGACTAGAAAGTTACATCTTGATATTGCATGATGTGCACTTCTTAGTGGTCTAAAACCATAACTATGTTTGAAGAATTTTGCCTCGGCAATTGGTTCTAAAATTTGCTTAATCATTTGTTGGATTAATCTATCCAACATTGTAGGTATCCCTAAAGGTCTTGTATCACCATTTTCTTTGGGAATCAAAACTCTTTTAACTGGTTTCGGCTTGTAGTTGTTTAGAGATTTACGAATTGTTCTTATAAAATCATCTTTACCGATGTTTTTATATTCTTCAATCGTGTAAGTATCCGTCCCAGGTGTCCCAGAACCCTTGTTTTTCTTGATTTTCCTGTAAGCCAGAAGGATATTTTCTTCAGATATTATTAGTTCATAAAGTCTGTTGAATTTCTTATCTTTTTGACTTTCTTTGTACAAGGTAGAGAATGTTTCCGTCATTGAATAGTATTCCCATTGACGTAAAGTCGTCTTCATTGTGGCTAATCACCAAATTCCTGTGCTTAGTTCCCACATTCCTACTCGACCGATGAAGTTCACTTTTAGATAATTTAACTAACTATATTCAGAAAGACTTGGGGCTATCCCTCCACGTTCATTACACGTTTCATTGGTACTGTGCCCCTACTCTCACAAGGATTAAACATGTTGCCATGTAACACTCCACTGATAGGTGTTTAATAAGTGTTCCTTGCTTTCTACGTTCCGATTCCTTTAGCTGTTACCATACGGACTTAGGTGGTTACTATAAGCCTGTGCACATTATAGTGTCATTGTTCACTATCCCGAATTTCGTCCCATGGGAAACCTACTTTTCGGTATTGCACGCCACAATAGTGGCAGTGGACTTTCGTACCACTTCGACATCTAGACCCTTACATTCGCAACTTCGTCAGATTCTTATGAATCATTCTCACCATATCCGTTTTATAGCCCTCCGACCTATCTGTAACCATATAATCCATTTATAGACTACTTAGGTTACATTCAGCCGACTTCACCAAGCTTCACACCCATGACTTCTATCAGAGCCATACGCATGTTGGAGTATTAAGGAAAGTGCTTCGGTTCGACATGATAAACCTCATTCCACTTTTCAAGGAATCAGTTGTTGCTAACATTGTCTTTAAGACTTGTTAGCCCCTCCATTTCCAGCTTTTTATGCTGTTATAGGAGAACGCATCGCACCCCATGTATCATATTGTCTTACTAACTCAACAAATTCTGCAATGGCTGGAGAGGGACTCATATATTCATTTTTGACAAGGTATTCATATAATAAAGAAGTGGCACTTGTTAGTGTTCCTTCATCATCTTGAACAGACACAAAGCCCCATTCAAAATCATTTAAATGAAGAGCTGTCTTATGATGGTCAATAAGTTGTACTTTTCCACCCTTTTTATAATAGTCATCTAGTCGAATCGTATTTTCTTCATTGACAGAAAGGTCGGTAATAAAGAGAAAGGTATCTTCTGTTTTTTGATCTAAGAACTTTTCTACTTCTTGGTTCAGAAAAGAAACGGAGTTATAACGAACCTCTACGTCCTCTCCGAAAGCAAGTTTTGCAATAATGCCGCAGCCGACCCCATCAAGGTCATTATGCGATAATAGTTTGTACATTTTTTTCACCCCTGCCCAATAGTATAATCTAATATGGAAAAAATAGAACAGCTAACAGCCAATTTCTTTTAGAAAAACTTCTAATGAAAAGAAAAAAGGTGTCTCAAATAGGTTTTCACCTAGCTTTGAGACAGCCTTGATATGGTTATTTCATGCCAATGTATACATTTTCGCCGTCTATTTGAATTTCTTTCATATTCTCTATTCTTTCAAAGAAAAGCTGATGAATAATAACTCCTTTATGGATAAGAAAATCATATTCTTTCATTGTTTTGATAAAAGTGGTAGACCCATCAATAAATAAATCGATTTTTTTATCAATAGGCAGATTTTTATCTTTTCGCAAATCCTGAATAGACCGAATGAGTTCCCTGATATTTCCCTCCTTTTTTAATGCTTCCGATATAGTAGTATCGAGCATCACGGTGAAATGTTTATTGGAGGCCTCTTCATAACCAGGCAAATTCGTCTTTCTTTGGAGTATTACTTCTTCTTCTGTTAAGGTAATGCTTTCTTTACTTTCTAGTTTAACAGTTAAATATCCTTTATTTAGAAAGAAATTTATTTGTTCTTCTGTAGCATTCTGTAATATATCTTTTGCACTCTTTACGTTTTTCCCTAACTTAGGTCCTGCCTTTTTAAAATCAAGCTTTAGGGAATAATGAACGTAATCATCGGCAGAATCTACCCAGTTGATGTGTTTCACATTCAGTTCATCTTTTATAATCGACTCAAACTGTAAAAATTCGATAGCTTCGTTATTGTTTGCGGACACAATCAGTAAAGTTGCTAACGGTTGTTTTGTTTTTATTTGATAACGGTGACGAAGGCTTCTCCCTAGCTCCACCACTTCTTTCACTTTTTCCATTTGCTCCTCTAATTGCTTATCTCTCCATTTTGAAATAGTAGAAGGAAAGCTAGTTAAGTGGACACTTTTCCCTGTTAAAGCAAGATGAATGCTTTCAGAAGTAAAAGGAATAAATGGAGCCAATAATTGTGATAAACGAATTAATACTGTATAAAGGGTTTGAAAAGCAGAAACTTTATCTTCTGGCATTCCTGCTATCCAAAATCGTTCTCGATTTCTGCGAATATACCAATTGCTCACGTCATCCATTAATTCCCCGATTTTTCTGGCTGCATTTGTAAGCTGATAATTTTCCATCTCGTTTTTTACCACAACCGTTGTTGTCGTTAATCGAGAGAGAATCCAACGGTCCATGATAGGAATGTTTTTGATCTTTGGCAATTTCGGATCAAAGTGATCAATTTCTGCGTATAAAGAGTAGAAATGAAATAAACTTAAGAATGTATCAATCATTTTTGATTTTGCTTCTTGGACATTTTTTTCTGAGAATCTTTTTTGGTTCCATGGAGCGCTATCTGCAACAAGCGCCCATCGCAGAGCGTCTGCACCATATGTTTGGATAAGCTCAATCGGATTTAGTGCATTCCCCTTACTTTTGGACATTTTTTGTCCGAGTTCATCTAATACATGCCCTGTGGCAAGAACATTTTTATAGGGAACTTCTCCCGAATAAAGGACAGAAACTGCTAAAAGAGAATAAAACCATCCTCTTGTTTGATCAATGCCTTCTACAACAACATCTGCTGGAAACTGTTTTTGAAACAGTTCGCTATTTTCAAATGGGGTATGATATTGGGCAAAGGGCATGGAGCCACTATCGAACCATACATCAATTACCTCAGGTGTCCGGTACATATCTCCACTGCAGGATGGACAAGTAAAGACAAGTTCATCTACATATGGTTTGTGCAATTCCACATCATCAATCGGAGTTTTGTTATAGTTTTTTACCTCAGAAATGCTTTTGGGAGCAATCTCCTTTTGACAGGATGTGCATTGCCAAACATTTAAGGGAGTTCCCCAATATCGATTACGACTAATATTCCAATCAACTAAACCATCGAGGAAATTTCCAAATCGACCATTCTTTATATGCTCAGGGTACCAAGTTACTTCTTGGTTTTTGGCAACCAACCTTTCCTTTGCAGCAGTTGTTTTAATAAACCAGCTTTCTGTGGCATAATACAAAAGCGGTGTGTCGCAGCGCCAGCAATGCGGGTAAGAATGTTCATATTTCTCTTTATGGAATAACAATCCTTTTTGATGGAGTAGCTTGATTATCTCTACATCAACCTTCCCGTCTTTTACAAAGGAACCGGCTAATGGTGTAATGCTTTCCTTGTACCTTCCCCTTTCATCCACTACATGGACAAAAGAAAGATTGTTTGTCTGCACAAGACGATAGTCATCCTCACCGTACGCTGGAGCGATATGGACAATTCCTGTTCCGCTATCGTTTGTGACGAAATTACCATGATGAATGGTGTGCCCTTTTTCCACTTGAACGTATGAAAATGGTGCTGTATAGGAAAGTCCTACTAATGTTGATCCCTTCAAAGTTTCAAGGACTTCCCCTTCTAAGCCGATTACCGGCTGTAATCTATCTTTTGCAACGATGAATATTTCCTCTCCTACTTTTACTCTAACATAGTCTAAATCTTTGTGAACCGCTAAGGCGACATTTGCTGGCAATGTCCAAGGAGTCGTTGTCCAACCGAGTATATATTCGTTTTCTTTTGTGGCAAGCTTAAATTTAACTGTTGCACTCAAGTCTTTTACATCTTTATAGCCTTGTGCGACCTCATGTGAGCTCAAGGAGGTTTGGCAGCTTGGGCAGTATGGTGAAACGCGATGCCCTTTATATAACCAGCCTTTTTCGTGAATAGTACCAAGGATATTCCAAACCGATTCGATGTATTCATTACTCATGGTCATGTAGGGATGATCCATATCAACCCAATATCCTAATTCCTCTGTAAAGGTTCGCCATTGTTTTTCATAGGAAAATACACTATCTTTACATTTTTCAATAAAAGGAATAATGCCATAGTTCTCAATTTCTTGTTTTCCAGAAATACCTAGCGCCTTTTCGACCCCTAATTCAACAGGAAGTCCATGTGTATCCCAGCCTGCTTTACGAATGACTTGTTTGCCGTTCATTGTTTGAAATCTTGCGATGATGTCTTTGATGGTTCTTCCAAGTGCATGACCGACGTGTGGGAGGCCGTTGGCAGTTGGTGGTCCTTCGTAAAAAACAAAGGTGTCATTGTTATTGCGCTGTTCGATTGACTTTGGAAAAATTTGTTCTTCCTCCCAATAGGCCAGGATTCTTTTTTCACGAGCTCTGTCTGTTTCTTTTTGTACTTCCATCTATATCCCTCCATCTATTTAATAAACATTCCAGTATAGAAAGATATTTTTAGGAAAAAAAAAAACACCCGTCCCTTTAGTAAGGGACGAGTGTATTATCATAACCCGCGTTACCACCCAAATTCTGTTTGACAAAAAACAAACAGCGCTTAGTCAACGTACTATCATACGTGTTCCTTTTAACGGTGGAAATCCGTCAAGACTTACTAGTTGTTCAGCCTTGCATCTCAGAGATGATTTTTTCGTTTCGGTTACCTTACTGGCTTTCACCATACCCAGCTCGCTAAAAGGGATATCAAAACGTACTTTTTCTCTTCATTGATTTCTATGAATTGGAATGTTTTGTATAGGATAGCACTTTTAATGGAGAATTTCAAGGGACATTTGCCTATATCAAGCAAAGGAGGAAAGCCGGATAAATAGGATTTTTTAGCCACAAAACTGTCATAGTATCCCGATTGGTATTTTGTTAGAATGGTAGGTAGTGATTATTAGGTTTGAAAGGAAGTAGAGAGATGAAAAAAGTATTGAATATAGCCTTCTTTTATACAATTTTAGGTTTAGTTAGTGGCGTTTACTATAGAGAGTTTACGAAAATGAGAGATTTCACAGGGGAAACGCAGCTCTCTGTTGTTCATACTCACTCGTTTGCTTTAGGAATGATGATCATGCTAATCGTCTATTTATTCTGTTATACGATGAAAATACATACACTTAAAAATTTTGATTTGTTCTTTTATTTTTATAATATTGGTTTACTATCAACGATTACATTAATGGTGATAAGAGGAACTCTGCAAGTGCTTGAATTTGATTTATCCAGCGGTTTAGATTCTGCCATCTCTGGAATTGCCGGATTAGGGCATATTTCTATAACTATTGGTTTAGTGATTTTTTTCCTTCTTTTGAGAAAGAATCATAGCGAGAATATTCGAACGAAATAGGAAAAAATGTTTTTCCGAAGTTTATAAGAATGATAAATTTGCTTCGGAAAAAACATTCTAGATTCATGATCAACTATGCGCCTCCTTGTTTATATAATGGGAAAGAGCCAATAAAGGAAAAATCTTATTATAACTATGATAATAAATGTAGAATTGTTTCGGTAACCCAATACCTGTAGGATAAGTAATGGCGCGTTCCTCTTTCTTTTCGTCTAGTAAGTAACGAATTCCCCTTTTCACTTCTTTGCTTGCTCCTTCTCCTGCCGCAATTAAGGCATCAACAGCCCAAGCTGTTTGTGATTCCGTGCTAAATGGTAGAGGAACATAGATGGAAGTTTCACAGCTCCTACAAGATTCTCCCCATCCTCCATTGGAGTGTTGGATTTTTTTCAGCCAACCAATTGCTTTTTGGATTGCTGGGTGATTTGGTTTCATGCCAACTGCTGTTAACCCTGTAAGTGCTGCCCAAGTCCCGTAAATATAACAAACACCCCATCTGCCATACCAAGAGCCGTTTTTTTCCTGATTATTGATTAACCAGCTGACGGCCTGCTTTATATGAGGATGTGTGTCGTTAAGATGAGCAAAGTTTCCAAAGTATTCTAATACTCTTCCAGTTAAATCAGCGGTAGAAGGATCCACGGCAGCATCCTTTGCATTATCGATTGGAACCATCTTGAGAATGTCCCAATCGGTATTCTTTTCGAACGCTGCCCACCCTCCATCTTTATTTTGCATGGATAATAAATAGTTTGTGCCTTTTTGCCAAGCGTAATGAACCGTTTTGTTTGATGAGGCGGTTGCGGTTAAGGCCCGTAAAACGGCAGAGGTATCATCATTGTCAGGATTATTCGTATTAATATCAGAAAAGCCCCATCCTCCTGGTTCCGAATTTGGGTTATGAACCTGCCAATCTCCTTTTTTTGTATGTTGTTTTGCTAGCAAATAATTAGTTGCTTTTATTATTGGAGTAGATTCAGTAGGTATTCCAGCTTGTTGTAATGTATAGCTGATTAAGCCTGTGTCCCAAACCGTGCTGGTGGAGTTCTCTAGGTGACTTTGCTTACCTTTTTTATCGATAAGGGATGTGAGTCCAGCAATTGCTTTTTGAATTACTGGAGAATTTTTTTTATAGCCAAGGGCAAGTAATGCATAGATCATAAAGAAAGTTGCACTCGCATAACTGTAAAGTGTCCCATCCTCTTCTAATCGATCTAGCATGTATTTTTCTGCAGATTGAAAGCCTAAGTGATGAAGATAGGCTGGAAACTTTCCGATTCGTTTCATTTCTTTCCAAAGAAATGTAAGGGGATTTCGCTCTTCTTCTAGGTGATCAAAGGATGGATAAAGAGCTATATCTCTTACAAATAGGTCATCTAGCGGTGGCTTGGTTTTTGTTTGGATTGTGAATTTTTTATTGGCTGCTATTAACATCGGAATGAAGTGAATCCGAGCATAGGCACTAAATTGGTAGAAATTGAAAGGCTGAAAGGTTGGCAAGAGTAAAAATGTCATTGGAATGTAGATCATATGGGACCAAGGGTAGAGACCATTCACGGATAGCATCCATTTTATCATAAAATGAGCCTTCGCTAGGCCGCCGTGTTTTAAAATAAATGCTTTTGCTTTCTGCATTTGTGTGTCTTCCTTTGCATAAAGGCCAGAATATAATAGGGCAGTGTAAGCAATTATGGTAGCAGAGAGATGGCCGTTTGGTTCATCGCTATATGCTTTCCAATAGCCTTCTTTATGCTGGGCGTTACGCAGTGTTTTGGCTAAAAGGTGGATGTTTTCTTCTTCTGTGTGAATGTTTAATGCTCGAATGGTGATGATATAAAAAGCATCTGTCATTAAGCTTCCTTGAAACCGGAAATGAAAAGAACCGTCTGACTTTTGTAGCTCGACAAGCTCTTTTATGCGTTTTTGTTGCTCTTTTTCAACAGAGTGGAGAAATGTATTCAATATAATCACCTCAAATGTAACATCGTATTAGTAAACTTTATGCTTCTTAAGGAAAGTCATATTCAGAAATATTTATATTTTCTTTTTTTAGTAGTTGAAATTAGGGGGAGAGAGGTCTATAATGAACATAATTTAATGGAGCGAACATGTTGATCAGAAGGAGTACCCTAAGAACCTTTTTCGAAAGAGAGCAGTCGGTAGCTGAAAAGATTGTGCAAAAGCCTTAGGAGAAGACATCTGTGAGTGTTACTTTGAACGTATTATGCTAGTAGAGGTAACCGGTTATCACCGTTATGATACAAGTGGTTTCTGTATGAAACAATTTGGGTGGTACCGCGGATAATCCGTCCCTTTTATAGGGGCGGATTTTTTTATGTTTTTTTTAGACGAATATTTAGTGTCTAGCCCTGGGCACCCAGGGGCTGATGGGCTTTTCTAATAAGGAGGTGAGTGCCGTGGACGATGATGATGATAACGATATGAATCAAAATTTTACTAACTTTAGGAGGAACAGTTATATGGAATCTTCAAAAAGGGTGCTCATTTCTGAGTGTAATATGCTTATTGGTAAAGAGGTTGTTTTAAAGGGCTGGGTGAAAAAGATTCGCCAGCTAGGAAAAGTAGGCTTCTTGTTATTGAGAGACCGCACTGGGTTGCTGCAATGTGTATTAGAGCAAGAGCAGAATCAGGTGAAAATAGAGACAGAGAGTGTTGTTCAAGTTACCGGAATTCTTGTAAAAACAGATAAAACAGCAAATGGAGTGGAACTTCAAGTTAGTGAAATCCTCGTACTAGCTGAAGCTGATTTATTGCCATTTGAAATTAATAAGAAAAAACTGAATGTCGGCTTAGATCATTTACTGAATCATCGAGTTCTATCCTTAAGACATGAACAAATAAACGCAATATTTACGATTCAATCCGTGTTCGTGAAAGGTTTTACAGATTTTCTCATGCAAGAAGGGTTTACCAGAATTTTCACTCCAAAAATAGTTTCACAAGGAGCAGAAGGCGGGGCAAATGTTTTTACCTTTAACTATTTTGATAAAAGTGCCTATTTAGCACAATCCCCTCAATTTTATAAACAAATGATGGTAGGAGCGGGCTTTGAAAGGGTGTTTGAAATTGCCCCTGTATATAGGGCGGAAGAGCATAATTCATCTAGACATTTAAATGAATATATTTCGTTAGATGTAGAAATGGGATTCATTGAAAATGTGGAGGAAGTAATGGAGATGGAGAAGCGAGTTCTTCAATATGTTTTCCAATATGTGAAGGAGCGTTGTCAGAAGCAGCTGGACGTTCTTCAGGTCGACATACCAGTGTTGAACGAAATCCCTAAAATGACATTAGCAGAAGCACAGGCTATATTAAAAGAGACATATCAAAAGGACTCTCCAGAAGGAGATTTAAATACAGAAGGGGAAAAATGCATCGGAAACTATGTTAAGGATAAATATGGAAGTGATTTTGTGTTTATAACAAACTATCCGAGAGCAACAAGACCGATGTATACCATGCCAAATAAGGAAAATCCTGAGCTGACAGATTCTTTTGACCTTTTATATAAAGGAAGTGAAATTACCTCTGGCGGGCAAAGGATTCATCGTAAAGGAGAGCTAATAGCTTCTTTTAGAGAAAAGGGACTAAATCCGAATGAATTTAAGGCATATATCGATTCTTTTGCATATGCTATTCCACCGCATGGAGGATTTGGAATTGGTTTAGAACGGATTATAATGAAGTTCCTAAACCTTGGTAATATTCGCGAAGCAAGCGCATTTCCGAGAGATTGTGATAGGCTTATTCCATAAAAGGGTTATTTAAGTCTAGTACCCATAAATAAAAACTAGCCCCTTACTCGTAAATTCGTAGGTTAATTTGGAAAAATGTTTTCTAGAAAACATAACCAAAGCAGAGCTACATTTACGAAAGGAGCTAGTTTTATTATAATATCCCGAATTTGATTGATTGAAACATAAAAAGGAGCATATTTTTATAAAATTTTAATTATATGGGTTTCTTTTCTATCTAGAAAAGGTATAGGACAAGGAGATAGATTATACATAGTTGGAGGGGGAAACATATGATAGAGGATCTAGAATTAGTACTTGATGCAAAAGCTGTGCTTGGAGAAGGACCATGCTGGGATTTTAGAAACAATATTTTATATTGGGTAGATATTGAAGGAAAAAAAGTACATATGTATAACCATATTTCTGGTGAGCACAAACAGGTTCAACTAGAACGTGAAGTATCGGCTGTTATCCCTTGTATAACAAAAGATACAGAATTTATTGTTACATTAGATAATGGCTTTCATCTTTTAAATATAGAAACAGAGCAACTAAAGTTTATTGGCGATCCAGAGCGAGATTTAAAACAGAATCGTTTTAATGATGGGAAATGTGATGCTTATGGTCGTTTATGGGCAGGTACAATGTGCAGAGATGGAAAGACGAAAGATGCAGCACTATACTGTCTTGATAATGAAGGAAAATGGACGGAAAAAATAAGTCATTTGAGTATTTCGAACGGCATGGCATGGACTAGTGATAATGAATACTTATACCATATTGATACACCTGCTCAAACAGTAACACGTTATGAATATGATTTGGAAACAGGAAAATTAGGAAAAGCAAAGCAGATTATTGATTTTTCAGAGGAAGAAGGATTCCCAGATGGTATGACAATTGATAGCGAAGGAATGCTATGGATTGCTCATTATGGTGGAGGAAGAGTGTCTAGATGGAATCCAGAGAGTGGGGAAAAATTAAGTGAAATATGCTTGCCAGTACCGAATGTGACTTCTTGTACATTTGGAGGGGAAAAATTAAATGAGTTATATATAACGACAGCGAGATCTGGTTTGGATGATGAAGAATTAAAAAAGTATCCACAATCAGGAGGGTTATATAAAATCAAGCTACATATTCAAGGGGTAAAAACGTATTTATATCAAAACTAATTCGTAGATATTGGCTATAAAAAAGAGCTAATCAAACAGGATAATCATTTGATTAGCTCTTTTTTTATTTAACAACTAAAACCGGACATTTTACTCGTTTGATTACTTTATGACTAACACTTCCCAATACCATTTCTTGCAAGGAATTTAATCCGCGACTGCCAATGACAAGTAAGTCAAAGCTATTTTGATTTGCATACTCGACAATTGTAGGACCCGGCTCTCCATGAAGAAATAGTAGATTATAAGCGATATTATTGGATTGTAAGTATTCTTCCATTGATACGAATTTTTTCCGCCTAGTAAGTTCTAAATCAGCCTTCCCTTGAGCGTGCAATACATCATATTTCGATTGAGTGATATCTAGGACATGAACAACTGTAATTACAGCATTCTTCTGAAGGGAAGCTAATTTCACTGCTTCTGTTGTTGCTCTTAACGAGTTTTTTGAACCGTCAATTGCTAAAAGAATAGTAGAATACATGATTTACGCTCCTTTTGAGTTAGTGATCAGATAATTTCGCATTTTGTTTGGGAAATACAGCAAGTTTATCTACAATCTTTTTACTTGCAGAATCTAAGCCAGTAATGGTAACTGTATTTTGATTTTCCTTCAGCTTTAACGCAATTTTATCAATGGCACCGACTGCAGAATCATCCCATACATGAGAATTAGTAAAATCAATGGAAATTTCTTTGTTTTTAATCGTTGTATCAAATGCTTGAACAAAGCTATCAACAGAAGCAAAAAATAGTTGTCCTTCCACTGCATAGTTGTAGCCTTGCGATGTTTCCTGTTTATGCATCTTCACATGGGAAATCTTCGCAGCAAATAAGACAGCACTTAAAATAACTCCAGCAATTACCCCTATGGATAAATTATCGGTTGCGACAACAATTATCACGGTTACGAGCATAACGATTGCATCTCCTTTTGGAGCAGTAACTAAGTACTTGAAGGAAGACCAGTCAAAGGTGCCGATACACACCATAATCATGATGCCAACTAGGACTGGCATAGGAATTTGTACAACAAGACTTCCTAATACCATTATCAAAAACATAAGAAAAACACCTGCAACAAATGTAGAGAGTCTTCCTCTCCCACCTGATTTCACATTGATAACAGATTGACCAATCATCGCACAGCCAGCCATTCCGCCAAAAAATCCTGTAACAATATTAGCTATTCCCTGTCCCCTTGCTTCTCTGTTTTTATTGCTGTCTGTATCTGTTGCATCATCAACGATAGAAGCAGTTAATAAGGATTCCAATAAACCAACAATTGATAAAGCTAGCGCATATGGGAAAATAATTGCTAACGTCTCAAAGGAAAACGGTACATTTGGAATAAAGAAAGATGGCAATGATTGCGTAATTTTTCCCAAATCACCAACAGTAGCTACATTTACATTTCCAAAAATAGCAACAACGGTTAAAATAATAATAGCAATTAGTGGTGCTGGAATGACTTTTAAAAATCGCGGCAAGATATACACAATTAATAACGTGATGATTACAAATAAATAAGTAATGTTTGTGACGTTAATAAGATGTGGCACTTGAGCCATAAAAATTAAGATCGCTAAAGCATTAACAAATCCAATCATCACTGCTCTCGGGATAAACTTCATGAGCTTCGCAATTTTTAATACGCCGAAAATAATCTGAATTATCCCTGTAAGGATTGTAGCAGCAAATAAATATTCTAATCCGTAATCTCTAACTAATGGCCCCATTAATAATGCCATTGCTCCTGTTGCTGCTGAAATCATACCAGGTCTTCCACCTGTAAACGAAATAACCACAGCCATAGTAAAGGAGGCATACAATCCAATCATCGGATCTACCCCGGCAATGATAGAAAATGCAATCGCCTCTGGTATTAATGCAAGAGCAACGACCATTCCTGATAAAATATCCCCACGGATATTTGAAAACCATTCCTTTTTTATTTTTTCAATCAAATGATTCACCTCAATATCTTTCTGCTTGATACAAAGAAGTCTACCATGTTTTTTCCCAAAAAGGAATATATTTTGGGATAGTTTTTACAAGGAGAGAATTTCTATCTATAATAATGAGAAGAGATAATGTTGGAGGCAATTAAGATGAAATATGGTTATATGCGACCTACCATTGCAGATACTAGCTGCGAGCAGCAGTTAAAAATACTGAAACCTATATGTGAGCAAATGTATCAAGAAGAACATGATTCGGCAAAAAATAGATCAAAGCTATCGGAAGTAATAGCCTCTCTATTAAAGGGAGACAAAATTGTTGTAGCGCAGTTATTTACCATTGCAGACTCGAGTAGGCATCTGATGGAGTTATTAGAAATACTTGAAGACAAAGGTGCTTATTTACAATCAATAAAGGAAGATATTGATACAGAAAGAAAAAAGGAGTATTCGTTGTCTGAAATGCTATCTCATTTAATTGAATTCCAGAATGAGATTATTCGGGAAAGAACAAAAAAAGGCATGGAATACGCGAGACAGCATGGGAAAGCAAGTGGAAGACCGAGAAAAGCGGATGAAAATGTAAAAAAAGCAATGGAGATGTATCAGTCTAAAAAATATACATTAAAAGAAATAAAAGCAGAAACAGGAATTAGTAAATCTACATTATATAGGTATTTAGAGCATTAATGGGGGATTTCATTTTTAAAGAGTGGAAGGCAGAAGTAGAGTTTATCAAAGGAACGAAAGCAAGAAATAAGTCGTTCATCCGAGGAATGAACGACCAAGTCGAAGTAGAAACGATTTTTTTTTTAGAAAGATAAATACTGCATTTATCTTGTCTTAAGTAACTGTTTTACGATTCTACCTAAAGAATTTTTCTCCATAAAAGGAGCTAGCTTTGCTAGTGATTGAGGAGACAGTCTATCAGCATCCATATTGGATAATAATTGATCAATAGCATCCTCTTCAAAAAAAGGAGCAAGTTCCATTAGCTGTTCTAATTCTATTTCTCCATTCACTGCTTTATCCACTAGTTCATTAAAGGAAGCTTCTCCTATAAATGGAGCCATTTTTTGTATGAAAGACCATTCCCCCTTACTTGATGCGATTGAAACTAAGTGTTCAATCGTATCTTCTTCTAAAAAGGGAGCCAAGCCAATTATATGTTCCTCATTAAACATGTCGTCTATTCCTTGCAAGACAAGATTATTTAAAGCTGTATCACTAATAAAAGGAGCCATATTTGTGATGAACTGCCAAGTTAATTGCCCATTTTGCACTTTCCATATTAAGCTGTCTATATATTCTTCATCTAAGAAGGGTGCAAGCTGCACTAATTCTATAGGTTCAATCGATTCGCTAATGACTTGATTGGCGATTGAGTGTAAGGTGCTAGAAGATAAAAAAGGGGCAATTCGTTGAACAATCTTCCAATCAATAGTTCCTTTTGTTGCTTGTATGACGATTTCATCTAATGCTTCTGTTGACAGAAAAGGAGCTAGATGAACAATTGTGTCTAAATCCCAAGCGGTTGCATCCATTTTTTCAGATACTTTACTTAGTTGACTAGTTTTAATAAGAGGGGCGATATCAATCAGCTCCTTTACGTCGGCAGCTCCTGAATTAATTAAATCCGCTACTTCCTCGGGTTGGTCGGCCGATAAATGCTCAACCATTTTCCCAATTTGCTTGGAAGGTTTTGGTTGTTTATTTCCAGCGTTCATTAAGAGATCAATAGAAACCTCCAATTCATTCGCAATAATGGGAATGGTCATAATATCAGGAAGGGATTCTCCTCTTTCCCATTTGGATACCGCTTGGTGACTGATATTTAATTTATCTGCTAATTCAACCTGTGTTAGATCTTTTTCTTTTCTCAATTTTGATATATAAGCCCCAATTTTTCGTGAATCAACCATACTTGTCATCTCCTCTACTTTTCCAGTGCGCACTGTCTAATTCGATACTAGCATACTTGCCAAAACATGCCTATCAACGGCTAGTTGAATAGCTGAAAAATAGTGATTCTACTAGTGGTAGAATTGTTTTTGCATGAGGGTTTCTAGTGAAAAGCAATACAACATTAGAACATTAAAAAGAGACTGGGAAAAAACGAAATACATAATCTTTAAAGACGAACAATCTCTAATTCAGCTCTAAAATAAAGCTACTTTTTCAAGAGGGTTCTCTATGTTTTTAAATATAGTTAAGTGTAAAAACTAAGTCGTTCCATTGCTCTACAGACGCACGATGCGCCGGGGAGGAAGCTGAGCCTCCTCACTGCGAGGCCACTGAAAAAGTATATTACCTGGTGAATCATTAGTTAGCAAACCATTCTAACTTAGTGTAGGTTTTTGTTTTCCGAGGCTTACCGCACGACTCACCGGGGCGAGCGCCGAGCCGCTTCACAGCTCACACTCCTGCAGGGTCTCGGACTTTCTCGCATCTCCCGTAGGAGTCGAGCGTCCTCCGCTCCATTTCACTTTGTTTTAAAACCTTGTTCTAAAACGAAAAACGAACAATTATGCATGTTAATCGCATAATTGTTCGACTTTGTTGCTAACTGAAATGTTTATGTCCCAGCCTCCTATTATAATCTTACACTAATACGCCTTCTTTATATTCTTTTGTTAATGTTGGCCAGAATTCTTTATTTGCTTCAATTAAATCATCAAGAACTGCTTTCGCTACTTTAGCAGAAGGTAAGGTTTTATTTAATGTGAATGCTTGTAATGCTTTTTCATAAGAACCTTCCACAATGGCTTGCACTAAAATTTTCTCCGATGCTAATTGTTGGTCAATCATTGCTTTGTAGAAGTAAGGAATGTCTCCAACAAATTCAGGTTTAGGACCATCACTTGTAATAAGCGCAGGCACTTCAATCATCGCATCATTTGGCAAGTTTGGAATTGTTCCATTGTTTTCTACCATTACTAAATATCTTTTTCCGAGGTTTTGAGCAAGAGATACTGTTACATCTACAATAAATGTTCCGTGTACACCAACTGCAAAGGAATCTTCTAAAATACCAGTCTCTTCATATTTATCTACTGTTTCAAACAATGTTTTTTCACGGCCATCCATTACTTCGTTCGCACGAGTGTATTCCTTATTTGAAGTTTCCACAATATGATCTGGGAACAGATAGTATTGTAAATATGGATTCGGCAGATATTCTGGAAAATGATCCATGATTAGTTTAATATTCTTAAAGGTTTTAATCCAGGAAGAATCTGCATGACGATAGTCAATTTTTGAAACATCTTCTGTTAGTAATCCATGTTTATATACATGCTCACGAATTTCTGGCAATCTTTCTACCCCATCAACTTTAATGCTTGTAAACCAGCCAAAGTGATTTAAACCAAAGTAGTCAACATCTAATTCTTCTCTTTCTACTCCGAGGATTGCTGCGATATTACGCATTGTTGCAACAGGCATATCACAAATGTTTAAGACTCTTGAATTTGGTCGAAGCTTACGAACACCTTCTGCCACAATGGATGCTGGATTGGAGTAGTTTACAATCCATGCTGTTTCTTTAGCATATTTTTCTACATAATCGATCAGCTCAATCATTGGAGAGATAGTTCTCAGTCCGTAAGCCAATCCGCCAGGTCCACATGTTTCTTGCCCAACTACATGATGGGAAAGGGGAATTTTCTCATCGAGTTCACGCATTGCATATTTTCCAACTCTCATTTGGGCAAATACAAAGTCTACATCTTCAAAGGCTGTTTGTGGATCTGTTGTATCAATGACTTTAATTTTATCTGTATATTCTTCAATGACGGCCTTTGCAGCTACGACTACTTTAGACTGTCTTTCTCCGTCAATATCGTAGAAGCGAATTTCAGAAAGTGGTAGATCTTCTAATCGGTCCATTAAGCTACGAATAATTCCTGGAGTGTATGTGCTTCCCCCGCCTGCAACTGCTAATTTATATGTTTTCATCTTAAATTCCTCCTAATTGTTGGTCTACTTGATCTCGAACAGATTTAACATTTAAACCATATACGACTTGGACATTATTTCCTGATTTGATAATTCCTTTGGATCCTGTTTGTTTTAATATCAGTTCATCTACTGCATTTGGATCTTTTAAAATTAGGCGTAATCTTGTATAGCAATTATCAACATTTTCAATGTTTGCTTTTCCGCCCAATGCATCGACAATAGTTGCCCCTAAAGCTGATGGCGAATCATTTGTCGTTCCACCAGATACAGCTGCCTCTGCATTAGCTAATTCATTTGTTTCAGCTGCTATCATATCTTCTTCACGACCTGGTGTTTTTAAATTAAATTTAAGAATTAAGAAGCGGAAAAGGATAAAATAGATAACTGCCATTAGTAATCCTACTAAGATAAACATTGGCCAGTTGGACTTTGTTGTTCCAAGCGGTAAATTATATAGTAAGAAATCAATAAATCCATTTGCGCCAATTGCATGTACATGAAAGATACTTAAGAGCATCATACCCACACCAGAAAGAACAGCATGTAGGACAAACAAGATTGGTGCGGTGAAAAGGAAAGCAAATTCTAAAGGCTCTGTTACTCCTAGTAAGAAGGAGGTAAAGGCTGCAGGAAGAAGAATTGCTTTTGCGATTGTTTTTTTCTTTTTATCTGCAGTTACATACATTGCTAGTGCTGCTCCCATAAGTCCAAACATTTTGCTTAAACCGCGAGCATCCCAGTTCACTGTACTGCTTAATACTTTAATGCTTGAGTCTGCCATTTCGGCAAAATAGATATTTCGGGCGCCATAAATAATTTCATTTCCGATATTTGCAACTCCACCTAATTCTGTGTAAAGAAATGGAGTATACACTAAGTGATGTAATCCAGTTGGGATGAGAATTCTTTCTAAGAATCCATAAATAAGTAATCCAACTACTCCTAAATTTTTAATGCCGCTGGCTACAGCTGTAATACCATCTTGTACGAATGGCCAAAATTCTGCGGCAAGTGCTCCTAAAATCATCGCACTAGGAATGGCTAAAATAGCTACAAAGCGATGTCCTGAGTATATAGCCATAACACCTTTGAATTCCGTGTCGCAGTATTTATTGTGCAAAATTCCAACTAGAGCACCTAGAAGAATTCCAGAAAAAACACCCATTTCCAATACTTGAACATTTAATACCATTGCTTGACCAGATAATTGCATTTGCTCTGGTGCTACTAAGCTACCAGTTAAACTTAATATTTGATGCATTGCATTTATGAAAATAACGAAGGTAACTAAGCCAGTTAAGGCAGCATATCCTTTATCTTTTTTAGCTAAGCCAATCGGAATACCGACAGCGAAGATTAAAGCTAGGTTTTGCAAAATCGATACAGCGGAGGAAGATATAAATTTCCCTGTATTTTGAATTAATGGATTTTCTAAAATCGGAATATATTGTGCTAAGTTTCCGTTTCCGAAAACATTTCCAAATGCGATAAATAGACCGATAATCGGTAGAATGAGAATTGGTGCAAATAAAGATTTTCCGAAGAGCTGAAGACCATTTACTACCTTTTTCATCTATAAAACCTCCCTTTGTTGGTAAGCGTTGTCATATCTTTTTAATAACCAAAGTATATAATTGAACAGGTAAATTTGAAAGGGTTTGCAAGGATTGTGTACAATGTCTTTCAATCCTGTAACATGTTACAAGGCTTAAGTGAAAGAAAGAGGATGTTCGATAGCATCCTCTTTCAACAGTGTATATAAAAAAAGTATTAATATTCTTTAACAATCCCTCTTTTAATCGCTACGATTAAAAGTAAATCAATGAGCATAAACATATTGGATTCAAAAGAGGTAACTTCGAATTCTTGTTGAGACTCAATGGTAGGATCGAGGACGGTAAAGACAATATCAGCAATTTTGGCGGTAGAGCTTTTATTGTTTCCGGTAAAAAGGATTGTTTTTACGCCTTTATCCTTTGCGATTTGCACTTTCTCTAGTACTTTAGCTGTTTCACCTGAGCGAGAAAAAGCAATGAGCAATTTGTATTTTTGAATATTATTGAGAAAAATCGCTCTACTGTCGCTTGTTGTTGAATTGGAAACATAATAACCAAAGAGCTCTAGTTTTTTTGCAAAATAGCTAGAAAAAAGCGTAGAAAAGCCTGCACCATAAAAGTAAATCATTTTATTTTCATTAATTTGCGCAAGAAATAGTTCGATGCTTGTTTCATCAAGGGAATCGATTGTTTGTTTATAATTTTGCTTAAAGGAAGAAACAGCATCTATCAATGGTTGATGAATACTATCTACATATTCTACTTCTTGATCAAGCATTTTTGTTACTTTTAAATTTAGGTTGTAAATAAATTCACTATAGCCACTAAAACCAAGTTTTTTACAGAGGCGGATAATGGTTGCTGTGGATACAAATAGATCATTTGCAGCTGCTCGAATGCTTAATGTTTCTCCTGCTAATTTCTTCTGGATAAGGAAATAGGTGATCTCTTTCTCTGCTTCTGTTAAGTTTTTATCATTTGCATAATCAAGAAACAGCATATCTATATTTTTCAAACCTCTCATCATTCCTTGTTCGTATTTTCGGCCTATATGTATCTCTTATTATAATGAATATATAGGGTATTATGTTTTACTTTTTTGCTGTGGTAAGCATAATTTAAAAAAGGATGCCAATACTACTAAACACAATGTAAATTCTGGAGGTTTTACTTCGTGTCTCAATCAAATATAAAGCTAACATCCTCAGAAATAGCTTCCCTGTGGACATCTTATATGAATAATTGTATGTCAAAGCAGGTTCTAACGCATATGCTTCAGCATGTAAAGGATCGAGAAATCTCTAATGCGATTCGTTTTTCTTTTCAGTTTGCCCAAAAACAAGAAAAGCGTTTTATAAAGATTTTTCAAAAAGATGATTTCGCCATTCCTCATGGATTTACAGAAACAGATGTTAATACCAATGCTCCTGCCTTATTTACAGAAACCTTTTGTCTAGCATATATTAATCAAATGGCGAAAGCAGGCTTATTGGCTTATGGAGGGTTCCTTGCAATGAGTACAAGGGAAGACCTCAGCGCTTTTTATCACCATGGATTACATAATACTTCCAAGCTTTATCATTTAACGAATTCAATATTAGAAAAGAAGGGTCTGTTAATTCGATCACCGCATACTTCCATTCCAAAGAAAATTGACTACATAGATAGCAAGAAATACTTAAGTGGTTTCTCTTTGTTCCATAAAAAAAGACCCTTAAATGCCGTAGAGGTTTCCCATCTTTTTATGAATACTCAGACGAACAATTTGGGAGTGAAGATTACATTAGCCTTTGCTCAAACTACCACAAATAAAGATGTACGGGCATATATGTTAAGAGGAAAGGATATTTCCCAAAAGCATTTAAAATTATTCATGGATGCTTTAGTGGATGAAGGAATACAAAGTCCAAATTCATCGGATATAGGAGTTACTGATTCTAAGGTACGTACATTTTCAGATAAATTAATGATGTTCCATATTAGCTTATTAAGTGCTACAGGAGTTGGAAACTACGCATTAGCAGGAGGCGCTAGTCAAAGAAGTGACCTTTTGCTCAATTATGAAAGACTGTCCATGGAAATAGCTCAATATGCAAAAGATGGGGAAGATTTGATGATTGAAAATAGTTGGCTAGAACAGCCACCGCCAACTATTCAAATATAAACTTTCCCTATGGAAAGAGAAGTGTATGTTATGGGACGTAGGTAGTAATAGCGACAAACTTCCTGGAATACTTTAAAAAAAGCCCAAACAATTATATGAATCTTTTGTCGGCATTGCGTATAATTGTTTGGGTCTATCTTAAGCTGTTTTGGTCAATCCTCTAATCTTATGCCTCCAGTTCTGTAGTATTTTTTTTACTGTTCTTTTTTACAGTGTGAGCGCTTTCCTCTAGTATATACATTACCGGTAATTGGGATGTAATATTCGATTCTCCTATATAAACTTCTGTAACATAATAGGCAATGTTGATATCGGAAATTTTTGCTAATTGGCAGTTTTTGCTATTGGTGATACTGATGATGTTGCAGCCTTCTAATTTTAATTGATTTGCAAGATGCAGTGTATGATCCGTTTCACCAGAAACAGATAAGATAATGGCTGTACTGTTTTTTAATTCTTTACTGTTAATCGGATAAAAGGGGTCTTTAATAAAAGTAGAAAATTTTCCTAAGCTGGAAAAGTATCTTGCTCCATACTCTGCTAAAATTCCAGAACTGCCTGTTCCTACGAAAATAACTTTATTTGATTTGATTACCATTTCAGCTGTTTCGTGTATGTACGTTTCGAAGTTCCCTTTCATTGTCCGTTCCAAAAACTCAGAAAGATAGTATTTTGTTGATTTTAAGTTTTCTTGTTCATTTCTATCTAAATATAATTTTAATTTAATCTTAAACTCGGAAAAACCATCACAGTTTAGTTTTCGGCAAAACCTTAAAATACTAGAAGTGGAGACGTGTGTTTCGTCAGATAATTCTCTAATGCGCATGTAAATAACCTTTTCAATATTTTTTGTAACATAGTTATAGAGTAGCATTTCCAAATCATTAAAGGATTGGATCATTTCATTTGTGAACAAATTTTTCCCTCCTACTCTAAAAGATAGTTTTCCTATATTCACCATTTAGTATAAAACAGGTTGTGACTAAAATGTAACAAATTCCTACTGAAGAAAAAAGATACTAAGTGTTTATTTTTTATTGTATTATATTTGAAAGCGTATACAATTTAGAAGGAAGGCGGAATATGATGTTTTGGTTATGAAAAATAGGGAGGGAATAAAATGAAGAAATTGCTATTAGTATGTGCAGCAGGAATGTCCACTAGCTTATTGGTAAATAAAATGAATGATGCGGCAAAGGAGAAAGGGGTAGAGCTAGAAATTTTCGCGTTGCCAGTGTCAGAATGTCAAAAAGTTGCTCATGAAGTAGATGTCGTTTTATTAGGACCACAGGTTCGTTACCAAAAACCACAGGTAGAAGAGATTATAGCTGGAAGAGTACCAGTGGAAGTAATCGATATGAGAGCATATGGCACGATGAATGGAAAGGCAGTATTAGAAAGGGCGTTAGAATTAATAGCTTAATGGATATGCAATTTGCAACTAGATATGCCTGCAAAATAAAACAGTTTCTAACTGTGAATATAATGACATTTATTTGGGGGGAGTTTTACAATGGGTTTTATGGCCGCTTTTGAGAAGTTTGCGGAGAAAACATTAGTGCCAGTTGCAGCAAAATTAAACTCACAAAGGCATATAGTTGCAATCCGTGATGCATTTATTCTATCTTTTCCTATTACACTTGCAGGTTCATTAATTGTCTTACTAAATTTTGCCGTTTTAGCTCCAGATGGCTTTATAGCTAAAATCTTATTTTTGCATAAATTATTTCCGAATTTAGCAGATTTACAATCTGTTTTCTCGCCGGTTCTAAATGGATCAGTTAATATTTTATCCATGTTTATTGTCTTCCTCGTTGCCAGAAATATGGCGATCTCTCTCAAAGCAGATGAATTATTAAGTGGACTTACTGGTCTTTCTGTATTTTTTATTATATACCCACCATATACAAATGTAGATGGGGCAAATTTCTTAACGACTCAATGGGTCGGTGCACAAGGATTATTTGTTGCATTAATTGTAGGGTTGTTAGTTGGAGAACTTTTCAGTAAATTATCTAAATCGAAAAGGCTTCAAATTAATATGCCTGATTCTGTTCCTCCAGCTGTTTCTCGTTCTTTTAAGGTGTTATTCCCAATTATTATTATTACTGTTTTGTTCGCTATTGTAAACGCTTTAATAAATGCTATTTATCCAGATGGCCTGCACGGATTTATTTATGCCGCAATTCAGACACCATTAAAAAGTCTAGGTACAAATATCGTTTCTCTTGTTATATTAGCGATTGTTTCCAACCTTTTATGGGTATTCGGTATTCATGGTCCCAACACGATTGCTGCTATTCGTGAAGCAATGTTTGCAGAGGCGAATTTAGAAAACCTTAACTTTGTTGCGGAGCATGGGACTGCTTGGGGAGCTCCATATCCAGTAACTTGGGCGATTAATGATGCTTTTGCGAACTATGGCGGCTCTGGAATGACACTTGGACTACTAATTGCTATCTTTATTGTTGCGAAAAGACAGGATTACAGAGATATTGGTAAATTATCGATTGCGCCAGGAATATTTAATATTAATGAACCAGTTATTTTTGGTTTGCCAGTAGTATTGAATCCGATTTTAATCGTGCCGTTTATTCTTGTCCCTGCCATTAATATTATTATCGGATATGTTGCCATTGTATCTGGATTAATTCCGCCAATTGCCTATTCTGTGCCGTGGACTACGCCAGGACCACTAATTGCCTTCCTGGGCACAGGCGGAAACTATATCGCGTTATTGCTTGGATTTGTGTGTCTAGCCGTCTCTACTCTTGTGTATTTGCCATTTGTCATCGCAGCAAATAAAGCCAATGCAGTAAGTTATGGAGGACAAAAAAGTGATTCGGATGTCTCGGCTTAAAGAGTGAGGAAGTATGAATCACTATACTATCCAGTTCCTATGTGGACAAATAAACTATGTCCGAGCTTTTTTTGAAAATTATCAGGATGCTAAAGTTCAAACAGATGTAGAGATTCTAAATAAAATAAAGGCAAATATTCAGGTAGAATCAGCGTTAAATGTAACGGAAGTACAATCTTACTTAGAGAAAATTTTTCAACAATCTAAATATGGCTGTGCGTTGCATTTTCAAACGATAGTGATAGAAGGGGGAGAGTAATATACTGGAAATGATAGTGGTGTCCGAGGTACTCATTTAGTGGGTACCTTTTTTGATGGAAGGGGATTGTTTTTTCCATTTCTAGATAGGCAGGAATTATATTTTTATGCTAGAATGTATAGGATAAATATCGAATGGAATATATACTAGGTAAAATCTGCATCTTTCTTTTTATCTCGTATTACATTATAATTATTTTAACTTTAATTTTAAGCAGGGGGAGATTTCAATGGGTGAAGTCTCTTTCTGTTTGTTTGCGATTTTATAAAGAAGCGATTGGTTTTTACTATTAGCACAATTGGTGTATAGTTATTATAGATAATTTTAGAAGGAATAGGGTGTTGAAATAATGAGTGAATATCGAGTATTACTTTATTATAAATATGTACCGATTGAAAATCCGGAAGAGTTAACACAAGAGCATTTAGCTTTTTGTAAAGAGCTTGGATTATTAGGTCGTATTCTTATTTCCCATGAAGGGATTAATGGAACAGTTTCTGGTACGGTAGAGCAAACAGATAAGTATATGGAAGCGATGAGACAGGATCCTCGCTTTAGTGATACTATCTTTAAAATTGATGAAGTGGATGGACATGCTTTTAAGAAAATGCATGTTCGCCATAAAAAAGAATTAGTGAACTTAAGCTTAGAAGATGATGTAGATCCACTTGAATTAACTGGTAAGCACTTAAAACCAACAGAATTCTATGAGCAAATGCAAGATTCAAATACAATCGTAATTGATGCTCGTAACGATTATGAATATGATCTTGGTCATTTTAGAGGTGCTATTAAGCCGGAGATTGAAACATTTAGAGAACTGCCACAATGGATTAAAGAAAATAAAGAGATGCTAGAAGGTAAGAAAATTCTTACTTACTGTACTGGTGGAGTAAGATGTGAGAAGTTCTCTGGCTGGTTAATGAAAGAGGGCTTTGAAGATGTAAGTCAATTAGATGGTGGAATTGTGACTTACGGTAAAGATCCAGAAGTACAAGGCGAGCTTTGGGATGGTCAATGCTATGTGTTCGACCAAAGAATCAGTGTGCCAGTCAATCAAAAAGAGCATGTTATCGTTGGACGTGACTTCTTTACTGGTGAGCCATGCGAGAGATATGTAAACTGTGCAAACCCAGAGTGTAACCGCAAAATGCTTTGCAGTGAAGAAAATGAAGAGAAGTATATGAGAAGCTGTAGCCACGAGTGCCGTACGCATCCAAGAAACTTCTATGTTAAACATCATGGTCTTACTCCAGAACAAGTGGAAGCAAGAGTAAAAGAAATTGCTCAATGGGAAGAAGAAAGTAAAGTAATGTAATAAATAATAGGGGCTGTCCTTAATGGACGGCCTTTTTGTTATTTGGGATTGATTTGGCTGATAAAACGAAACAATGGCTGATAAAGGAGGAGTTTTGGCTGATAAAATGAAACAATGGCTGATAAAGGAGAAGATTTGGCTGATAAAATGAAACAATGGCTGATAAAGGAGAAGATTTGGCTGATAAAATGAAACATTGACTGAAAAAACGAAACTTATGCTGATAATGCAATAGTTTTGGATAATAAAAGCCAAAACTTAGGCTGATATCCCTTTTATTTGCGCGATATCAGCCTTCTTTGGTGTCAAATCTAATGAAATTAGTTTAATATCTTGATTTTTGATGGGGGTGACTGGTTACTATGAATAAATGCTAATAATTGTTCCGCCATATATTCACAAGGATACCAAAATCCCCCTTGAACCACTCCCTAATCATCCCGACAATTGCATTAGCCTGATAACTGATAGGAAGATTTCGGTTGATGTGTGAATCTACTAGTGCATACTCAAAATCTTCTTTATTCACATTCTTTAAAGTCTGATAAATATGCTGTTGGTGATCATATAGGAAGTCAGAAGAAAAAACTAGCTTATAAAACAAGGCATGTCTTTGTACATGTTCAAATATTTTAATTGATTTTGCTGTTAATTGGAGACATTAAAGGTTTCTAGATGTACATATAGAAAGTGATAAGCGCAAATTAAATCAGCAGGAACATCGCAGCTGATGAAGGCTGGACTTCTTACTAAAATATTTTTATTAACTGTTAAGAAAGTAGAAATTTTCTGAAGCCTACACGCCCCTAACCGGGTGCTCTCCGCTTATCTTATTGTCTAGCTCCAGCGAATACCGCCTAGCAAACTTTCAGATCTTCTCCCCACGATAAGTCAACATCGATTCACTAACGCTCATCGTGTTTCCTTTATATCAGTCGAAGTTCTTCCAGTTTGTACGGCGCCTCCGTTTTCTTATAATTCGAAGGTCTCACCTAACTCTAATACTTTCCCTTTAAATCCAAGTTCTTCAAGCTTGTTGACAAATGCTTTTGCGTCTTGTTCAATAACAGGGAATGTATTGTAATGAATAGGAATAATTAGTTTTGCTTGATACCATTCGGCTGCTTGTAGTGCATCTTCAGTTCCCATTGTAAAATGGTCTCCGATTGGTAGGAAAACAACATCTAAATTATGACGATCCCCAATCATTTTCATATCGCCAAATAGTCCAGTGTCTCCAGCGTGATGCAACACTTTTTCCTCTGCTTCAATAATATATCCAGCTGGCATTCCGCCATATAAGATGTTTTTATTTTCTTCATCAATAATCCCTGAGCTGTGGAATGCATGTGTCATTTTCACTTTTGCAAATTCTAAATCCAGTGTTCCTCCGATATTCATCCCAATTGTTTCCACGCCCTTCCATGACATATAGGCAGCTAATTCTGGATTAGCGACAACCGGGGCATTATTTGCTTTAGCGATTGGTGCAGCGTCGAGAATATGATCCATATGAGCATGTGTCAAAAGAACAGCATCTACTTTCATTTCCTCCACTTTAGAAACTGCGGAAGGATTGCCACTAATAAACGGATCAATAACCAATGATTTTCCTTCTGTACTAATTTCAATAGTGGATTGACCATGATACGTAATTTTCATACAAAATCATCTCCTTAATTCCACAAAAATGTGGATTATTGTCCATTTTAGATTAAAACAGAGAGAGGGAAAGTGCCAAATGATATGCTTGTCTGTTGCTTTCATAATATGTCCTCTGCAGTAAGAAGTATTAACACTACTTTATAAGGAAATACATTGTCAAAGGAAAAGATTATCGTTGCTTCGGCTGGCACAAAGCTAGCATTATAAAAGAAATAATCGTGATGGATAGTACCCAAATCCAAGCCATTCGCATATTTCCATTATCGATAGCAACATAAATAGCGGTAGGCAAGGTTTGTGTTTTTCCAGGAATATTCCCTGCAAACATTAAGGTGGCCCCAAATTCTCCTAGCCCTCTGGCAAAGCTAAGGATACTTCCAGAAAGGATAGAGTGGGAAGCAAGTGGAATGGAAATGGATGTGAGTACTTTCCATTCATTTGCCCCATCGACTCGTGCTGCCTCCTCGATTGAGCGATCAATTTGAATAAATCCTGCTTTAGCTGATTGATACATTAAAGGAAAGGATACGATAAATGCAGCAATTACTGCAGCCCACCATGTAAAAATGACAGGCTGATGAAAGATCCATTCGATTACTTTACCGAGGATACTATTTCTACCAAACAGAACGAGTAGTAGGAAACCAGTAACAGTTGGAGGAAGAACGATTGGCAAAAGTAAACAAGTTTCAAGCAATGCCTTTCCCTTAAATTTTTTTCTGGCTAACTTGGCAGCAAGTATTGTGCCACTAACTATGACGACAATAGTGGCAACCAGAGAAACTTGTAAGGATAGGCAGAGGGGGGACCAAAAATTTGACCATTCCTCTTTAGTTAACAATAAATCCATCTTCCTCGAAAACCTTTAAACTAGTTGGTGTTTGCAGATAGTCATAAAACGTTTTTGCTGCCTCGTAATTTTTGCTGTCCTTGATGATGCCAATCGGATAGACAATCGGGGAATGACTTGATTCCTCCGCAGTGGCAACGACTTCTACAGAATCAGATGTCTTTGCATCTGTTCCATAAACAATCCCTGCTGCCACATTGTTTGTTTCAACATATGACAATACTTGACGAACATCTTTTGCGGTAATGATATTCTCCTGTACTTTTTCCCATATGTGAAGAGTTTGAAGCGTCTCTTTCGCATAATTTCCTGCGGGTACTGATTCTGGTATGCCGATGGCGATTTTTTCCTTATCTAATGTTTCAAGATCAGCGAAACGATTAATCGTTACATTAGATTGTTTATTTGTAATCAGAACTAAATTGTTTTTTACTAAGTCGATATGATCGGACTCTTTAATCAGTCCATCGTCAACCAAAAGATCTAGCTTATCCTGTGCAGCTGAGAAAAATAAATCAACCGGTGCTCCTTGAGCAATCTGTTGCTGCAAAGCTCCTGATGAACCAAAGTTAAAGGTTAATGTAATGTCTGGATGTTCCTCCTCGAATTTCTTCTTGATCGTATTTAATGAATCTTGCATGCTTGCTGCTGCAGAGATCGTTAAAGAAAACGTTTCTTTTTTAGAGGAAGAGGTATTTTCTCCATTATTGCTACAAGAGGCTAAAATCAATAAGGCTAATAATAGGAGGAATTTACTGTACTTTTTCATCGTACCTCTCCTTTATTAAAAATATCGCTTAATGATGCCTTTTCTTGTTTACTCAAAATGGATAGTGGCTCTCTACATATTCCTGCATTAATATTATTTTCTGTTAGTACATATTTGATGGCTCGCAGTGTTCCTATTTCTAAGATGGTATGCATGGTTGGCAGTAGTTTAGACAATTGGTCTTCTGCAAGTTTCCATTCATTATTTTTTCCCAATTGAACAATTTGTTGTATTTCTTTTGGAAAAATATTTCCTATTATACTAGTGATTCCGTCATAACCGTTTTGCATATTATCTAAAAGATGAATATCGAATCCAGTTAACACGGAGAAGGAAGGACCAAGCTTATTTTTTACTAGAGGTGCATTGCTAGGATTACCTGCTTCCTTTAAAGCTTGGATTTGCGGACAGGACTCTACTAAATCGTATAAAGTAGTTAATTCTAAGTTAAATCCAGTACGTGATGGATTATTATAGAGCATAATTGGTAAATCAGTCACAGCACACACTTTTTTCACGTATTCAGCTGCTTCTCTTTGGCTCATTCGTAAATAAGGAGGAAACCCTAGCATAATTCCATCTAGATTTTCTCGTTGGGCAGCTTCCGCCAATCGAATAGCGTCAGATGTTCTTACAGCAGCAACTCCTCCGATAAGAAGGAGCTTTTCTTCTCCAGCTAACCGTGCTTCTCGTAAGAGGGTTATGCGTTCCTCGATGGACATCGAATGCTGCTCTCCTGTTGAACCACTGATAAGCAGTGCAGGAACCTGATTTTTTTTATAGTAATCTATTAAAGAATAAATACCGCTTAATGAGAGATTTTCCTTATCATCAAACGGGGTAACCATTGCAATGCTAAATGGAACAAATGGATTTTGTTTAATCATTCTTCCTCACTCCTTTTAAAATAGATTATACTTAAACTATTCAATAGTAAAAAGAAGGCTGTTTAATAAAAGTCTTTCTATCAATTTATCTTTTTCTCGTTTTGAAATCAATATGAAATGTGAAGGGAGCAGGTTTTTTGTGGTAAAAGTAGCGTTGAATTATGCGATAATGCTGGAACAAGTAAAAAGTAATGGATATAAGGAAGAAGCGATTATACAGGCTTTGGAAAGCAAGGATCTTATTTTTTTTCAAAGCTGTGGTAATGCTTTGCCTGATTGGGAAACACTTTTCTCCTATTATGAAAAAAATAAGACAAGCGTAAAAGCGATTATTGCAGATGAATATGAAATAACCTTTTTAACAAAGGGAACGTTAAAAAGACTTTTATCATTAAAATATCAATTAGTAGAGGGAAGAGACTTTGAGGACCGAGGAGAAGTATTGGGAACAATCACTTTATCGAAGGAATCCTTTCATTCCTTTACATCGATTTTAGCAAAAAATTGGACTTTTGTCGTATTGGAAGAGAATACATACAATGTTATCTTTGATATTAAGTTATCCGTAATCGATTAAATGAAATTAGGACAAGTGGTTGTTATTTTTACGATAAATCTTTCTTTATAATATAGAAGGAGGTAGAAATAGCATATATGAATAGAAAGAGGCTAATGAAGATTAGTCCCTTTTTTTACAACAAAAACAGAACATATGTTCCTTTTGGGAGGCTTGAGTATGAAGGAATGCCGTTCTTTTCAATCAGAGGCTTTTACCGCGTTCTTGCAGGATAATAAATCATTATTAAGCAATCCAATTGTAAAAAGCTTTTTGGAAAAAAAGATAAATTTACTTCTATTAAAAAAGGCGATAGAATTCCCAACAAAGGAAAATAAAGAAAAGCTGGATGAAGCCTTTAAAAAGCATTTTTTTACCATTCGATTTACTGCGTATATTACTTCTTCCATGGAGTATAGCACCATTAATTTTAATAAAAACTTAACAATGTATCAGAAAAGATTTCCGTTAATACTTGCTGAAAGGGAAGCTGGGGGAGAGAAGGACATTACTCTATATGATAAAGAGGCTGAAATAGAAAGGATGGTGGAGAAGGAGGTCTTGCGAGCAAGTGTGGAGGAGTATATTGCAGATAAGATGATTTATTCAGCCATTCTTAGTTTGACCACTTCACAACGAGACATTCTAACCTATGCATATCTATATAAATTAACGGATACAGAAATTGCTCGAACAATTGGTACATCGCAACAATATGTTTCAAAAACACGAAAAGTAGCTTTACAACGAATTCTTTCATTTATGAACGGAAGGAGGAAGGTGGATGGAATTGATAGATATGACTCAATGGATGACAATGATCAGTAACTTTGGTTTTCCCTTAACATTATCATTATTTGTTCTGCTTCGATTAGACAAAAAAATAGATCAGCTTCTGAAGGAATGGAACGAAATGAAACCAAATCAACGAAAGGAAAATGGCAAATGACAGATATGTATACAATCGTAAAAAGAGCAAAAGTAGATCCTGAAATGTTAATGGAATTAATTAAGCTGTTTGAGCCAAAGGTCAATAAACTAATGAATAGGACAAATCCGAATGACAGGACGGATCTCTCACAAGAACTGAAAATCATGCTAATAGAGTCTGCTTATCAATATGATTTAGAAAGTATTCCGGGATTTTGGGAATTTAAAGATAAGTATACAAGCTAATAGTGGCTATTTAACAGAAAAAATCCGAGTCCAATCTATAATCAACTTGGATAGAAAGGCTCGGATTTTTTAGAAAGATTACACTTTCCGTTTCAATAAACTATTTGTAATGGCATAAAGATGCTGTTTATAATCTCCATCAGGTAATTTATTAAGTTGTTTGATTGCTTTTTCAGTATATTTTTTAGCAAGGAGTTCTGCTTTTTCTACCCCTTTATATTTAGAAATAAGTTCAGAAATCTGTTGCATATCCTCATCAGTCAACGCGTCTTTTTTATCTAAAATAGGAATCAGTTCTTTAGGATTCGCTTGAATTGCATAAATGAGCGGCAAATTATAATGACCTTGTTTAATATCTGCCAACACAGGCTTGCCTAATGTTAAGCTATCTCCTTTATAATCTAGAATATCATCCATAATTTGAAAGGCCATGCCGATATAATGTCCCATATTCCAAGCGTTCATAGCGAGTGGTCGGCTAGCTTCACTTTCTATAGCACCGGAATAGCAGCTTACAGCAAAAAGCTGGGCAGTTTTTCCAGAGATTCTTGTTAAGTAATTTTTAACCGTCACTTTAGATTGATATCGAGCATTTAATTGATCTAATTCTCCGCTTAAAATTTTTTCCATGCTACGAGCATTAAATTCTAAATGAGATAGAGACGTTGCGTGTTTAGATAAGATCGTAAAACAAACGCAGAATAGATAATCACCTGCATAGATGGCAAACTTATTTCCATTATGAGCATGGATTGTGGGAATATTATGCCGTGTAGGTGATTCATCAATAACGTCATCATGGATTAATGTAGCCATATGCAATGTTTCCAATGCAGCTGCAACTGCTATCGCGCGGTTTTTGTCTTTAGAAGGACCTACTTGTGAACAAAGCAGGGAGTAAGCAGGTCTAAGTAATTTGCCACCTGAATAGATTAAATCTTTAATCGTTTTTTCTACTACTTTGTCACGAACACGAATATTGCTTTCAATTAATTGAAGTACTTTTGACAAATCATTCTTTAATTCCGGATACGTATCCCACATTTGATGTACACGCATACTCTAACCTCTTTCATTACTAGATTCGTTTATTTCCGATAAATCTCTATAATATTGTAGTTTTTCTACATGTGTGATTAGATAGTTGGCAAGTATTCCTATGGCTATTCCTGATAAGATGCCGATAAAGGATAAAATAGGCAAATATAAAAATACAGTCCATGTTTGTGCAACAAAGCTTGCAACAGCTAATTGACCAATATTATGGAGAATAGCCCCGGTGGTACTTACTCCTATTAAGCTAATTCGTTTGGTGCCAAGCTGCTTTACACTCCACATGCCAATAAAGCTTAACAGAGCCCCGCTTGCACTATACATAAAGGTAGAAAGCGTTCCTCCTAATAGTGTCGCTAAGCAAAGGCGAATCGCAATTACTTTAAATGCATCTCTTGTAGGAAGTGTGTAAAGAGCTAAGCATGTAATAATATTTGCTAATCCAAGCTTTGCTCCAGGTGCAAAGGCAAATGGAAATGGAATAGCCCGTTCTAGTAAGCTTATTATTACAGCTTGTGACGCAAGCAGTGCTATATATACAAGGCGTTGATTTTTCGTCATATTCTCAACTTCCATTCTTGCGGATGTTATTTTTCCTATAAATAAGTTGATTGTAGGTTAAATAAATACTGATACCTATTAATCAGTATAGGACAAAAAAGAATAGAGTGAATTTTGATCTTCCTCTTCATTCAAAGGAATAAACCCTATAGTCAAATAAAGAGCTTGGAGCAAAAAGCAACCAACTAATTTCAAAGCTTAGCTTTTAGACATGATCAAGGAATAAATTCAATTAGCTTCTTTTTTCTCCTTTACTGATTCAGGAGGATTGCTAGAAACATGGAAAATAATGCATTCTCTATGTTTCTAGCATATTATTTCATTACTTATAATCCTTATAAATCGCTCGTTCTTTTCCGTACCACCAGTCACCTAATTTTCTTTGAAGGAACGGAATAACCCAATAATCTAATCCAAATGTACGACCAGATCCGTTCATCAAGGCGATTGATGCTGGCAATGCCCAAACTTTATCCCATCCAAGCATTGCAGTTAGTGTAAACATTACTAAGAAAGCAGCACTCGCAGCATTTGCTAACCATGTGAATAAACCAGCTAGAATTGCTAATCCAATTGCTAATTCAATAAAGATCATCATTTTTTGCATAAATAGTGCAACTTCTGGTGTTGGCAGCATGATTTTCATAATCCATTCAAACCAGAATGGCATTTTGCTTAAAATCGGTGTCGCAAAGTCAGTAGAAGTAGCGGCTTCACTCGCACCGCTTGTTGCAGTTTGTAGCCATTCAAACGGCATTTTTACACTAGTAGCTGTTAGCCAAGAATCTTCTCCTAGACCATTGAATAGGTTTGGAACCTTAGACCAGCTAGAGATAGAATCTTTCCATGTAGATTCACCCCAAAGTTTTGCACAAGCTTCTATTATCCAGAAACCTGCAACAAAGACACGTAAAGGTAAACTCCAAAGAACATTTCCATAGCGTGTTAAGAAGTCACGGAATATATTACGTTTATCTTTTGTATGGAAAAACTCATGCATCACATATTGGTACATATAATAGCCGCTTCCGATGCCAAAGAAATAATATAGATTAACCATATGTTTCATGAAGTTTGCAAACCAGCCACTTAAATGCATACCACTTAAATTCGCAACACCGTATCTAGCTCCGATTGATACCATTACCCCGTGGTATTTCCCTTTATATGCTTCTTTTTCGCCGCCGCTAATCTCTGCAATGATATTCTTTGCAGCTGTTAGAGCAGTTTGTTCAGCAGCTTCAACAATTTGAGGAGTAGGCTTTCCAGGCTCTTCTTCAAAATATGCTAAGTCACCAACTACATATACATCTTTATAATCTTCTGATTCCATATGAGCATTTACTTTTAAACGTCCTGCTCTTCCTGCAGACATACCATAATCTTTTGTATCAGAATTTGCGCGAACCCCTGCAGTCCAAATAAGCGTATAGGTTGGAAGCTCTTCGCCGGATTTTAAAACAATAGCATCTTCTTTTACTTCAACGATTGGAGAGCTTTTTAGGATCTTAACGCCTTGTTTCACCATATAGCTTTCTGCTTTATCAGCATCTCTGCGCTCAAGCATATTTAATATAGTAGGAGCAGCTTCGACCACATATAAAGTAATATCTTCTGCGTCTAATTTATAGTCTTTCGCCAATCTCTCTTTCCATTCAATAAGTTCCCCAACCATTTCAATTCCTGTGAACCCAGAACCACAGACAGTAAAGGTTAGCATTGCTTTTCTAGTAGCTTCGTCATGAACGTTAGCTGCTTTACGAACGATTTTCTCAATATGCTCTCTTAATCTAACAGCATCTTCCCAAGACCAAAGGGTAAATCCGTTTTCTTGTACTCCAGGTGTGCCAAAATCATTTGGTTCGCCACCCATTCCCAAGATTAAATAATCGAAGGAAAATTGTCCGTGTTCTGTCGTTACTAATTTACTTTGATAATCAACATGTTTAACATTGTCTGTAACTAATTTCACCTTTGTGCGATTAAATAAACGACGTAAATCAAATTGAATAGCATCTGGTTCTACTCTGTGTGCAGCAACCTCATGTAATTCAGTCATCATTGTATGATAGGAATGTCTATCTATAAGTGTAATGGAAACTGAATCATCTTTTTTATACTTTTTAGCAAGCTTTTTTGCGGCATGAACGCCTGCATAACCTGCTCCGATTATGACAATATTTTTTTTGTCCATTCTTCCTATTCACTCCCTTAATTGGTTAATTTCTTTCTTGTGAAGTTTTGAACAATACTAATATAACAATGTGGTTTTTATCTGTCTATGGACTTCATAGAATGTATACATTTAAAAATTACGGTTGTTCACATTTTTGCAACAATTACGAATGAATGATTTTTGTCATAAATTCTCCATATTTTAAAAGGTCACTGATAAACACTATTACGACAATGATTAATCCGGAAATGAGCTGTTTTACAGGGTTTTGTACACTAAAAAGTCGATAGACAGTAAGAGAATGCAATGATAAAATGACGATGTTATAAATGTGAAAAAGTTCACATTGTGAAATAAATGGCGGCTTTTAGGTAATCAACAAAAAATAGTAAATAACTATAATGTGATATTCATAGAAGGGAATGGGTTTAATGAAAAAATTAAAAAAGGCGGCGATTTTGTTACTTTCCCTCTTTTTATTAGTAGGCTGTGGCAAGCAAAAGGATACAGACACAGGGGTAACGAGTACCCCCTATAAAAAAACGGAATTCTTAATGGGAACAGTAGTAACCATTAAAATCTTTGATAAAGATAAAGAAGAAGTATTGAACCAAGTATTCGATCGAATAGAGCTGCTTGCAAGTCAAATTACAGTCAATGAAGAAGGATCGATTATTGACGAAATCAATGAAAATGCTGGTTTAAAACCAGTACAGGTACCAGATGATATCTATCGTTTGGTGAAAGCAGGAAAAGATTATAGTGGATACTCAGGAGGCGATTTTGATATCACAATTGGTCCCCTTACTAATTTGTGGCATATCGGATTTCCAGATGAAAAAAAGCCGACTCAAGCAGAGATAGATGAAATCCTCCCTTTTATTAATTATAGAAAGATAGAATTAAATGAAGAGAAGCAAACCGTCTATTTGCCAGAACAAGGAATGATGTTGGACTTAGGAGGAATTGCAAAAGGGTTTATTACAGACGAAGTTGTGAAGGTATTAGAGGATAATGGGGTGAAATCTGCCATTATCGATTTAGGCGGAAACATTTATGTAAAAGGAAAGAATGCATCAGGAAAGCCTTGGGAAGTTGGTGTTCAGGATCCATTTTCAGACAGAGGAGAAATGGTAGGGAAAATGGAAGAAACGGATACATCCATTGTAACATCAGGAATATATGAACGTTATTTGGAAGTTGATGGTGTCAAATATCATCATATTCTTAGCCCTAAAACAGGTTATTCTGTAAATAATGATGTTGCGGGAATAACCATTGTTTCTGATAAGTCGTTTGATGGGGATGGATATTCGACAACGATATTTATAAAAGGAGTAGATGAAGGATTAAAAGCAGTAGAACAAATGGATGGAATGGAAGCTATTTTTGTAACAAAAGATAAGAAGGTTTACTTAACATCGGGACTAAAAGATAAATTTACTTTAACGAATGATAAATTTGAAATAGCGAACTAATAAGGAAGAGGGAGGCGTAAGGCATGTCGATTCGTTCATTTTTAAAGTTAGTAGAAATCCAAACAAAAATAGCTAGTGTTTTTCCGTTTTTCATCGGGATATTATTTGTATTATACCGATACGATGCATTTCATTTGAAAAATACGCTTATATTCTTTAGCTCTATGCTCATCTTTGATTTAACAACAACAGCAATAAATAACTATATGGATTATCGAAAAGCGAAAAGTGATGAATATAGGAAAGAAAAAAACGTGATTGGGCAGGAAGGGATAAAAGAAAGCACGGTTATCGCAACGATACTTACGCTCTTTTTAATGGCAACAGGGTTGGGAATCTGGCTTAGTATCGAGACAGACTTACTTGTACTTTTAATTGGATTTATATGCTTTTGCATTGGAATTTTGTATACCTTTGGGCCAATTCCCTTATCAAGAATGCCTTTAGGAGAAGTGTTTTCTGGAGTTACGATGGGGTTTGGTATCGTTTTTCTAACGGTATATGTAAATGCCTTTGATGTTGGAATTGCCGCTTTGACTTGGGAAAAGGAAATGATATTTCTCCAAGTTAACCTGATAAAAATAATAGAAATCATTATTGTGTCTTTACCATGTATGTTTACGATAGCAAACCTTATGCTTGCAAATAATATTTGTGACGTAGAAGAAGATATTAAGAATCATCGCTTTACCTTGCCGTTTTATCTAGGCAAAAAATATTCCTTATGGCTGTATAACGGGCTTTATGTAGGATCTTTTGTTGCTATTTTGATTTCAGTCTTTCTACATTTACTACCAATAATAGCGTTATTAAGCTTAGTTGCTATTTTACCAGTATATAAGCATATGCGGATTTTTAATGAACTCCAAGTTAAATCAAAAACATTTAGTTTAGCTGTGAAAAACTTGATTATTGTTAATGGATTTCTAGTAGTGTCTTTAGCAATGTCTTTCATTATTAGATAAGAAATTTACTGATCACTAAGAGACTTGCACTTTTCTATTTAGGGATAGGGGGGATTAGTTTGGGTGTTGTTTTGGAAGTGGAAGGATTAAGCTTTCGATATGATAAAAAACAGGACAGGAGCAATATATCAGATGTTTCCTTTCAATTAAGAGAAGGGGAATGGACCGCACTTATTGGTCATAATGGAAGTGGTAAATCCACGTTAGCTCATTTGCTTGTTGGATTGCTTCAACCTGATGCAGGACAACTGAAAATAAACGGAACAGTTTTAAGGAAAGAATCAGTATCTTGGGATATCGGCATCGTTTTTCAAAATCCTGAAAATCAGTTCATTGGAACAACGGTAGAGGATGATGTTGCTTTCGGACTGGAAAATATAAATATGCCATATAAACAAATGAGAGAAAGAGTGGATAAGGCATTAGAAGATGTTGGAATGACCGAGTATCGGATGGCAGATCCTTCTCAATTATCAGGTGGTCAAAAACAAAGAGTTGCAATCGCAGGAATGCTTGCATTGCAGCCAAAGGTGCTCATTTTGGATGAAGCTTTTGTTATGTTGGATCCGAGAAGCAGAAAGGAATTAATGGACACAATACGTAAGTTAACAAACAAAGGAATGACAATCCTATCGATTACTCATGATATGGAGGAAGCAGCCCATGCAGATAAAGTTATGGTCATAAAGCAAGGGAAAGTAGCGAAAATAGAAAGTCCTTCCCAGCTATTTTTCACCGATTCATCACTTGAAAAGCCCTTTGCAGAAAAACTAAGAAATGCATTGAAAAATAGAAAGTGTAATGTTCCAGAAAAATATATGACAGAAGCAGAAATGGTGTTATGGATATGCAAATCGAATTAAAGGATGTGTCAGCAAATTATCAGCTCGGACCAATCCGTAAATCCAACGTATTAAATACCGTAAATCTTACAATTGAATCAGGGACTTTTACAGCGCTCATTGGAAGAACTGGTGCTGGGAAATCTAGCTTGTTAAAGATATTAAATGGCTTGCTTCTACCGACAAAAGGCAGTGTACGTATTGGAGAAACAGTCATTAAGCAACCGTATCCTAAAAAGGATATCCGGAACATTCGTAAACAAGTGGGAATGGTCTTTCAATTTCCAGAGTCCCAATTATTTGCTGAAACAGTGGAAAAAGATATTTGCTTCGGGCCCATGAATTTTGGCGTGCCTTTAGAAGAAGCGAAAAAAACTGCTAAAAAGATGATTGAGTTAGTGGGGCTAGAGCCATCCATTTTATCAAAATCCCCGTTTTCCTTATCGGGGGGGCAGAAAAGACGAGTTGCAATTGCAGGGATTTTAGCAATGGAACCTGCTGTGCTTGTTCTAGACGAACCTGGTGCTGGATTAGATCCACAGGGAAAAAAAGAAATTATGTCTCTCATTTCTAGTTGGCATCAACAAGAAGGCTTAACTACCATTTTGGTTACGCATGACATGGAGGATGTAGCTTTATACGCTGATCGTGTTATTTTAATGGATCAAGGAAAAATAATAAAATACGAAAAAACAAAAACGATTTTTACAGATTCAGATTTACTAGAGAGTTGGGGACTTGAATTGCCACAGGCTCGGCGCTATCAAATAAAAATTGAACAGGAAACAGGAATGAAATTACCAAAGATATGCCTAACGTTAGATGAGCTAGCAGATGCTTTGGTTATGGTGGGATTGGTATGAATAAATTAATTTTAGGGAGATATTTTCCTGGAGGATCATGGCTTCATCGGTTAGATGCTCAGGCAAAAATGATTTCAGTCATTTTACTTATAGTGATGCTATTTATAGCAGATAGTTGGCAAGCCTACTTATTTTTATGGCTCATCACATTTTCTATCATGCATTTATCACAAGTTCCATTTCGTACTTATGTACGGGGAGTAAGACCAATGATTTGGCTTATCTTATTCACAGTGGTATTACAAGTGCTATTTACTTCTGGAAGCAACGTATATGTAACTATGGGACCAATTACCATTTCAGAGTACGGCTTAATAAATGGAATTTTTATCTTTAGCCGTTTTGTCATGATGGTATTTTTATCAACGGTCTTAACATTAACAACGAAACCAATCGATTTGACAGATGGGATAAATAAATTATTATCACCATTACGCTTTGTAAAAGTTCCGATTGATGATATAAGCATCATGCTATCTATCTCCTTACGTTTCATTCCTAATTTACTAGATGAAACCCAAAAGGTAATGGATGCCCAAAGAGCAAGAGGTACAGTGTTTGGCGAAGGTTCATTATTTCAGCAAATGAAAACACTAGTGCCAATTTTTCTTCCTTTATTTGTTAGTTCGATAAATAGAGCAGAGGATATGGCTAATATGATGGATGTAAAAGGATATCGATCTGGAATAAAAAGATCTACTTTTCGGAGAATCAACTGGAAAAAACAAGATTCATGGTGTTTATGCAGTGTACTGTTCATTGGAATAGTCACATTATTATTAAATTGATTTTTGATTTTGAGTAAGGATTGTCTGTCAACCGATGTCGGTTGATGGGCAGTCCTATTTTATTTTTGGAAAGGGACAGAGTGGGACTTCTGAGCCCGGGGAGTGAGAAAAATAGGAGGAGACGGTAATAGAGAAGCTTTATCTAAGCCCGGGAGCCAGAAAAACAGGAGAAGAAGGTAACAGAGAAGCGCTCTCTGAGTCTGGTAACAAGAAAAACAGGAAGAAAAGGTAACAGAGAGCCGTTCTCTGAGCCCATTAACAAGAAAAACAGGAAGAAAAGGTAACAGAGAGCCGTTCTCTGAGCCCATTAACAAGAAAAACAGGAAGAAAAGGTAACAGAGAAGCGTTCTCTGAGCCCATTAACAAGAAAAACAGGAAGAGAAGGTAACAGAGAAGCGTTCTCTGAGCCCATAAGCAAGAAAAACAGGAAGAGAAGGTAACAGAGAAGCGTTCTCTGAGCCCGTAAACAAGAAAAACAGCAAGGGACCGTAACAGACAGAATTAGCTTCCTCTGCAAAAGACTACCACACAAAATATACAGTCAAATTCCATTAATGGATCACCACCTCATTCCATAAAAATCATCCATGTATATCGAAAAATAACTGGAAATTTACAATCATTTACCATTCTTTAAAATAGATTCAACGATTTATTAACAAAAGAACCATATACTAAATTTGTAAATAGCCCAGATAGATAAAACTTTGAGGTGAAAAAAATGCAGGCTAACAGGAGTATCCATATTTTAAAAGAGATATCAATTGTACAAGCAAATAAACTTACGTCATCAAAAAAAGTTTCCTCTTATCCATTTTTTAAAAGAATGATGGATCTCTTTATAGCAAGTATAGGTATTGTGATTTCACTCCCATTCATTCTATTGTTTGCTATTCTTATTCGAGTAGATTCCCCAGGTTCACCCTTCTATATTCAAAAAAGGGTCGGAAAGAATGGGAAATGCTTTCGTTTAATTAAATTGCGCTCGATGAGAAATGATGCAGAAAAAGATGGCGAAAAATGGGCGGAAGTAAATGATCCAAGAATTACAAAAGTCGGGACCTTTATAAGAAAAACGCGAATTGATGAATTACCCCAACTATTTTCAGTATTAAAAGGCGATATGTCCATAATTGGACCAAGACCAGAAAGACCGTCTTTTACAGCGAAATTTAGTGAAGAGATTGATGGGTTTTCCAATAGGCTTCTTGTGAAACCTGGGTTGACAGGTCTTGCACAAGTGAATGGCGGATATGATATTTCGCCAGAGGAAAAGCTCAAGTACGATCTTCAATATATTAATAATGTGACGTTTACTTTAGAGATGATCATTTTGTTAAAAACAATAAAGGTTGTCTTAACAGGAGAAGGTGCTAGGTAATTGGACTCCATTAAAAGCAAAATTAACAGTGGAGCAAAATGGACTAGTATAGCGACGTTAGTCATTACTCTATTACAGATGGGGCAGTTTGTAATACTAGGTAATGCAATGAGTGCAAGGGAATTTGGCATGATAGGCATGTTGACAACCATCATTATTTTTGCACAGATTTTTGTCGAACTTGGACTAGGGGCAGCTGTTATTCAAAAGCATCATGCAACAAATAGACAGTTGTCCACTTTATTTTGGATCAATATTCTTTTGGGGATTTTAATCTGTATTGTTATGCAGGCTGCTAGTCCTATTATTGCAGATTACTTTCAAACAAACGAGCTAGAGGGAAAAATACGCCTGTTATCTATTGTTTTCTTGATTGCTCCAATCGGCCAGCAATCCCAGTATCTAATGCAGCGCGACTTATCCTTTCAGCTATTAGGAAAAATAGAGACGATAGCAACTATTTTAAGCTTTGGGCTCTTAATTGGTTTGATTGTTTTCACGAAACAAGACCCAATAAATGCGTATGTAATATCGCAGATTTGTCTCTATTCCTTGAAAGGAGTTCTTTTTTTTATTTGTTATCTTCCAAAGTGGAAACCAAGCTTTGTTTTAGATATGAAAGACTGTAAAGAATTCTTTTCTTTTGGGATATATCAGCTTTTATCTCGTCTCGTAAATCGTCTAGGTAGCAATGTAGATATGATTTTAATTGGGAGATTTATTGGAATGGAGGCATTAGGAATATATAGCTTGGTCTATCAAATAGTGACCATTCCTGTTCTTAAATTAAATCCCATCATAACAAGAGTTGCATTTCCAGTGTTTTCGAAAGATAAAAATAATAATCAGACATTAGAAACTGGTTATCTGTACATGACCAAATTATTGGCGCTTGTTTCTTTTCCGCTGCTACTCGGGCTTTATTCTGTTGCAGATATAGTTATTCCTCTATTTTTTGGTAAGCAATGGGGAGAAGCCATTCCAATTTTGCAAATTATGATTATTGTCGGGATCCTAAGAGTCCTTATGAACCCAAATGGCAGCATCATTTTAGCCAAGGGAAAGGCGAATATTTCATTTTATTGGGATTCAGGAGTATTAGTTTGCTACAGTTTAGCATTGCTAGCAGCAGTTCAAAGTGAGCAGCTGGAAATGGTGGCATGGACATATGTAGCTGTAAGCATACTGAATTTTATAGGTGGAAGAATTTTATTAACTAGAATGATTGGCCTTCAACTAAAAAGATATATCAAAGTGTTGCTGTTGCCATTTATTCTTGCAGGAGTAAGTAGTGTGATCGCATTTGTATTGAAAAATCAAATGATTTCGCTCCACAATAATTTGGTTTGGACGCTAATATGGTCTGTGTTGATAAGTGGGATCAGCTACTTCTTGTTATTCCTTGTAACAAAAAAGCTAGAGCTTAGAGGAGAGTATCAATAATCGCAGATAAACCTATAGAAAGAGGGTTACGTATCATGAAGGTATTGTGGATAACCAGTGTTTACCCAAGTGAGGAGAACCCTGGAATTGGAGTGTTTCATGAAACACAGGTAAGAGCACTAACTTCTTTAGGAGTAGAAGTAACGGTTATTAATCCTATTCCCTTAAATACATCCATTATTAGAGTATGGAAGAAAAAGTATCGAAAAAAGAATCTCCCCTATTTAGAAAAGCGGAATGGCGTGAAGGTATACAGACCAGTGTATAGAGCAACTCCGGGTCAACTTCGCTGGTTTCAGCCGGACAAACGGATTGCAAGAAGTATTCTTAACACCTTGAAGAAAGAAAATCTCCATTTCGATTTTATCCATGCTCATTTTGCAATGCCCTCTGGAGGTGCTGCCAGAATAATTGCTGCTGAATGTCAGAAGCCATGGCTTTTAACACTGCATGGAAGTGATGTTCATATTTATCCTTCTTTCAGTCGAAGCGCAGAACGGATTTTTCAAAAAACGGTTAAATCTGCAGATGAAGTAATCGCCGTAGGGAAGCACCTTGCGATAGCAGCAGAGCGAAAAACAGGTAGGGAATGTACCCCGTTGCCAATAGGGATTGATTTAACGACATTCAAGATAACGGACGCCTCGATATGGAAAGCAAAGCGTAAAGGGGAGTTAACATTACCGAAGAGTAAAAAAATCATTCTGTATATTGGACGCCTGGTGAAAGAAAAGGGGATTTTTGAATTAGCAAACGCATTGCCTTTTCTTCCAGCAGAATATGTAGTTGTTTATGTGGGCGATGGACCGGAAAAGAAAAGGCTACAAAGGCAGGAAATGTACAATGAACGATTGTTTTTAGTGGGGCAAATTCCTAATGATAAAGTGCGAGAATATATACTTGCAAGCGATATTTTTATTTTACCGTCCTATTCGGAGGGGGTGCCAACCGTTGTAATAGAGGCGATGGCTTTAAAAATCCCAATTATTTGTACGAATGTAGGTGGGATACCAGATTTATTTGGTAAATATTCTAATCTATTAATCCAACCTAAATCGGTACAAGATATCGTAACAAGAGTAAAAGAGTTAATGGCTAATCCAATTTTCTATGAAGAGGTAATAGAAGAATTATCCAGGCACGTCCATGCAAATTACTCTGTAGTTGATAATGCTAAAAAACTAATAGAGAAATATGAAGGATTAACAAATAAGTCGACAAATTCTACTTATGAAATAAATCACATTTGGGAGGAAGCAAAATGACCAAGGTTCTAGTTACAGGTGGAGCAGGTTTTATTGGATCACATATTGTAGAAGCTCTATTAGAAGAAGGATATGAAGTAGTCGTTATCGATAATTTTTCATCAGGGAAGTTTGATCATATTAAAGATTTGCCTGTTAAAATTTGTCCCTTTGATATAACCGATCCAAGAGTAATCGATGTTATTGTCGACTTACATCCTTCCTTTATTATTCACCAGGCTGCCCAAGTAAGTGTGGCAGAATCGGTTCATGATATATTGCATGATGAAAATGTAAATGTAAAAGGATCTTTGCATGTGATTCAAGCAGCTATTCGTGCCTCTGTGGAGAAAATATTATTTGCTTCCTCTGCAGCTGTATACGGAAACCCTATGGCGCTTCCTGTTACGATAGATCATCCAACCTTACCAGAATCACCTTACGGATTGACTAAATTAACTGTCGAAAAATATCTAAAGCTAGCACATAAATTTTATGGCTTATCCTATGGGATTCTAAGATATAGCAATGTTTTTGGACCAAGGCAGGATGGCAAAGGAGAAGGCGGAGTTATTTCTATTTTTGCTGATCGTATTCTTGAAAATGAGACGCCGATCATTTACGGTTCTGGAGAACAGACTCGAGACTTTATCTTTGTAAAAGATGTAGCATATGCAAATGTACTGGCATTAAAGCAACAAGAAAATGTTTGTTTAAATATTTCCTCAAATAATCGAATTTCTATCAATCAGCTTTGGGAAAAGATGGGGAAAATTAGCGGTTTTTCCTTTAATCCAATATATAAAGCAGAAAGAGCTGGAGATATTTTACATAGCATTCTTTGTAATGAGGAGACAATGGCACAATTGGAATGGATGCCTCGAACCAATTTAGAAAATGGATTGAGAGAAACCCTTTTCTCATCAAAAAAAGTTTTACAAAAGTAAGCGTAGAATAGGGAGGAAGGATTGTAGAAGTTTGGGAAATAATCGTACAGTAAGCAAAACAATAGGATTTACAGTCTTATTTATCGGTTGTCTTACCGTTTTATATGTGACAACGATGTATAAATTAACCTGGATACTTCCTATTGTAAGCATATGGATTTCTATACAATTAGGCGTTTATTTAAAATCAGTCATGACACTTGACCAATTATTCCGAAAGGTTATGTATGCCTTGCTGCTTTCTACCTTTTTGAACCAGTCTGTCATTAGTGTAAATGTCGGTGCCTTTTCTCTTTTTTTGTACAGAATATTGCTATTATTGGCAATTATTTTGTACGTGTGCACTGCTTTATACGATAAAAGGTTGGTGGTGGACTTTACTCGTAGTGGTCTATCATTTATTTGGTTGTTTTTTGGTGGGTGGATACTTTATGGAATGATATCTGTTCTTTGGTCCATCTCCATTATTGCATCCATTAAATATCTGTCCTTATTGATGATGGGGATAGCATTCGTTTATTTAGCAAGTATGACATTTAAAACAAGGCAGCAATTGAAGTTCTTTTTGGCGGGCTGGCTTGGAATGACTGTTTTATTAGTGGGAATAGGTTTTGTAAATTATTTCTTCTCGATTCAATTGCCAAGTTCAGGGTTGTATGGAGCTTCCATTCATAAACTATCCTATCCTACAGCTGTTTTTTTTAATCAGAATGATTTTGCTGTTTATCTGGGAATTTCCTTTTTCTTCTTCTTAGCTGTTGCAAAAAATGCTAAAAAAACCATGCTGAAAGGATCAACATTTCTTCTAAGTGTAATGGTACTTATTCTTCTATATTTAACGGAATCACGTGCTGCCATGCTTGCGGTAATAGGAGGAGGATTAGTCTATCTATTCTTATTGATACCGAAAAGGTGGAAAAAGTTAATGCTGCTAACTCTTTTTGGATTATTTGTATTAGGGAGTCTCTTGTTTGCAAACAGAGGGATTGCCAAAGTTCATTTACTTATGGACTCAGCAGGAGAATATGGATTCGATGAAGTGCTGCCATCAAACCTGGCAAGAATCAATCTTTTAAGGAACACCTTCTATTATTTACTAGATTCATATGGATTTGGTATCGGAGCGGGAAATATTCCTTATTATTTGGAGCATGAAAGCTACTTTCCAACTGGAAATGTCTATCAAGTGCATAATTGGTTTGCAGAAATTGCTGGGAATTTTGGTTTAGTCATTCTGCTTGGTTATTTATTTGTGTGGATCTATACATTTATAAGATTCTATCGAATCTATCAAAGGAGTAATAGCAGGACAGATAAAATGCTGTTAGAAGCATCCATGATTGGAATGGTCTCTTTCCTCATTTCTAGTATTAGTCCAAGTTCAGTGATGAATTTATATTTCCATTGGGTGTTTCTAGGGTTTATTTTATCTACATTGTCTGTTTATAAAAATAGAAAGCTAGAATCTTAACTTTCATAGCGGAAAGGGAGAGTTCGTGCGTGAAGTTCGGTTTATCACTTATTACAGCTAGATTAAAAAGATATATTTTGTTCTTATTAATACTCAGCATCCTTCTCGGAGCAATTGGATGGTTCGCACCAGCAGGGAAAGAAATTACAGATGTAAAAGCAGAGGCAACGATTTTACTTGGAAATTATGAAAATGAGTATTTGAATAATAGTGAAGTAATCGCGTCCTTATTAAGAAATGAAACGACTTTTAAAGAATATTTACCAGATGTGGAAATCGATAGGGAGCATCTCCTTATTTCTACTGATACACCTAAAAAAATAAGCTTTGCCTTGACTGCATCAAATGAACAAGAAGCATTGAATTCGTTATCAGAATTAGTAACTGCTTTTTTAGAAATGGATCAGCGCTATTATCAAGAAAAGGATGAAATTATTTCAGAAAGCATTAATCAGCTTCAGGAAAAGACCGTTTCAGAAGACTTGGTAGTAGATCAAGAGCGATTTTTATACGAGCTAAAAACGAAACAGTTAACACTTCAGCCAGCGATGCTAGTGAAGGATGTTATGGCAATTAAGGCAGATAACAGAGTAGTTTCTCAACAAGATCGGGCGCTTTTAGGAGTTATGATTGGAATCATGCTCAGTTGTTTATGGATAATCTATCCGGTGTTTATAAAATCTGAAACGGATTTAAAGAGGTGAATGTAGAATGGCTCCATCTGTATCCATTATTATGCCTTCATATAATTGTAAAGAATATATATCTTATAGCATCGAATCAGTCAGAGAACAAACTTACACGGATTGGGAACTATTAATTGTTGATGATTATTCAACGGACGGAACGGTCGATTTATTAAAGGAATGGGAAAAGGGAGATGGACGCATTCGTATTTTTTACCAGACGGTGAATGAAGGAGCTGCTGTTGCCAGAAACATAGCACTAGCTCATGCCCGTGGAAGATACATCGCTTTTTTAGACAGTGATGATAGATGGAAAAAAGACAAGCTTGAAGCACAGTTAGCTTATATGATGGATAACAAATATGCTTTTACCTTTACTGCCTATGAGTGGATTGATCAAAAAGGAGAGTATTTAAATAAATATATTCGTGCTCCTAAGCGAGTTGACTATCAAACGATGCTAAAAAATACAATTGTCGGTTGCCTTACTGTATTAATTGATCGTGACCAAGTGGGAGATTTCCGTATGCCTAATATCCGTACTCGGCAAGACTTGGCAACCTGGCTAATGATTTTAAAAAGAGGATTCCGTGCGTTTGGCTTAAATGAAATACTAGCAGAATACAGGGTGGGAAATGAATCTATCTCCAAAAACAAATGGAAGGCAGCAAAAAATAATTGGCATGTGTATCGCCAAATAGAGCAGTTGAATTTCTTGCAGTCGTCTTGGTATTTTTCTCATTATGCCTATAATGCTATCCGGAAAAGACTGTAAAAGGTAAGGAGATATTAAAATGAGAACAATCCATGTTATTGTGGCGACTGGTATTTGGAATCTAGATCATTTAACATACCGTAGACATCGATTTGCAGAGTTCCTACAAAAACAGCAAGATACAGAGGAAGTAATTTGGCTTTGTCCAGGGCAAAAGCAAATGCCGGAAGTAACGAAATTAGAAAATGGCATTTATCAATGGATAATTGGTGATTTGGGAAATCATAAAATACAACGATTCGCTCGATTTATTCCCTGTTTTTATCAAAAGAAGCTTCGCAGCTTGAGCAACTATTTAGCAGAGAAGAAAGGGCGGTACTTGGTGAAATTATGGTATACTTACCCAGCATTGCCGACCCTCTATAAGATATATGATTGGGATCAGATCGTTTATGATTGTAGTGATCTATGGGCAGAACAGTTAAGTGGAAAATTTTCTATTCTTGCCTATTTAAAACAAAGAGTCATTTTGAAAAGTGAACAAAGAATTGTAGAGAAAGCGAGTTATATTACTTGTACTTCTAGTTTTTTAAAAGAGGAATTAATCAACCGAATGCCTGTCTATCACAACAAAATTTACACGTTTGAAAATGGTGTGGAATATGGGCTTTTTCAAAAACAGGCGAAAAATGTTCCTCTAATAGATAAAGAGCAACTAACGATTGGGTATATTGGAGGAATCAAGCCAAAGCTTGATTTTAATCTTATTCAGCAAATAGCACAAAGAAGGAAGGATTGGCGGATATTATTGGTGGGACCTGATGGCACTAATTCTAGCCAAGAATTTATGCAATTATTGGAGGAGTCAAATGTTCATTGGGCTGGAAGTGTACCGAGAGAGCAGGTTTCGGAATATATGCATACATTAGACATTGGGATAATGCCATATAAGGATACCCAATACAATAAAGCTATTTTTCCATTAAAGCTGTTTGAGTTTCTTGCTGCTGGAAAGCCAGTGATAGGGATGAACCTCCCCTCAACAAAGGAATATGTAGAAGAAGGTGTTTATGAACTTCTGCAGGGTGGGCTGGAAGTGGATACATATATTCAAGCATGTGACAAGATGATGAACATAGCTAGAAATCAAGAGTGGGAAAAAAGAAGAAAGCAAATTGCTAAGACAAAAGATTGGGAGACGATTTTCCAAGAAATTATTCATATAAATAAAGATAGAGAGAGTCTGGGTCAAAACAAAATAACTAATCTTTAAAGACGAACAATTTCTAATGTAGTCTTAAATAAAGCTACTTCCTCATGATGGTTATCTATGTTTTCAAATAAAATTATGCGTAAAAACTAAGTCGTTCCATTGCGCTACAGACGCACGATGCGCCGGGGAGGAATGAGCCTCCTCGCATGCGCTGTGTGGGGTCTAAAGCGTCTCTATTTCCCGCAGGAGTCGAGCGTCCTCCGCTCCATTTCACTTCGTTTTTAAACTTTTTTCCAACTGATAAACACGAATTTTTATGTATATTAAGTATATAAAAGTTCGTGTTTATTTTTAGTTGAAATACTTATGTTCCAGCCTCTTCTTTGTGTTCTATTTTAAAATATTCAATTGATGTTATATCTTACTGTATAAATCCATTTCTTCCATTACATCCAGTAAGGTAATTTGTGTTAATTCCTTTTCCATTGATTTCTGGATAGTAGAAAAAGTCTTCTCTAGTGTAGGATAAATTTTACAGCCGATTGGACAATCGTGATTTGGGTGATCGTGTAGCGCAAACCATTCACTTTTTGATTGAACAGCTAAATAAATGTCCAAAAGAGAGATGTCAGCAGGAGATTTTAATAGAATAGCCCCTGAAATTCCTGCTCTACTCGTTAATATTCCACCTTTTTTCAAAAGACCACACATTCTTCTTATCACTACAGGGTTTGTATTAACACTTTCTGCAATAGAATCAGAGGTTATTTGTTCATAAGGTTTCGAGGCAATTAAAGATAGGATATGGATAGCAACAGATAGTCGACTGTTAGCCATATAGATAGACACCACCGATCAAATTTTTTGTCATTCATCAGGAATACGTTATAATTGTTGCGTTGTAAAAAAAGAATAGTGATTCTTTCAATAAGCGCTTACATTTCGTGGTTAACATTATTATACAATGGATTTTACTACCATATGCAGTTAAATTTCTGCTAAATTGTGAACAAATAGACACAAAAAATATGTTGATAAATAGAAAGAAAATGGTAAACCTGTTTTATAATAAAAACAGCTAAGAAATCGTAGAGAAAACAAGTTTTTAGATATTGTCATTAGTAAATGAGGTGTAGGAATTGTGAAAACAGTTTTAGTCGTTGGTGGTGGAATAACGGGGTTAACTGCCATGTATTATTTACAAAAACAAAACAGGAAAAGAAACTTAGGGCTCCGTTTAGTGCTAGTAGAATCAAATGAATATCTTGGTGGGAAAATTCATACCGTAAAAAAAGATGATTTTATTATGGAAACTGGAGCGGATTCTATTGTCGCGCGGAATAAAAATGTTCTCCCCTATGTAAAGGAACTGAACTTAGAAGAGGAACTTGTTTTTAATGCAACAGGAACATCCTATATTCATACTCAAAATAAGTTGTTAGAAATTCCTAAGGATTCTATATTCGGCATTCCGATGACGCTAGAAGCACTTTTTACAAGTGAGCTTCTATCTACGCGAGGGAAGATAGAGGCTTTAAAGGATCTTTTTCGAACAAATATATGCTTTACGAAAGAATCGTCTATTGGTGAGTTTTTAGAGTATTATCTCGGAAAAGAAATTGTGGAAAAACAGATTGCACCAGTTCTTGCAGGTGTATATTCAGGTAATATTTATTCGTTAACAATGGGATCTACCTTACCTTATCTATTGGATTATAAAGAAAAGTATGGGAGCATTATCCGTGGCCTTGGAAGGAATAAAGAAACATTTCAGTCTGCTGCGGATAAGAAATTTATCTCTTTTAAAAAAGGGTTATCTACTATTATTAATCGATTGGAAGAAGTACTAACAGATGTAACGATTTTAAAGGGAATTGCAGTTACTGGCATGAAAAAAATAGATGATCAATATGAAATTAAGTTATCAAATGGGGAACAGCAAATAGTGGATACTGTAGTGTTATCGACACCTCAAGATATAACGCAAAGAATTTTGAACAAGGAAGAGTTAAACACGATATTCGGCAAATTAAAGAATTCATCGAATATTACCTTGTATTTATCCTATGATATACCAGATGAAGAGCTGCCTAAAGACGGAACGGGATTTATTGTTGCAGAAGATAGTGATATTGTTTGTAATGCATGTACGTGGACAAGCAGAAAGTGGAAACATACATCAAAGAATAATCAGCTATTATTGCGGCTTTTTTATAAAAAAACGAATCCGGCCTTTGCACGATTGAATAGTCTGACAGAAGAAGAGCTGATAAAAGAGGCAAAAAAGGATATTGAGAAGAGTTTAGGAATTACCTCGAATCCAAAAAGCTATGAAGTGACAAAGTGGGATAATGCGATGCCGGTTTACTCTTTAGATCATAAGCAAGCGGTAGAAGCACTTACTCAAAACTTAGCTGACTTATATCCAAATGTGTATCTTGCAGGATGTTCATACTTCGGGGTAGGGATTGCTGCATGTATGGCAAATGGGGAAGAAATAGCGGTGAAATTATTAAATTCAATAGAATAGCCAAAAAAAGCAGAGCTGTTTCACGATGGAAAGGTTCTGTTTTTTTCTGTGTAACCTATAAATCTGGTGGTTATTATACTTTCATTAATAGCAAAATAGAGTTTTTTTTGTTCTTATCTAGTATCAACTTTTAACAAGAATTATAATAGAATGAAAGAATATAAAGAATTGAGGGCCCAAAATGAAAATGAGACAGATGATCACGGTACTACAGGAGTAAATTTAATGGATCATACAGTAATGATATATATTGTTTTCATAACAATGTCTGGTGCATTGCATGTCATATTAGGAATTATTGCCTATATGAATAGACATGCGTTTGAGGGAATGAGGACCTTTTTATGGTTTTCATGTTTTATAGCTATTTATGCATTTGGATATGCATTAAGTCTTGCGAGTACAACGATAGAAGGAATGAAGTTTTGGACAGCCATTCAGTATTTAGGGATGCCGTTTTCAGCACCTGCTACCTTAATTCTTGTTTTGCAGTATATTGGCTATGATCGACATTTGAATAAAAAGACGTATTTTTTCTATTATTTAATACCGGCGATATCCTTTTTACTACTTGCGACAAATGATTTTCACCATTTATTCTACCAATCTGTCTATTTAGAATATCGCAATGCAACTCCTATTATGCAAATCACAATAGGGCAATGGTATTTAATACATGGAGCATACACATTCGGTACGCTTGCGATTGCTTTTGTATTACTAGCAATCTATTGGTTTAGAAAGAAATCTAGACAAACGAAACAAGTGATCATTCTGTTAATAGGAGTCTTTGTTCCGATTGCTGCTGCTTTTTCGTATTTAATAGGAATTACTCCTGGTGGTCTTGATCCTGTTCCAGTTGCCATGCTATTTTCTAGTTCTCTTTATTTATACTCCATCATATCCACAAAGTTTTTATTGGTTCCGCCCATCGAAAAGGATTATATATTTGAAAGCATGGGAGATGCTGTTCTTGTATTAGATCAAACCTATCACATTAAAGATTTTAATAAGGCAGCCTTTCCTATATTTTCACATGTAAAAATAGGGGAGCATATAGCAGCTGTATTAGGAGTGGATAATCAAATCCTTCCCTTATTGAAAAATGTCCATACAGAATCAATAATACTGGAAGTAGAGATGAGTAATAATTCTATAAAAGAATATTATCAAGCAAAGATATCCCCAATAAAAAGAGGGGAGTCGACGATTGTTGGCACTACTATTATTTTTACTAATATTACCGAGCAAAAAATGGAACAGATGAATTTAACGAAACTGGCATACACGGATGGATTAACGCAAATATATAATCGGGCGTATGTTCTATCTATAGCTGAAAAGATGTTTGCCTCACATGAAAAGATGGCTGTTGTTTTGTTTGATATTGACCATTTTAAGAAAATAAATGATACATATGGTCATTTTGGAGGAGATGAAGGGCTGAAGCATGTTGCATCTTTAAGTAGAAATGTTATACCAGAAAGTGGCGTATTCGGCAGATACGGTGGAGAAGAGTTTATTCTCTTTTTATTTGGGAAAGAAGCAGAAGCAGCCAGTACCATTTCTAGTAAGTTGAGAAGATTAATTGCAGAAACTCCCTTCCATTATGATGATATAGTGATTAATATTACTGCAAGCTTTGGTGTTGCGTTAAAGGAAAATTGTACAGCACTTCCCCTTTTGATTAAGGAAGCAGATGAAGCACTATATGCTTCCAAAAAAGAAGGGAGAAATACTGTTTGTGTCGCAATGGATGGAGAATATATTAAATTATCTTCTGAGATAATTGCAGGAAAATACGGATAATAGAAGGTTTAGGGCACATATTTCTACTTGTAGGACGTGTGTTTAATATAAAATTACTACTTATGTCATCTTTTCTTACGTTATTTGTTAAAATATTTAGAAAATACTTAAAAATATATTGCGTAAAAAAGGGTGGTGTATTACAATTTTTTATATAATCTAAATCTATCTTTTATAGTCAGAAAAGATTCTAACTATTTTGTGAAATGATAGGAAGAAAAGTATGTTAGTAGTCTTTTGCCAATCAAGGCAACCGCGCTTTTCTTAAGACATATGCATTGCTTCGAATGTTTATGATTTTCTCATAGATATCTCATGCAATATCCAGATGTTTGTAGGAGGAGTATCACATGTATCATGCTAATACCGTTTATATTATTGGAGAAAGTAAAACATCCTCTAATAATGCAATTATGCAGCAATACAATGGTTTTTTTATCGCATTGGTTGTGGATAGAGTTTCGCATACAATTGTGGATGCTGAATGTTCTTCAACTATTAATATTACCTCTTCCTTTATTAAGTCTATCGTTGTTGGAAAATCGATGTTAGATACAGACACTGTCTTAAAGGAAGTAGAAAGTCGTTATTTTGGATCTTCTCAAAAGGCAGTTATGGTTGCTTTTAAGAATGCCCATATTAAATATAAACAACTATTAAAAGAATTGGTATAAAACTGCTTTTTCTGTTATACGCAGAGGAAATCCAGTTGATAGAGACTTTATTTCTCTATTGGCTGGATTTTTTATTTTGTACGAATAAAGAGGGCTAATAAGAAAATAGGGGAGGTTTTTCTATTGGGGAAAATTTATATGTCTGTTGATATGGAAGGAATAACAGGATTAATTGATCACACACAGGTTGATTCAACTAAGTTAAATTACGAAAGAAGCCGGATTCTAATGACGGATGAGGCGAACTATGTTGTAACAAGCTTGTTTGACCAGGGCGTAGAAGAAGTAGTTGTGAATGATAGTCATAGTAAAATGAATAATTTATTGGTAGAAAGATTTCATCCGAAAACAAAGATAATAACAGGAGATGTCAAGCCGTACTCAATGGTACAGGGCCTTGATGCTACATATGATGGGGCAATCTTTGTTGGCTATCATGCACGAGCTTCCGTTCCTGGTGTTATGACACATAGCATGATCTTTGGAGTTCGTAATATGTACATAGATGATGTGGTAGTTGGCGAATTAGGGTTTAATGCCTATGTCGCAGGGTATTATGGAGTCCCCATTCTTCTTGTTGCAGGGGATGATCAAGCTGCAAAAGAAGCAGAGAAGCTTATTCCCAATGTAACAACAGCAATTGTGAAAAATAGTATTTCAAGATCAGCAGCTTTGAGCTTAACACCGGCTCAGGCAGGAGAATTATTGAAGGAAAAGACAAAGGAAGCACTAGAAAGAAAACATTTAATAAAGCCGCTAGTACCACCAACAAGTCCTTTACTCCGAATTGAGTTTGCTAATTATGGACAAGCAGAATGGGCCCATCTAATGCCAGGAACCGAAATAGAACCAGGTACTACAATAGTTCGGTTTCAAGCAAAAAGCATTTTAGAAGCTTATCAAGCCATGCTAGTTATGACTGAACTTGCGATGAGAACAACATTTTGTTAGGTGGTGAGGAGTGATGAAATCTTATTATATAAAGCGGTTTGTCTCGATGCTCGTAACTCTATGGGTTATTATTACGATTACTTTCTTCTTAATGCATTTCACACCAGGTTCTCCATTTAATGATGAAAGAACGACAAATGAGGCTATTCAGAAAAACTTAGAGGAGCAATATCATCTAGATAAACCTCTAATTGTCCAATATGGAATGTATTTAAAACAAATCGCTACCTTTGATTTTGGCATTTCGATAAAAAAATCATCTCAAACAGTGAATGAAATGATTGGAAGAGGATTTCCTGTTTCCTTTGAGCTCGGTATGGTTGCCTTAGTAGTTGCTGTCATTTCGGGGATAACACTTGGGGTAATTGCTTCCCTTAAACATAACGGGGTCATTGACTATATAGCGATGACAATAGCAGTAATAGGCATATCCATTCCTAACTTTGTTTTAGCAACCATGCTTATTCAACAGTTTGCTGTAAATTGGAAGATACTCCCGACAGCAACTTGGTCAAGCTGGAAGCATATGATTTTACCGACGATTGCACTTGCGACAAGTCCAACTGCCATTATTGCGCGATTAACAAGAACAAGCATGCTAGAGGTGTTAACACAGGATTATATAAAAACGGCAAAGGCGAAGGGGCTATCTCCATTCAAAATCATTGTAAAACACGCACTGCGCAATGCTCTTTTGCCAGTTGTGACATTATTAGGTGCTTTAGCAGCTAGTATTTTAACAGGAACATTCGTGATTGAAAAAATATTTGCGATACCTGGTATGGGAAAATACTTTGTAGATAGTATCAATAACCGTGATTACCCTGTCATTATGGGAACTACTATTTTTTACAGTACCATTTTGATTATCATGCTATTCCTCGTTGATTTAGCATATGGCATATTGGATCCTCGAATAAAACTTCAGAAGAAGGAGGGATAGCAATGGGTTTACCTCAGGAAACATTGTACGAAGAGAAGGAAGATATTGCTCTTGACGAATGGTTTGTGCCAATAGAGAAAAAGAAAGGAGAAGCAGAAGCGGTTGTTCGACCAAGTCTATCCTATTGGCAGGAAGCATGGCGAAATCTTGGGAAGAATAAATTAGCGTTGGGAGCATTAATTTTCTTAATTCTACTAATTATCATGGCTATTATAGGACCGATTCTTTCTCCCCATTCGATCTCAGAGCAAAAACTAATTAATCAAAATCAGCCACCATCTTCTGAATATTGGTTTGGGACAGATAGTTTAGGCAGAGATGTGTTTTCTAGAACTTGGTATGGAGCAAGAATATCGATATTTGTTGGGATTGCTGCTGCTGTCATTGATTTTTTGATAGGGGTAGCTTATGGAGGTCTATCGGGGTACAAGGGTGGCAGGGTAGATCATATCTTGATGAGAATAGTAGAAGTATTATATGGACTACCTTATCTATTAATTGTTATTTTAATGTCTGTAGTGATGGGGCCAGGATTAGGTTCCATTATTATCGCACTATCTATTACAGGATGGGTTGGGATGGCGCGTATCGTAAGAGGGCAAGTTCTGCAAATAAAAAACTATGAGTTTATCTTAGCATCGAAAACGTTTGGAGCAAAAACTTACAGAATAATTAGAAAAAACTTACTTCCCAATACTATGGGGCCAATTATTGTTCAGATGACTTTAACCGTTCCTTCCGCGATATTTGCGGAAGCATTCTTAAGCTTTTTAGGGCTTGGTATTCAAGCTCCTTTAACAAGTTGGGGGGTAATGGCAGATGAAGGACTATCTGCTATTTTAACAGGTCATTGGTGGAGACTATTTTTCCCAACATTATTTATTTCACTTACGATGTTTGCTTTTAATGTGTTGGGTGATGGACTCCAGGATGCATTAGATCCAAAGTTAAGGGGTGGGAAATAATGGGGAGTCTGTTAGAAGTTAATAATTTACATGTTTCTTTCGCTTCATATGGAGGAGAGGTACAAGCTGTCAGAGGAGTGAATTTTTCATTAAAAAAAGGGGAAACATTAGCAATTGTCGGCGAATCTGGTTGTGGAAAAAGTGTAACTTCCCAAACGATTATGCGATTAATCCCCAGTCCGCCGGGAAAAATCAAGGATGGTTCTATTTTATATAAAGGGAAAGATTTAACAAAGTTGAGAGAGGAAGAAATGAGAGGAATTCGAGGTTCTTCTATCTCCATGATCTTTCAAGATCCAATGACTGCCTTAAATCCTACGTTAACAATTGGTGATCAGATTATGGAAGGGATTAAGCAGCATAAGCAAATCTCAAAAGTGGAAGCAAAGAGTAAAGCTATTGAAATGCTTGAATTAGTTGGAATCCCTAATCCAGAAATGCGATTAAAACAATATCCCCATCAATTTAGTGGAGGGATGAGACAGAGAATTGTTATCGCGATGGCATTGATTTGCGAGCCAGAGATTTTGATTGCAGATGAGCCGACAACTGCTTTAGATGTAACCATTCAAGCGCAGATTTTGGACCTATTTAGAGAGATTCAGCAAAAAAGAGATGTATCGATCATTTTAATTACACATGATTTAGGCGTAGTTGCACAAGTAGCTGACCGTGTGGCAGTTATGTATGCTGGAAAAATAGTGGAGATGGGTAATAGACGAGACATTTTCTATTCTCCCCAGCATCCTTATACAAGAGGTCTATTAAACTCTGTACCTAGATTGGACCAAGAAGGAGAACTAGTACCGATAGACGGAACACCACCAGACTTATTTTCACCGCCAGAAGGATGTTCTTTTACTGCTAGATGCCCCTATGCTATGGAAGTTTGCAAGCGGGTGTATCCATTAGAAAGTAATTTGAACAATCACCATCAAATCAACTGCTGGCTCCAGGATGAGCGAGCAAAACGCATATTGCACACAATCTAATGATGTAAAAAGAAACTGTTTTTTAGCAGTGTAAGTTTATGCTATTTTTTGACTTTAAGGAAAAGTCATTTTATAGATTGCTAGATGAAAACGATGTGGGGGGAATACGATGAAAAAGATATGGATAAGTTTTTTGGCTATGGTTGTAATTTTTTCTCTTGCTGCATGTACAGCAAATAGTGATGCAGGGAAGGAAGAGTCATCTGGGGAGACGAAAGAAAAGATATTATATTTAAATAATGGACAAGAGCCTAGTTCTTTCGATCCGCCGATTGGTTTTGATAGTGTTTCCTGGACAGCTTTAAATAATTTAATGGAGGGCTTAACCCGATTGGATAACAACCATGAGCCTCAAGCTGCCATTGCTGAAAATTGGGATGTATCAGAAGATGGGAAAGTATATACTTTCCACTTAAGGGAGAATGCAAATTGGTCTAATGGAGATCCGGTTACTGCTGGGGATTTTGAATTTGCATGGAAGCGATTGTTAAATCCAGATACGAAATCGCCAGCTGCCTTTCTTGGTTATTTCATTGAGGGAGGAGAAGCATATGCAAACGGAGAGGGCTCAGCGGATGATGTAAAAGTTAAAGCGATTGATGAAAAGACGTTTGAGGTTATGTTAACAAGCCCACAGGCCTATTTCTTAAATGTCATCACCAATCCTGCCTTTTTCCCGATTAATGAAAAGGTAGCAACGGAGAATCCAGAATGGTTTTCAGAGGCAGATTCATTTGTAGGAAATGGTCCGTTTAAATTAACAAGATGGGAGCATGACAGCTATTTTGAAATGGAGAAAAACGAAACGTATTGGGATGCTGATACGGTTAAACTTAATAAAATACATTGGGCAATGGTAGATGATTCTAATACTGAATATCAAATGTTCCAAAATGGAGAATTGGATACTTCTGATGTTCCAGCAGAATTAAGTGAGCAATTATTTAATGAAGGAAAAGTAAAAGTAGAAGACCAGGCAGGAACATACTTCTATCGATTTAATGTAACAAAAGAACCTTTCACAAATAAAAATATCCGTAAAGCCTTTGCTTTAGCAGTTGATCAACAGCAAATTGTCGATTATGTAACAAAAAATCAGGAGAAACCTGCATATGGTTTTGTTTCTTATGGATACTTGGACAATAACGGAAATGATTTTCGTGAAACGAGTGGAGATTTAATAAAAACAGATGTAGAAGAAGCAAAGAAATTACTTGAACAAGGAATGAAGGAAGAAGGCTATAAAACATTACCAGAAGTGACGCTCACCTATAGCACAAATGATACACATAAGGCAATAGCGGAAGCTCTACAAGCAATGTTTAAGGATAATCTTGGGGTAGATGTAAAGCTTGCAAATATGGAATCAAGTGTCTTTACTCAAGAACAAACAGCATTGAAGCTGCAATTATCCAGAAGTTCCTTCCTAGCAGACTATGGTGATCCAATTAACTTTTTGGAAAACTTCCAAACAGGTTTAGCAATGAATAGAACGGGTTGGTCAAATGCTGAATATGATCAATTAATTAAAGATGCTAAGAGTGAATCTGATGAAGCAACACGTTATGAATTAATGTATAAAGCAGAAAAGTTATTGCTTGATGAGGCACCAATTTTCCCAATTCATTTCTATAACTATGTGTATTTACAAAATGATAGTGTGACGGGAATTGTTCGTCATCCAGTTGGATATCTTGAGTTAAAATGGGCAGATAAAAAATAAATGGAGGGGAGAAGGGATGAACGGAAGGCATCCCTTTTTTCCTTAAAGCATTCAAAAAACGAAACGAGAAAGGGATTAAAAAAGTGATAAAGCCGGAACGTTTAAAAAAAGGAGATACTGTTGCAGTAATCGCCCCAGCAAGTCCGCCATCGCCCAACTTTTTAAGGGAAGGTATTAGCTATCTGGAAGAGGAATTAGGTTTAAAAGTTAAAGTTGGACAACATGTTTACGACCATTACGGTTATTTAGCAGGAGAAGATGAATTTAGATTAATAGATTTAGAAAATGCATTTTTAGATAAAGAAGTAAAAGGAATTTTCTGTGCATGTGGAGGATATGGAACAGCAAGGTTGGCAAGTAAGATTAACTATTCAATAATTTCTCAAAATCCAAAAATATTTTGGGGTTATAGTGATATAACTTTTTTGCATACAGCTATCTCTAATAGCACTGGATTGGTTACTTTTCATGGTCCAATGCTTTCTTCTGATATTGGGAAGGAAGACTGTCATCCTTTATCGAAAGACCTATTCCAACAATTATTTGAACCAAAGGAAATGCTATATACCGAAGAATACTCACCGCTAGAGGTTTTAGTGGAAGGGAAGGCATCTGGAAGGATAACAGGAGGAAATCTTTCCCTTATCACAAGTTCAATTGGTACTCCTTTTGAAATAAATACAAAATCGAATATCTTATTGATAGAAGATATAAATGAAGAACCGCGCTCTGTAGATCGGATGCTTAATCAATTACTGCAAGCTGGGAAGCTAACCGATGCTGCCGGAATCGTTATCGGTGACTTCCATCAATGTCATTCTAAAAGAGATAAATCACTTGCATTAGAAGAAGTGATGGATCACTACATTCAAAAAGCTGGGAAACCAGCGATGAAGGGATTTAAAATAGGACATTGCTCTCCTCAAGTGTCAATCCCGCTAGGTGTGAATGCGGAAATAAACACGAATGAGAAAGTATTAATGATTGATAGTGGGGTGGAATAACGATAGAAGGAGATTGAAAGTTTTAGAACGAGTCAATAATTAATTAACACCATAAAACTAGAATTTTTTTAATAAGGATGGTACATAGTGAAGATAACAAGAATTGAAACATTCCGTGTCGCAGTTCCGTTAATCAAGCCTTTTAAGACTGCATTACGAACCGTAACTATTGCAGATTCTGTATATGTAAAAATTACATGTGAAAACGGAATTGTTGGTTGGGGAGAAGCACCACCGACTTTAGTGATAACTGGAGACAGCCTGAAAAGCATTGAAGCGTCTATTCATGAAGTGTTCAAACCATATTTATTGAGTAAAAGTGTTTTGCAACTCGAATTATTACTTCAAGGAATCCATCAAATACTTGTAGGAAATGTAAGTGCAAAAGCAGCAATTGATATGGCGCTTTATGATTGTTTTTCTCAATATTGTAAACTGCCGCTTTATCAATTATTAGGTGGATATAATAATACATTGGAAACAGATTATACAGTAAGTGTTAATGATCCGATTGAAATGGGAGAAGACGCAGCAAGCTATGTTAAGCAAGGGTTTACTGTATTAAAGATTAAAGTTGGAAAAGATGAAATTCAAACGGATATTAATAGAATGATAGAAATTAGACGAAGAGTAGGGAAGGAAATTAAATTAAGATTGGATGCTAATCAAGGCTGGAGCCCGAAAGAAGCAGTAACAGCAATACGAAAAATGGAGGATTTAGGACTAAACATCGAATTAGTTGAGCAGCCGGTTAAAGCAGCGGATATACAAGGACTGAAGAAAGTAACCGATTCAGTAGATACTTTAATTATGGCTGATGAAGCTGTATTTACTCCGAATCAAGCCTTTGAGGTGCTAAAAACACGTAGTGCTGATTTGATTAATATTAAATTAATGAAATCGGGAGGGATCTACCGAGCTCAGATTATTAACCATCTGGCTGAAGTCTCTGGAGTAGAATGTATGGTCGGAAGTATGATTGAAACGAAATTAGGAATTACGGCAGCTGCACATTTTGCAGCAAGTAAAAAGAATATAACTCGTTATGATTTTGATGCACCACTGATGTTGGCTGAGGATATAGTGGGTGGAGGTATTCAATATAACGGAAGAAGCATCACTCTATCTGATCAATTTGGCTTAGGAATAAATCATATTCTTGGACAAGAAAAGGAGAATGTGGGATGAGTAAATATGATGTGAAAATAGTGGATGTTCCTGTTGCTACCCTTTGGACAAGTGAAGACTCGGCAAGGGAAATTGATTGTATGGCAATTGATAATCCATGTGATATGAAGAACTGGATAGATAGCCTTGATTATGAAAAAGGACTGGAGCTTTGTACCGGGAACTTAGTACAATCACAAGTATTGTATGGCCAAGAGGTATATGTCTTGGCAGAAAAAGAGGACTGGATGTTTGTTGCATTGCCCAATCAAGCGACTAAAAAAAATCAGCTAGGTTATCCGGGGTGGATACCGAAAAAACAATTAGTAGAAAAAGGGATTTACTCTTTACAAAGTGGACCGATTGCAGTTATTGAAGCATCTACAACAGATTTATGTGATGTCAATAAAGATGCTGTATTGCAATTAGCCTTCCAAACGAGGCTTCCACTAAAAAATCAAGAAGGGGAATGGGTACAAGTGACTACACCTACTGGAGAAGGGTGGATTAAAGCGGAGGATGTATCCAGTTATTCCTCCTCTCAAGATGTCCGTAAAGGAACGGGGAAGGATATAGTAAAGCAAGGAGAACGATTTTTGGGTCTTGATTATTTATGGGGTGGCATGAGTTCTTATGGTTATGATTGCTCAGGTTTCAGTTACTCCATGTGTTTAGCAAATGGTTATGTGATACCAAGAGATGCAAGTGAGCAGGCAGAGGCAGGGAAAAATGTTCCTTTAGATGAAATAGAGCCAGGAGATTTATTATTTTTTGCTTACGAGGAAGGGAAAGGAAAGATTCACCATGTAGGTATCTATTATGGAGAAAATAAATTGCTTCATTCTCCTAAGACAGGAAAAACAATCGAAATTATTCCTTTAAAAAATACAAACTATGAAAAAGAATTATGTATAGCAAGAAGATATTGGGAATAAGGAGAGAATGATATGGCACAGCAAGTTCTATTGAAGGTAGATAATCTATCAAAATATTTTGAATTAGAAAAAAATACGACATTACAAGCTGTATCAAATGTCTCCTTTCAAATTAAAAAAGGAGAAACATTTGGCATTGTTGGTGAATCAGGCTGTGGAAAATCGACATTGGGTAGGACGATTATTGGACTGTATAAAGCTTCAAATGGACAGATTCTGTATAATGATACCAATATGGAGAACATTTCTGAAAAGGATACTTTTTCGTTTCGTCGCAAAATGCAAATGATTTTTCAGGACCCTTATGCTTCGTTAAATCCTCGTTCTACTGTGCGAGAGATTTTGGCAGAACCTTTGGAAATTCATGGAGTGTATCATACAAAGGAAGAAAAAAATGCAAGGATAGATGAGTTATTGGAAAGTGTTGGTCTAAATAGAGAACATGGTAATCGATTTCCACATGAATTTAGTGGGGGGCAAAGACAAAGAATTGGCATAGCAAGAGCTTTGGCGTTAGAGCCTGAATTTATTATTGCTGACGAGCCGATTTCTGCATTAGATGTTTCTGTTCAAGCTCAAGTAGTAAATCTATTAAAACGATTACAAAGAGAAAAACAATTAACCTATCTATTTATAGCCCATGATTTATCGATGGTAAAGCAAATTAGTGATCGAATTGGCGTCATGTATTTAGGGAATTTAGTAGAATTAACAGATAGTAAAGAGTTGTATTCGAATCCACTTCATCCATATACACAGGCGCTCCTTTCTGCTATTCCGATTCCAGATCCTGATATAGAAGACAAAAGGGAACGAATCATCTTAAAAGGGGAGATACCAAGTCCGGTAAACCCACCAAGTGGTTGTGTTTTTCGAACGCGCTGTCCTCATGCAATGGATATTTGTGCCAATGATAAGCCAACTTGGCAGCAACGAGAAAATGGTCATTTTGTAGCATGTCATCTTTATTAGGAGATAGCAGAATGGATATAGAGAGATTAAGCAAAAGTATAAACAAAATTGCACAGGAGCATAGGGGACAAGGTCATTTAGGGATAGCTATTGAGTGGAAGGGACAATTTTTTTTTCTAAACGAAAGGGATGTCTTTCCAAGTGCTAGTCTAATTAAATTACCAATTATGATAGAAGGATTTATGCAAAGCCTAAGTGGAACCTTAGAGTTGGACGAGTTAATAAGAGTTGATAATATTCGGAAAGCAGGAGGAGCGGGTATCGTTCAATACATCTCCCCACAAAGCTATTTATCAATCGGTGATTTACTTACTTCGATGATTATTGTTTCAGATAATATGGCAACCAACTATTTGATTGAACGACTTGGACTGGAAAGTATTAATAGCAGATGCCAACAGCTTGGAATGTCCAATACAGTTCTTCAACGAAAAATGATGGATCAACAAGCAAGAGAAAGAAAATTGGATAACTATACTTCCCCTCTAGACATTATTCGGTGTTTAAAGGCTATTCAGAACGATAAGAATCAAAGTGCTAAGAGAATCCTAAGCAATCAGCAACTTCTTGATAAACTGCCCTATTATCTTGGAGAGAATCGCTCTATTAGGATTGCCAATAAAACAGGAGAGTTAGATAAGGTCGAACACGATTGTGCTATTATCGAGTACGAGGATGAAATTATCTATGTTGCGGTTTTAACAGATCAATTACCAACTAATCAAAAAGGAAAAGAGATCATCCAATTAATTGGGGCCAGTATTTTTGAATGTATATCCGACAAAAAAGTCTGAACTTGTTAAGCAGGCTTTTTTGTATGAATGAAATCATCTAAAGCTACAAGAAATAAATCTTGTTAAATTTGTTTAAATAGTCTTGAATGAAAGCTTTGTTCAAATTATAATAAATAATGAAAATCATTATCATTTAGTATTTCATTTATATGTAGGGAATAAAGAAATGAATAAATGAGAAAATAAGAAAAGTGTAAATAGAGGATTATTTTAACAGCTGTTTAATTCTACAGAAAAAATATAATAGATAAATTTATGAGAGAAATAAAGGAGGGGAGAATAAGTGGATATACTATCAACAGACAAACTTAAAATTGGATACGAAGACAAAATTATCGTCCATGATTTAAATTTACGTGTCCAAGAGGGAAAAATCACTACTATTATTGGACCAAATGGTTGCGGAAAATCAACGATATTAAAAACACTTGCGCGGATCCATAAGGCAAAAGCAGGATATGTTTATCTTGATGGAGAAATGATTCACAAAATACCAACAAAAAAAATTGCGCAAAGAATGGCAGTTCTTCCTCAATCTCCAGAAGCTCCTAATGGATTAACGATATTTGATTTAGTATCCTATGGGCGATCACCTCATCAAAGAGGCTTTGGACGCTTAGGGGAGAAAGACAAAGAAGTAATAAATTGGGCGTTGGATGTCACTGGGTTAACGGAATTGAAAAACCAGGAAGTCGATACGTTATCAGGTGGACAGCGACAAAGAGCATGGATTGCCATGGCGATTGCACAGGAAACAAATCTTCTTCTCCTAGATGAACCAACAACCTATTTGGATATGGCTCATCAATTGGAAGTTTTGAAATTATTAAAGAAATTAAATGAAGAAGAAAATCGAACGATTGTGATGGTTATTCATGACCTTAATCACGCAGCAAGATTTTCGGATCATATGGTTGCAATGAGAAATGGTCAATTAATGAAAGAAGGAACGGCAGAAGAAGTAATGACAGAAGAGGTATTAAGAGAAGTTTTTCAAATAGATGCTGTCGTAGTAAAAGATCCGAGAACCAATAAACCAGCATGCCTTTCCTATGATTTATTGCATCAAAAGGAAAAAGAATTAGTAATGGCGGCTAAGTAATCAATAAAAAGAGATTGCTTAGCTTTTTTTGTATTTTTCAACCTGTTAAATGCTGTTTTACCATCCAGCATGAATAAGCAAACTGGTCTTCCCCCTTTTATTAGCATGAAGAGAAGGGGAGTTTCATATAATGGGATTGAGTATGATTTCACATAAATTTGCTTAATAGCGTCGTACCATTTTATAATTTTGGTATACTATTAGAATAGTGTAGTCAGAAATACGTACAGAAGGTTGAGATTAATGGATAAAAACATATTAATTAAAAAATTTCTAGAAATATTGCCTAATGAAAGTGTAATGATTGATGAGGCGTTAAATAAATATACGTATACGAAAATTGGTGGGAAGGCTGATTTCTTGCTTTTTCCTCTTACGTACGAGCAATTACAGTCTGGGTATAAATTGGCATTAAGCGAAAATATGCCAATCACTATTTTAGGAAATGGTTCAAATGTGCTAATTAGAGATGGCGGAATTCGTGGAGTTGTATTTAATTTAACAAAGCTTGATGCTATTTCCCTTGATGGTAATAAAGTGATTGCTCAAAGTGGTGCTCCAATTATTGAGACATCTAGATTTGCCCTAGAGCATTCTTTAACAGGACTCGAGTTTGCTTGTGGCATTCCAGGTTCTGTAGGAGGAGCGTTGTATATGAACGCTGGTGCTTATGGGGGGGAAGTTTCTGACGTATTGGAAGCCGCAAAAGTTTTAACTAGAACTGGGGATATTCGCACAGTAACAAAAGCAGAATTAGAGCTTGGCTACCGTACAAGTAGTATTGGAAAAAATGGCTGGGTAGCATTAGAGGGAACTTTTTCCCTTGGAAAAGGAACATATGCAGATATCAAAGCAAAAATGGATGAACTTACTTTCTTAAGAGAGTCAAAACAACCATTAGAATATCCTTCATGTGGAAGTGTGTTTAAAAGACCGCCTAACCACTTTGCGGGAAAGCTTATTCAAGACAGCGGACTTCAAGGAACGAAAATTGGCGGTGCGCAAGTATCTACAAAACATGCTGGTTTTATTGTAAACGTAGAAGATGCAACAGCAAATGACTATCTATCTTTAATAAAGCATGTGCAAAAGACGGTAAAAGAAAATTTTAACGTAGACCTTGAAACAGAAGTAAGAATCATCGGGGAAGAATAGAAAATCTACCCGTAAAAAAGGTTATTGTTATAGGATGAGGCTGGGACAAAAGTATTTCAACTAATAATAAACACGAACTTTTGTATAGTTAGTATACATAAAAGTTCGTGTTTTTCAATTTGAAAAAAAGTTTAAAAACGAAGTGGAATGGAGCGGAGGACGCTTGACTCCTGCGGGAAATAGAGACGCTTAAGGCCCCGCAGCGCATGCGAGAAGGCTCAGCTTCCTCCCCCGGCGCATCGTGCGTCTGTAGCGCAATGGAACTACTTAGTTTTTACACTTAACTATATTTAAAAACATAGATAACCATCATGAGAAAGTAGCTTTATTTAAGAGCTAAATTAGATATTGTTCGTCTTTAAAGATTGGTTATTTAGTTTTGTCCAGCCTCTTTCTATATAAAGCTAGCATCTTAAAAAGATTAATGTTTAGCACTTATGTAATAATCGTCGCGCGAATAGCCCCATAAATAAAAAGAGAAAATAGCCAACCATTGCTCCAAAGATATTTAGAATGAAATCATCTATATCTGCAGCTCTATCTACAGTAAAGAAAAATTGAATAGTCTCAATAGAAAGGGAGCAGAGAATAGCAAGTCCTAGTATAACGAATGCTCTAAATCGCTTTTTATACAAAAAAGGAAGTAGAAGACCAAATGGGATAAATAAAAGGATGTTTCCGAGCGTATATAGCATCCAAAAAAAAGGCGGTTTATATTTGTATTGATATAGAATTTGAACATAAGGAATTAGATTCATTTTTCCGTCATTTAGACTAGGTGGAGTAAAGTGAAAAGGCTCCAATGTTACATAGATAACTGTCAGCATATATACGAAAAATAGATTAATTGGAAATTCTTTTGAAAGTAGTACCGCTTTTCGCTGATTGTTTTGTTGGATTCGAAAATATATCCATAAGGGAACGATAAGAATAAGTAGAAAAGGAAAATTTAATAGCAGTGAAACTCCCCTCATCGACCAAAGTGTAAGGAATAGAAGGAGAATAAGGAGAAAAAAGATTCCGTTTTTTAATACATGCACAGATAATCGAAGTCCTTTCTTTATTTGTTCTTCTAAAAAGTATATGATACTTGTTCAAAAATAGAATATAAAGCGAATTACTTTACTCTTATTACAGAAATACGCATACTAGGAGTGAATAGATAGTTGTCTATATACTAATGAAGGAGATGAATCTTTTTGAGTAGTAAAGTTCAAATAGGTCAAACGGCTATGCATGTTACGAAGCTGGGATATGGTGCGAACTCTGTCGGTGGTCATAATTTATTTCCGAATTTAAATGATAAAACAGGAAAAAATGTAGTAAGAAATGCATTAGATGCTGGAATTGATTTTCTTGATACTGCTTATGTATACGGATTAGGAAGATCAGAGGAATTAATTGGAGAGGTGCTAAAGGAAAGAGGTAACCGCCAAGATATCGTCATTGCAAGCAAGGCTGCTCATAAATTAGTGGATGGCAAAATACAACTTGATAATAGTAGAGAGTTTTTACGGAAATCTGTAGAAGACAGTCTAAAGCGACTGCAAACAGATTATATTGATTTATTCTATGTTCATTTTCCAGATGATGTCACTCCAATGGCTGAAGTTGCAGGGACGTTACAAGAGTTAAAGGATGAAGGGAAGATCCTTGCAGTTGGAGCTTCTAATTTGGATGCTGAACAACTAAAGGCATTTAATCAGGATGGCTATTTAGAAGTATTCCAAGCAGAATATTCATTATTTAAAAGACAAGCAGAGGAAATGTACTTACCGTATTGTGTTGAACATAACATTAGCTTTGTTCCATATTTTCCTTTAGCTTCTGGTCTATTGACTGGAAAGTATTCAAAGGATTCCACAATTAGTGATGGCAGACAAAATAATCCTCTATTTCAAGGAGAGGCATTTATTCAAAATGTTGAAAAAGTCGACAAATTAAAGCAAATGGCTGAAGAAAAAGGCTTTGATGCAACACATTTTGCATTAGCATGGCTATTAGAACAGCCTGCAGTTGATGTGATTATTCCAGGAGCGAAATCAACTAGTCAGCTTAAGAATAATCTGAGAACCTTAGAAGTGGCGTTAACAGAAGAAGAAGTGAAACAAATTAGTGAAATATTTGCTTAGGAGAACGGATAGGATAGACGGAGATTAACTGTCCATTAATATCCGAAATGGTTCTACTAATTCTCAGTGGGAGCAAGGAAACACACTAAAGTGATGATTCACTTTATTAAATAGAGAATAATGAAATCAATAAAAAGCAATGAAGGGATAATAGGAACTTCATTGCTTTTGTTTATCTATAGAGCTTTATTTACAGCCGTATTTAATGAAATTACTAACAGAAAAATTATTTTTATATAATATTAAGTTGGCTGAGAATGGATTAAGAAGGACAGGAGAATTAGAATACATAAGGTTATTATGTGAGAACTTCTAACATTGTCCGTTAGAAAAAACCTAATTTAACAATGTTTTTGTTTTTTGGTAAAAAGGATTGTCGATATCGATTTCTATTTATAATCTCAAGAAGAAATTATACCAATTTTGCTTTTATAGTGTTACAATAAGTAAAAGTTTAAATATACAGATTTTTCGCTTTAATCGGATAATTGGAGGGGTAGAAGTGACACAATTGAGAAGTAATATGATAAAGAAGGGATTCGATCGTGCGCCACATCGAAGCTTACTGCGAGCTGCTGGGGTAAAAGAGGAGGATTTTGATAAACCATTTATTGCTGTAGTCAATTCATATATTGATATTGTTCCAGGACATGTTCATTTACAGGAATTTGGAAAGATTGTAAAGGATGCAATAAGAGAAGCAGGCGGCGTTCCATTTGAAATGAATACAATTGGTGTGGATGATGGAATTGCGATGGGGCATATTGGAATGCGCTATTCTTTGCCAAGCCGTGAAATTATTGCAGATTCCATTGAAACGGTAGTTGCTGCACATTGGTTTGATGGAATGGTTTGTATCCCAAACTGTGACAAAATTACACCAGGAATGATGATGGCCTCCCTACGATTAAATATTCCTACTATCTTTGTAAGTGGTGGACCAATGAAGGCTGGTGTTACTAGTGATGGGAGGAAGATTTCTTTATCATCTGTGTTTGAGGGAGTAGGGGCTTTCCAGTCAGGCAAAATTGATGAAGGTGGTCTAAGAGAATTAGAGCAATTTGGTTGTCCGACCTGTGGTTCTTGTTCCGGAATGTTCACAGCAAATTCAATGAACTGTCTTGCTGAAGCATTAGGTCTTGCTTTGCCTGGAAATGGGACAATTCTTGCTGTCGCACCTGAGAGAAAAGAATTTGTAAAGAAATCTGCTAAACAGCTGATGCATTTAATAGATGAGGATATTAAACCAAGAGATATTGTGACAGAAAAGGCAATTGATAATGCCTTTGCATTGGACATGGCATTAGGAGGATCAACGAATACTGTTCTTCATACATTGGCTTTAGCACATGAAGCGGGCGTAGAATATCCACTTGAAAGAATCAATCAAGTTGCATCAAGAGTACCTCATTTATCGAAGCTTGCTCCTTCTTCTGATGTACATATTGAAGATTTACATGAAGCTGGAGGAGTTTCAGCGGCTCTTTATGAACTATCCAAAAAGGAAGGGGCTCTTCATCTGGATACATTAACTGTTACTGGGAAAACACTTGGAGAGAATATTGCTGGATGTAAAGTGAAGGATTATCAAGTGATTCGTCCAATCGATGATCCTCATACCTCAACAGGAGGATTAGCAGTCTTGTTTGGTAATCTTGCTCCTCAAGGTGCTATCATTAAAACAGGTGGTGTTCAAAACGGAATTCAACGTCATGAAGGGCCAGCTATTGTGTTTGACTCACAGGATGATGTATTAGAGGGATTAGTGAAAGGCAAAGTGAAGGAAGGGCATGTTGTTATCATTCGCTATGAAGGACCAAAAGGAGGACCGGGTATGCCGGAAATGCTAGCACCTACTTCACAAATTGTTGGAATGGGTCTTGGTCCCAAAGTTGCGCTTGTAACAGATGGGCGTTTTTCAGGTGCTTCTCGCGGTATATCTATCGGCCATGCTTCACCAGAGGCGGCAGAAGGAGGACCGTTGGCATTTGTTAAAGATGGCGATCATATTGTGATTGACATTGAAAATCGTACAATGGATGTTGTAGTACCTGAGGAAGAATGGCAACAAAGGAAAGCAGAATGGAAAGGGTTTGAATCAAAAGTAAAAAGTGGCTATTTAGCACGATATTCTAAGCTTGTGACATCTGCGAATACAGGAGCAGTATTGAAGTATTAATTCGGTAATGTTTATTTAATGAAAAAGCAGGTTAGATACACGGTACAAAGTGTATTCAACCTGCTTTTCTATTTATGTGTATAAAAAGGTAGACGGGTTTATTCCTTTATCATGTCTTTTTCTCTATTGGGATCCATACTTTGTACCTGTAAGATATCTAAAAGGAAAACAAACACAGGTATTCCAATGATTAAGCCCCATACTCCAAAGAAATGTTCAGAGAAGATAAGCACAATAAAAGTAAAAAATACAGGTAAATTTGTTTTCGATGACATTAGCTTCGGATTAAGAATATAAGCTTCAATAGCATGGATAACACAAATAAAGATAATCAATATAATAATATAGGTGTATCCACCAATTGTGTACCCAATTGTCAGCAACGGTATGAGGGAAATAATAACCCCTGCAACTGGGATAAGCCCAAAGACAAATATCATCAGAGATAAGCCTAGTAATTGAGGAAAACCAAGGATCCATAATCCGATAGTCGTTAAGATACAATTTACTAAAGCTATGATAACTTGAGCTTCTAATACTTTTCCAAATGTTAACACAAATTTTTTGCCAAAGAATTCAATTTCATTATAAAAAGGTGCAATTTTACTTTTACGAAAGTTTTCTTTATATTTTATTAATCGCGGCTTCTCTAAAAGGAAGAAGAAGCTTAGAATCATAGCGAGTATGAATTGTATGCTTATGGAACTGATACTTGAGAAATATTTGACAACAATGCCAAGTCCTTGTTCCAAATAGCTGTTGATTTGTCTTTCTTGAATGATGGAAACAATATAATTTAAGACCTCATTATCATGTGGACGGGAATAAAAATCCATTACTTGTCTAACTAATGCCGTTATTTCTTCTACAAGCATTGGCAAATATTTAATAAAGCTATAGGAAAGAATTCCGATGGTTACCAGATAGAGGAGGCTAACTATAACGTTTCGTTTAACGTGAATTCGCTTGGAGATAATTTTTTCCATGCGATCCATTAAAAAAGAAAGGATAAAAGTAAATAGCATTAAATTAATCATGCTTCTAAGCGCATAGATGCCCAGAATGATTAATGCAAAAATAAAAAACCTTTTTACCCCTTTATTCATAAGAAAATTGATAATTGTTTCCACTCCATTTCCCCTTCTTAAATATATTTTTCTTTTCTATTTATCTTCTTATATTTTAACCTAAATTGTATTTTAATAATATAAAAAGCCTACATTTTGTGAAAATTTAGTCAGCGTAAGGAAAAGCTATTATATATAGGAAGTTTTTTGCTTGAATCTTTTCTCATTCCCCTTATATAATAAAAAAGTAAAACTAAAACGTTATGGTTAGGAGGAGAAGCGATGGGGATGTGAAATTAAGAATTGGTGATTTGGCAAAAGTTACTGGTGTAACGAAAAGAACCATAGATTATTATACAAACCTTGGCCTTCTTCAAGCAGAACGTTCTCAAACAAATTATCGTTATTATAGAGAAGAACAAATAGAACAAATTAAAGTTATTGAAGAATTTAAAAAGAGAAAGCTAACGCTAGAGGAAATTAAGGGGAAATTAAATAATCACAAAATGAATACTTTGGATGTAGAGGAACTGAAAGAAAATATGAGGGATTTGAATGAAAAGATTCATCAAATGCTTCTATCAGTAGATATTCAGGACCATCATAAAAAGAAAGAAGTAAGAAATACTATATCTCATGAAAGTATATCTTTAATACAAGCATTGTTGCTTTTGCTAAATTAAACTGTTTTTTTAAGGTTTGCATAAAAAATTTAACTAAAAGGAATGGGAATTATTATAAGCAACAGCGTCTCTCCTTTTATTGGAGAAATGCGGATGCGCTTTTATTATCAGGAGGTGTAAGCCCCTTTACGGGCTACTTATTGGAAATTTTTAATTTGATTTTATTTGTGATATTAATTGCTTTAACTGCTTTTTTCGTTGCAACCGAGTTTGCAATAGTAAAGGTCAGGAGTTCAAGAATCGATCAGTTAGTTGCTGAAGGAAAAAAAGGTGCATTAGCGGCAAAAAAGGTAACGACACATTTAGATGAATATCTTTCAGCTTGCCAATTAGGGATAACTGTTACAGCTTTAGGACTAGGTTGGATTGGAGAATCCACTTTCGCGGAAATTCTTGAGCCACTATTTATTAAGTTATCCATTGGGAATGCATTATCTCACGTGATTGCCTTTGTTATATCCTTTTTACTTGTAACCTTCTTGCATGTTGTTGTTGGAGAACTTGCTCCAAAGACGGTTGCTATTCAAAAGGCAGAACTTATAACATTAACCTTTGCAAATCCAATTATTTGGTTCTATCGAATATTATATCCTTTTATTTGGTTGTTGAATGGGTCTGCACGACTTTTGACAAGTATCTTTGGATTAAAACCAGCATCAGAACATGAACTTGCACACTCAGAAGAAGAGTTAAGAATTTTAATGTCAGAAAGCTATAAAAGCGGTGAAATCAATAAAAATGAACTAGCATATGTAAATAATATTTTTGAATTTGATGAACGAATTGCCAAAGAAATCATGGTGCCGAGAACCGAAATGGTTACGATTAGTGTAGATAATACCTTTGATGAAATAATGAATATATTGGAAGAGGAGAATTACACTCGTTATCCATTAGTAAATGGAGATAAGGATAATGTAATCGGATTAATTAATATTCGAGAATTTCTAACGGCAACTGTTCAAAACAAACAAGAGATTCGATTAGAGGACTATATGAAACCGATTATTCGTGTCATTGAAACCGTTCCTATAAGAGAATTATTAATTAAAATGCAGAAAGAACGTACACATATGGCGATTCTGCTTGATGAATATGGTGGTACTTCAGGTATTGTTACTGCAGAAGATATACTAGAGGAAATTGTAGGAGACATCAGAGATGAGTTTGATGAGGATGAAATTTCTGATATTCGCAGAATTAAAGACGATCATTATATACTTAATGGCAAAGTATTAATCAGCGAAGTAAACGATCTTTTAGGAACTCATTTATCTGAGGAGGAAGTGGATACGATTGGCGGATGGTTTTTGACTAAAAATTTTGAAGCGGTTGAAGGGGATATTTTGGAAGAAGAAGGATATATCTTTAAAATAAAAAATATTGAAGAACATCACATCCATTTTATTGAAGTGATGAAAGATACTAGTGCAGTGGAAGTTTGATTAAAAAAACGGATTTTATAGAAGGGGAAACCCTTCTTTTTTTGGTGTATAAATTGTTGGTTAAATAGAATCTTTTAAGAGAGTTAACGCGGAATGCTGATTTTATTGGATTTTATTAATTTAATTGTGTCAGCATTATGTCTGCCAAAAGTATATTTAGGCCGTTTTGCAAATGTTTATATCGTTGACGACGTAAAACGAGTTGGTCGATCACCATTAAGAAAATTAGGTGGCAATGATCGATTAGTCGCTCCTGCTTTAGCATATTATAGGGAGTTTAACGAAATTCCTTCTTACTTAGTTGAAGTGATGGCATCAGCACTTCGCTTTTATACACCGGAAGATCAAGAGTCTATTGAGTTAAAGAACTTAATAGATGAAAATGGAGTTCAAACAGCTTTCAGTAAAGTATCAGGTTTAAATGAAGACCATGCTTTAGTGAAAGAAGTAGTGCTTGCTTATAACAATATTAATGCATAAAAAAATCCAATGTAGCCTAAGGCGAATAGCCCTGGCTGCATTGGATTTTTTCTTTTAGCGTGTAGCAGTACTAGAGTTTACCTTGGACTGTTTCCGCTTGTCCCACATTTTTTTGGCGAAGGGATAAATGATAGGTCCCCACGTAATCAATCGTCTGAACATTTTTTTCATTATCTCTCACATCCTTTTTCTTCTATAATAGGTCTTTTCCCGAAACTGCGATAGAATAAACAACAGAGCTCGCTCCTTGATAAATTTGGTAATAATAGAGAGGGGAATACCTTCTTGTAATTTACAAAAAAAGAGAATATAGTTTTGATAGATAACTTGCAACAAAAGAATGGAAATTAACGTCTAATGTTTGATAGGAAAGAGAGAAAAGAAAATATATAGTATTTATTCTATTTAGTAAAAGTAAAGGATAGGTTATAGAATGGAAAGACTAAAACCGTATTGGGAAGGGTTTCGACGCTTTTGGAAGAAGAGACATCTTACCCAAATTATACTTTTGGGTGGGTTACTGTTTGTTTTGTTGGCAATATTATATTTTACGTATTTAGCGACACAGGCAAATGTTAGTACCTTGAAGGCTGGTTTAAGCCAGGCAACGATTATTTACGATAAAGATGGGGACGAAGCAACCCAAATAAGAACAGAAAGAACGGAAGGAATAGAATTGGAGGATGTACCTGAATATGTTCCGGCAGCTGTTGTTTCTATTGAAGATGAACGTTTTTATGAACATAATGGGTTTGATATAAAAGGAATTACTCGGGCCTTTTTTAAAAATATTTTTGCAGGAAGAATTACAGGTGGAGGCAGTACCATTACGCAACAATTAACAAAAAATGCCTTGTTAACTTCCGAACAGACGTATAAACGGAAAGCAGAGGAATTATTTTTAGCAGTAGAAATAGAGAAGCATTATAAAAAAGAAGAAATACTACAAATGTATTTAAACCATGTTTATTTTGGTAGTGGAGCATGGGGGATTAGCCAAGCTTCTTTAAAGTACTTTAATAAAGATATTAAAGAAGTATCAATAAGTGAAGCTGCTTTACTTGCAGGGATATTACAGGCTCCCTCTGCATTAGATCCCTATAATAATTATGATGGGGCAGTTTCCCGCCGTAATGTGGTTCTAAAGAAAATGCTAGATTTAAACGAAATAACAGAGAAAGAATATCAAAAGGCAGTAAAAGAAAAAATTGTTTTAGAAAATGGGGGAGGCTCCTTTATTGAAAGAGAATATCCTTACTTTGTAGATGCGGTTATCGATGAAGCAATCAATAAATATGGTCTTACTCAGGAAGAAATCTTGAAAAGAGGCTATAAAATTTATACAGAGATGGACCAAAATCTTCAATCAACATTAGAAAAGACCTTTGCTCGCGATTCTCTTTTCCCAAAAAGCGCTGATGGGACATTAGTGCAAGGTGGAGCAGTGCTGCTTGACCCAGAAACAGGTGGGGTAAGAGGATTAGTCGGAGGAAGAGGAGAGCAAGTTTTCAGAGGATTTAATCGAGCTACTCAAATTAAAGTACAACCAGGATCTACAATGAAGCCACTTGCGGTTTATACACCAGCTTTAGAAAAAGGATATAAGATAGATTCGATGCTTGAGGATAAACCTTTTAAGAAAGGGAAATATGAACCACAAAACTTTACAAAAACATTTAAGGGAGAAGTCCCAATGTATGAAGCTTTAGAAGAATCCTTAAATGTTCCAGCTGTCTGGCTATTAGACCAAATTGGATTAGAAACGGGACTTAAATCGCTTGATCGATTTGGAATTCCGTATGAAAAAGATGATGAGTATTTAGGGATTGCTTTAGGTGGAATGACTACAGGTGTTTCCCCTTTACAAATGGCCAGTGCTTATTCTACGTTCCCAAATGATGGTGTTCGAATGGAGAATCATTTGATTACAAAAATTATTGGACCAACAGGTAACGTTATTGCGGAATATGAACCTGAATCAACAAGAGTAACATCAAAATCAGTCACAGATGATATGACTTCGATGCTACTGGATGTTATAAAATCAGGAACAGGTCAAGGTGCAAAAGTGACTGGATTCCAAATTGCGGGAAAAACAGGATCTACTCAATTAGATAATGGTAATATTTCTGGTACAAAGGACCAATGGTTTGTGGGTTATACCCCAAATCTAGTTGGTGCCATGTGGCTCGGTTATGATAAAACAGATGATCAACATTATCTTCCAAGCAAAAGCTCGGGGGATGTAGTACCAATTTTTAAGACAATTATGGATCAGGCTGTACAATACGTAGAACCGGAAAATTTTAAAGTATTATCTGTTAGTGATAAACTAGCAAATAAGGATAATGGAAATGTAAATGAAAAAGTAGAAGAAACAAAAAAAGTAATTAAAGAAAAAGCAGAGGAATTAGAAACAACCATAAAAGAGAATTCTTCAAAATGGAGCCAAGTTGTAGATGAAATTAAAAAAGATGTGAAAAAAATAAATGACATGGTAAAAGGGAAATTACAAGAAATACTAGAAAATTAGTATTTGAACAAGGCAGAAATTTATACGGATACAAGAGCAGTTGCTACTGGTGGCGGTATATATTTCTGCCTTTTTTTATCTATCTAAAGGGTTTTTTTGAAAAGCATAACTAAATATGGATAATCTATAAAATAGGAAAGATAATCTAGTTTAATGAAGTATAGTCTGTGATAAATATAACAGAATAAACTAAATGAATAAAAGGGAATGAAGAGGAATAAATATTGGAAAAACCAACCAGAATATTCTATAATGTTTGTAAGCGTTTAAATGTCTTGTGAGAGAGGGGAACATAGAAATGCTATAGGTTGAAAAAGTATTTGTGACAAGAGTGTGGACATGGATTTTAATAATAGCATCTGATATAATAAAAAGGTTGATAAAATCTTGAATACACGGAAAACATAAGAATAGAAAATGTGAAAATTGGTAAAATTATACTTACGTTTTTTGTCACAAATAATAGGTTCGAGATATGATATCATCATACAGGTAGTAATAATCATTATTTTACCTATGTAATATGAATGTTCTATGTCTAAATATCGAACATTCTGTGAATAGTTTAACATTTGAACTTAAACGGAAGGAGCTGTACAAATGAAAAAGGGAATTTTAGTTTCACTTTTAGCAATTGTACCACTATTCATTTTAAGCGGTTGTGAATCGATGGTTGTATTTGATCCACAAGGTCCTGTTGCTAGAAGTATTACAGACTTGATTAACTGGTCTATTGTATTAATGGCTTTTGTTTGTCTAGTAGTTTTTGGACTATTTGGCTACATAGTTTGGAAATATCGCGCAACGAAAGACAATGCGGATTATGAACCAGAAGAACATGGAAGTACAAAGCTTGAGATTGTTTGGACTGTAATCCCATTTCTAATTATTATTGCATTAACGATTCCGACTGTAAAAACAATTTATGCATTAGAGGATATTCCAGAGGATTATAAAGATCAAGATCCTATTGTAATTAATGTAACTTCTGCTGACTGGAAGTGGATTTTTAGCTATCCAGAAGAAGGAATTGAAACAGTCAACTATGTAAATATCCCTGCTGGTGTACCAGTGGAGTTTAAATTAACTTCTGCTGGAACAATGCAATCATTCTGGATTCCTGCATTAGCTGGCCAGAAGTACACAATGTATGGGGCTGAAACAGATCTTTATGTTGTGGCTGATAACCCAGGTAGTTATGAAGGGCAAAATACAAGCTTTAACGGTAAAGGCTATGCGGAGATGAAATTTGAAGTTGAAGCAAAAACCTTAGCGGACTATGATGAATGGGTAGATGAAGTAAAAGAAACTGCCCCTGAATTAACTGAGGAAAAATATAAAGAAATTATTAAGCCGACACATTTAGGCCGTATGACTTTCTCTAATACTCATTTAGAGTGGATTGATCACGGGAAAGGTGGAGACTCAAACTATTATTTAAATCCTGAGCTATATCGAGTTCATGGATATCCAGGTAAAACTTTTGAAAAGAACGAAGAGTCAAACGGGGGTGAAGAGGATGCACATTAAGTGGGAACATATCGTTATTACTGGTGATCCCCTCATATTATCTGCTCAAATAGGTATTACGCTAACAATGCTTGCCATTGTAGTTGGTGTCACCTATTTTAAGAAATGGCAATATCTATGGGATGAATGGATAACAACGGTTGATCACAAAAAAATCGGTATTATGTATATTATCGTAGCCGTATTAATGTTCTTCCGTGGTGGAGTAGATGGTTTGATGATGAAATATCAAACCTCAGCACCTGAAATGGATTTTTTAGATGCACAGCATTACAATGAAGTATTTACAACACACGGTGTTATCATGATTCTTTTTATGGCGATGCCTGCGTTGATTGGACTAATGAACGTAGTAATTCCTTTACAAATTGGTGCACGTGATGTTGCATTCCCACAATTAAATGCATTAAGCTTCTGGCTAACATTTAGTGGTGCAATGTTATTCAATATTTCTTTCGTAATTGGTGGATCACCTGATGCAGGATGGACATCCTATTTCCCTCTTGCTGGGAAAGAATTTACGCCAGGGGTTGGAAATAACTTCTATGCCATTGCCTTGCAGATTGCAGGTATAGGTACGTTAATGACAGGTATCAACTTTGTTGTTACGATCCTAAAAATGCGTGCAAAAGGGATGACATTAATGAAAATGCCAATGTTCACTTGGACTTCATTAATTACAAACGTTATTATTGTATTTGCATTCCCAATCTTAACTGTTGCACTAGCATTAATGACATTTGACCGTTTATTCGGAACACATTTCTTCACGATTTCCGGTGGAGGAAATGCGATGTTATGGAATAACTTATTCTGGTTATGGGGACATCCTGAGGTTTATATCGTAATCTTGCCTGCTTTCGGTATGTTCTCAGAAGTAATTGCGACTTTCTCAAGAAAACGTCTATATGGTTATAATTCAATGATTATATCTATTGTAGGTATTGCTATCTTAAGTATGGTTGTATGGGTTCACCATTTCTACACGATGGGGTCTGGACCTGTTGTAAACTCTGTATTCTCGATTACGACAATGTTAATTGCAGTTCCGACTGGGGTTAAGATTTTCAACTGGTTATTTACAATGAGAAAAGGGCGAATTCAATTTACAACAGCTATGCTATGGTCGCTTGCATTTATTCCAACCTTTACAATTGGTGGGGTAACTGGAGTTATGCTTGCAATGGCTGCAGCAGACTATCAATATCATAATACATTATTCTTAGTAGCTCACTTCCACTATGTATTAATACCAGGTGTAGTGTATGCAGTATTTGCTGGTTTCTATTACTGGTGGCCAAAAATGTTCGGTTATGCTTTAAATGAGCGTTTAGGAAAATGGCATTTCTGGTTATTTAATATTGGTTTTAACGTAACATTTATGCCAATGTTCTTCTTAGGTTTACAAGGAGCAGTAAGACGTTCTTATACTTTCTCTGCAGAATCTGGATTTGCACCATTGTTCATGCTTTCCGCAATCGGATCTCTTATTCTTGCTGCGGGATTTGCAGTACTTGTTTATAACATTTACTATAGCACTCGTTATGCAGATAGAAAGATTTCAACAGATCCATGGGATGCAAGAACATTAGAATGGCATACAGCTTCTCCAGTTCAGCCATATAACTTCGCTATCACTCCAGAAGTAAAAGCATTAGATGCATTCTGGTATATGAAGAAAAATAAAGAAGGCTTAGTTTTAAAAGAAGAAGAGTTAGAAGAAATACACATGCCGAGCAACTCTTGGTTGCCATTCTATATGTGTGCAATATTTGGTGTAGTTGGTTTCTTACTAGTATTTGAATTGTTTATTCCAGCTGCAATCTGTAGTTTAGGTATTTTTGTTGGCTTAATAATTCGTTCTTTTGATTATGACGAAGGTTACCATATTAAACTGGATGTTATTAAGAAAACGGAACGTGCATGGAGAGGTGAGAAATAATGGCAAAAGTCGATAAGTCTTTACCACTAGAATATCAGACAGAGCAAAGCCGTTTAAATATTCTAGGCTTCTGGATCTTCCTTGGTGCGGAGGTTGTATTATTCGCTACCTTGTTTGCAGCCTATGGATCTTTAAAGGATAACTTTGCAGGCGGGCCTACTCCAGCTGAATTATTTAAATTAAAAGATGTCATGATTGAAACACTTTTACTATTAACAAGTAGTTTCACTTGTGGGATTGCCATATGGTATATGCGTCGCCAGAATTTAAAAGGATTATTAACTTGGTTAATTATCACTTTGGCATTAGGTGCAGGGTTCGTTTTTGTGGAAGTAAATGAGTTTATTCATTATGTACATGAAGGTGCAACAATGCAGACAAGTGCATTCCTTTCTTCGTTCTTTGTATTGCTTGGAACGCATGGATTGCACGTATCCATAGGTATTGGCTGGGCAATATTAATTATTATTCAATTAATGAAGCATGGTTTAACACCAACAACAGCTCGTAAGACATTTATTATAAGTTTATACTGGCACTTCTTAGACGTTGTGTGGATTTTCATCTTCACATTCGTTTATCTTGCTAGAATGGGAGGGTAATTAAAGATGGCAAAAAATCATGAAAATGAAAAATTTCCAATTGGTCATATTGCAGGTTTTATTGTTTCTTTATTACTTACCTTCGCAGCTGTAGGAGCTAAGTTATATACAGATCTTCCAATGATAACTGTTATGTGGATTATCGGTGCATTGGCTGTCATTCAAGCCATTCTTCAACTGTTTATGTTTATGCATCTTACAGAAGGAGAAGGACAAGTACAAACTATAAATATCGTTTATGCTTTCTTCTGCGCAATCGTAGTAGCAGGAGGAACTATTTGGGTAATGACATCAGGACATGTGCATTACTAATAAAGCGTTATGTGAAAGAGGTCTCCATTGGAGGTCTCTTTTTTTGCATTCGAGCGGAACGGAACGACAGCATGCTTAATTAAGTATTTTTATGGTGATGCTAAACCATGACAAAGTAACTAGGTAATCAGCATCATTCTTTTTTAAATTTTGTGATAAATCTATCAGGTCTTTGAAAAAGCATTGACGAGCTGGAAAAAGATGATAAAATAAAGAAAGAATCTAAATGATAATGAAAATCATTTACGACTAAGTAGGGGAGTGAGGAAAGAGAGTAGTATTACTCAATAGCGTGATGAAAATAAAGTATTTATTTATATTGTTAATAGTCTTATCTATCATCTCCCTATTTGTTGGAGTCATTGATATTCACCCAAAAAATATTTTTCATTTAACAGCAGATCAAAAAGAAATTCTTTTGATTAGCAGATTTCCACGCCTAATCAGCATTATCATTGCCGGCGTTAGCCTAAGCATTTGTGGCCTCATTATGCAGCAAATATCGAGAAATAAATTTGTTTCTCCTACGACAGCTGGTACGATGGATTGGGCAAGGTTGGGGATATTGGTCGCTCTAATGCTTTTTACAGGAGAGAGCCCGATTGTAAAAATGATAATAGCATTCGTATTTGCACTTTGTGGCACATTTTTGTTTATGCGAATACTGAATATGATTAAATTCAAAGATGCTATCTTTATTCCATTAATTGGTCTAATGCTTGGAAATATTGTAAGTTCCATTACCACTTTTTTTGCGATGAAATATGATTTAATACAAAATATGTCTTCATGGTTGCAAGGAGATTTTTCCTTAATCATGGCCGGGAGATACGAGCTTCTTTACATAAGTATTCCGGTAGTAATTATTGCCTATCTATATGCAAATAAATTTACGATTGCTGGAATGGGTGAAGACTTTTCCATTAATCTTGGACTAAATCACAAAAGAGTGGTGAATATAGGATTAATCATCGTTGCACTAGTATCTTCTGTTGTATTACTGACAGTAGGAATGATTCCATTTCTTGGCCTAATTATTCCAAATATTGTTTCTTTATACCGAGGAGATAATTTAAAAAACAGCTTAACGCATACAGCATTACTTGGCGCAGTATTTGTATTATTCTGTGATATTCTGGGAAGAGTGATTATTTATCCATATGAAATTTCGATTGGTGTGATGGTTGGAGTCATCGGAAGTGGTATCTTCCTGTATTTACTTTTAAGGAGAAAGACTTATGAAGCAGCCTAAGATAAAACTTATTGTACTGGCCGTTCTAGCGATTCTACTAATTGCTATATTTATGTTAATCAAAGTCAGTAGCAATAATTGGGAATACGTCATTCCCCGCCGAGCTATAAAAATTGTTGCCATTCTTTTAACTGGTGGCTGCATTGCCTTTACTTCAATGATATTCCAAACCATTACAAATAACCGAATATTAACGCCAAGTATTTTAGGGTTAGATTCCCTTTATCTATTTATTCAAACCGCTGTTGTTTTCCTTTTTGGCTCAAGCACGATGACGATGATGAATAGCAACATAAACTTCTTAGTGTCTGTTGTATTAATGGTTCTTTTTTCAAGTATCCTTTATAAGCTTTTCTTTAATAGAGAAGACCAAAACATTTTATTATTACTGTTAATTGGAATTGTAATGGGGAGCTTTTTCTCTAGTGTTTCATCCTTTATGCAAGTATTAATTGATCCAAATGAGTTTCTGATTATTCAAGATAAAATGTTTGCAAGTTTTAATAATATAAATACCAATATTTTAACGATCAGTCTTATTATCGTCGCAGTAGTGTCTATCTATGTTACAAGATATAGTCGCTTCTTTGACGTCATGTCTTTAGGAAGAGACCAGGCTATTAACTTAGGGATTGACTATGAGAAGGTAGTGCGCAATATGTTAATTGTAGTATCTATCCTTGTATCTGTTGCGACGGCATTAGTTGGTCCAATTACCTTTCTCGGGTTACTGGTTGTCAACTTAGCTCGTGAGTTTTTGAAAACATATAAGCACAGTACCTTGATTACTGGATCTATTCTATTGAGCATTATTTCTTTAGTTGGTGGGTTACTGATTGTAGAACGAGTATTTACATTTTCAACAACTATCAGTGTGATCATTAACTTTGTAGGTGGAGTGTATTTTATCTATTTATTACTAAAGGAGAGAAGAGCATGGTAGAGGTAAAGAACATTACGAAACAATATAGTGGGAAAAAAGTGCTTGATAATGTATCTCTTTCTGTAGAAAAAGGAAAAATCACTTCTTTTATTGGACCGAATGGCGCTGGGAAAAGTACATTGCTTTCTATTATTAGTCGCTTAATTAAAGCAGACAGTGGAGATGTCATAATAGATGGCCAGCATATTGATAAAGCAAAAAGCAATGACCTTGCAAAGAAAATTTCTATATTAAAACAAGCAAACAATATCAATCTTCGCTTAACAATAAGAGAGCTTGTAAGCTTTGGGAGATTTCCTTATTCACAAGGAAAACTGACAGATTTAGATGAAAAAATGGTAGATGAAGCCATTAAGTATATGGAATTAGAGGATATGCAGCATAAATACTTAGATCAGCTAAGCGGTGGACAAAAGCAAAGAGCTTATATCGCAATGGTAGTTGCCCAAGATACAGAATATATCCTTTTGGATGAACCGCTAAATAATTTAGATATGAAGCACTCTGTGCAAATTATGAAAGTGCTAAGAAGATTAGTAGAAGAGCTGGGAAAAACGGTAGTAATTGTTATCCATGATATTAATTTTGCATCTGTTTATTCAGATAATATCGTTGCATTAAAGAATGGCAAAATCGTCAATGATGGACCAGCTAAAAAGATAATCAATCGAAAAGTATTAAAAAACATTTATGAAATGGATATGCAAATTGAAGAAATTAATAATCAACGAATATGCGTTTATTTTGCATAGAAAAAGATTTTGACTATTGATAAATGATTGGTTCATTGTAGAAAAGAAGCTAATGGTGGAAGAAAAATAGAAAGGGGGCAGTGTAATTATGGCTGACTTAACTAAGTCCCTTCGCCAGAAGAAACCATAATAACACTACCATTAGAATTAGCAAAATCCCTAATCATTCTAGGAAAATGAGGAAGGAAAGATGCTAATAATACCTTATCATAGGTTATTCTGTCTTTAAATGCAATGTATTCAATTTAATTTATATATTAAATTTATAGAGGTGTTTATCGAATGAAGAAAAAGCTTTCCCTATTATTATTAACATTCGTTCTTGCAGTATTAGCTGCATGTGGCAATACAGAAAAATCAAATGCAGAAGCAGATTCAAGTAAGAATAGCGAAGAGCCGGCAGAAATTAAAGTAACCCATGAATTAGGGGAAGACACAGTTCCGGTCAATCCTAAGAAAGTTGTAGCTTTTGATTTTGGAGTTTTAGATACATTAGAAAAATTAGGAATAGAAGTAGCGGGTGTTCCACAAGCAAACATTCCCCCATATCTTTCTAAATATGAAGATTCAAAGTATGCAAATGTAGGAAGTTTAAAGGAACCAGATTTTGAAGCAATTAGTGAATTATCACCAGATGTTATTTTTATCTCTGGAAGACAGTCAGCTGCTTATGAAGAATTGAAAAAAATTGCTCCAACTGTATATGTCGGTGTTGATACAACAGACTATATGAATTCATTTAAGCATAATATGAATCTTATTGGCGATATTTTTGATAAGAAACAAGAAGTGGCAGATGAACTAGCAAAAATTGAGGAGGATATTGCTGCCATTAATGAAAAAGCAAAAACGATAGATGGTAAATCATTAATCGTATTAGTAAATGACGGAAGCTTAAGTGCTTATGGGAAAAACTCTCGGTTCGGGATTATTCATGATGTATTAGGCTTAGCTCCAGCAGATGAAAATATTGAGGCATCTACACATGGACAAAAGGTTACATTTGAATATCTAGCAGAAAAAAATCCAGCTTACTTATTTGTCATTGATAGAGGAGCAGTTGTTGGTGGAGAATCTTCAGGTGAGAAGACGCTTGATAATAAGTTAGTAAATGGCATTGATGCAGCTAAAAATGATCATATTATCTATCTAGATCCAAATTACTGGTACCTATCAGGCGGAGGACTGCTATCAACAAGTGAAATGGTAAAAGAAATTTCAGAAGCGATTTCAGAATAAAGAAGGAGAATCCAGTAAGTATGCTACTTGCTGGATTCTTTTTTGTGTAAGGATAAAACAATTTTGCAAGGATATAGAACCATTTTCAAAAGATAAAAATGCTAGCTGATAGTTGCTTTTTTAGCGACTTCCATCCAAAATAAAAGAAAGATGGGAAGATTTCATCGAATAGGAGGATCTACATTTTATGACGATTAGATTTGGAATCATCGGCACGAATTGGATTACAGAATCTTTTATTGAGGCGGCTAGTGAAATAGCAGACTTTCAATTAACAGCGGTATATTCTAGAACGGAAGATAAAGCAAAAACGTTTGCTGATAAGTATCGGGCAGATTATACATACACAGATTTAGAAGAAATGGCAAAAAGCGATACAATCGATGCTGTATATATTGCTAGTCCTAATGCCTATCATGCAGAACAGGCTATCGTTTTTTTGAAAAATAAAAAGCATGTTTTAACAGAGAAAGCGATGGCTTCTAATGCACGTGAAGTGAGACAGATGATGGAGGTTGCCAAGGAAAATAATGTCTTATTAATGGAAGCATTAAAAACAACTTTCCTTCCTAACTTTCAAGTTATTCAAAAGAATTTACATAAAGTCGGAAAAATCCGTCGTGCATTTGTAAGCTATTGTCAGTATTCTTCACGATATGATGCTTATAAAGAAGGAACGGTATTAAATGCATTTAAGCCAGAATTATCAAATGGATCACTAATGGACATTGGTGTTTATTGTCTTTATCCAATGGTAGCTCTGTTTGGAAGGCCAGAGGAAATTAAAGCAAATAGTTTCTTACTAGATTCAGGGGTAGATGGAGAAGGAAGCATCATTTTAAGCTATTCTGATATGGATGTACTATTGATGTATTCAAAAATCACCAATTCCTATATTCCATCCGAAATTCAAGGGGAAGAAGGAAACATATTAATTCAACAATTCAGCACACCTACAAAGGTAGAATTTATCCCGCGTAAAGGGGAAAAAGAGGATCTGACGGTTTCACAAAAGCCAGCTTCGATGTATTATGAGGCGAAGGAATTTATTGAATTGATTAAAGCGGGGAAAATAGAATCTTCTGTGAACACTTATGATGTTTCTTTAACGGTCATGGAAATTATGGACGAGGTAAGAAAGCAAACAGGAGTTGTTTTTCCAGCAGATAAACAGTAAATAAGCAAATAAATCTAGTCATTCATAAGGAGAGAAGATTCATGACATTATATGGTGCGATTGAAGCAGGCGGAACAAAATTTGTCTGTGCAGTAGGAGATGCAAAAGGGGAAATTAAAGAACGAATTTCCATTCCAACGACGACCCCTGAAGAAACAATGCCAGAGGTAATTGCCTTTTTTAAAAGGTTTCCTATTGAAGCAATTGGAATCGGGTCATTTGGTCCAATTGATGTGGATAAAAATAGTCCTACTTATGGAAATATCACAACTACGCCTAAACTAGCTTGGAAGGACTATTCATTATTAAAAGCAATAGAGGATGAATTTTCTGTTCCAACTGGTTTTAATACAGATGTAAATGTTGCTGCGCTAGGAGAGGCAAAGTTAGGTGCTGCTAAAGGAGTAGATAATTGTTTATATATTACCATTGGTACAGGCATTGGTGCTGGTGCGTATGTTAATGGCGAATTATTGCAAGGTTTGACACATCCAGAAATGGGACATATTTTAGTCAGAAGACATCCAGAAGATATGTACAAAGGGAGATGCCCATACCATGCAGATTGTTTAGAAGGGTTAGCTGCAGGACCAGCAATTGAAGAAAGATGGGGCGAGAAGGCTATTCATTTAAGTGACAAGGAAAGTGTATGGGAAATGGAGGGCTATTATATTGCACAGGCACTCATGCAATATATCCTTATTCTATCCCCTAAAAAAATCATCCTTGGCGGAGGTGTTATGAATCAGGAGCATGTGTTAACACATGTATATCGCCATTTGAGCGAACTTTTAAATGGGTATGTTTCCTATCCAGAAGTCCAAGACAAGATGAATGAATATATTGTTAGACCAGGATTAGGAGATAATGCCGGCATCACAGGAGGGCTACTTCTCGCAGAAAAAGTATTGGAAGAAAGTAAGGCAGAAGTTAACTAAATAAGTTAATTTAGTAGACCATTTAAAGGAGGAATCTTTTAGATGGTCTTTTTTGTGTCTATGTACAAATGTCTTTTTTAAAATATGAACGAACTATTTCCTAACCTTTAACAATCCATTAAATAGGAAGGTAAGCTATTGCTTCTATTAGTAAAAGCGGCTTTAATTAGTAAAAAGCAGATAAAATAGGAGAGTACTTATGGATATTTTAGTAATAGAAGATAATAAAAGTGTTTGTTCCATGCTGGAAATGTTTTTTATGAAGGAGGGCTTTCAGGTAACCTTTCTTTCTAACGGCTTGGAAGGATATAAACATTTGAAGCAAAATAAATATGATATGATTATTTTAGACTGGATGCTTCCAGATTTAGATGGTATAACAGTTTGTCGCAAAATAAGAGAAACAGATAAAGAGACACCTATTATTATGTTAACAGCAAAGGATGGGGAATCAGATCAAGTACTTGGGCTAGAAATGGGAGCAGATGATTATGTTACAAAGCCCTTTAGTCCACTAGCCTTAATTGCAAGAATAAAGGCAATTTGGAGAAGAAAGTCTAATGAAGAAGATGGAAGCGGAAATGCAATTATTAAAGTAAATAAAGAAACGAGAGAAGTATTGATTGATGATCGACCAATATTGGGATTAACACCAAAAGAATTTGATTTACTTTCATTCTTTGTTCAGCACCCTAAACAAGTGTTTTCCAGAGAACAGATATTACAGCAAGTATGGGGATTTCAGTTTTATGGAGATGATCGTACGGTTGATGTCCATATTAAAAGACTCAGAAGAAAAATAGGAAGAGATAGTCAGCCCTTTTTACATACAGTATGGGGTGTAGGATATAAATTCGATGAAACGGTGGTAGTACATGAGAATTAAATACATCTATCAGCAGCTAATAAGTCATTTAAGTGTCATTCTGGTGGCACTATTAGTATTAAGCTTGGTTTTTTCCCATTATATAGAGAAATTAGTATTTTCGATGAAAGCAGATGAATTACAGGGCTATGGATATAATATTGTTCAAGATGTTCAAGGAGCGGATCTATGGTCTGCTTCCACGTATTCAACTTTATTACGTTATTCCGAAGAGCTGAAGGGGACAGGAATAACGATAGGCATATTTAATACACAACGAAACCGGATTTGGTCTTTCGGAAAAGATTTGGATATCAATATTACTACGGCAGAGTGGGATGAAATAAAAGACGGAAGTAGCACGGTTATTAAGCCTAGTACAAGAAGAGGAGATCAAGAGGTAGCACTTGTTGCGATTCCATACTCTGTTAATGATGTTGTTGTGGGTGGAATTATTTTAACATCTCCTCTTGTAGAATCGAAAGAAATGATTCAAGAAATTAATCGCTATTTGATTTATATTCTCTTCTTAGTTTTTGCAATTGCTTTATTAATGAGTTTCATTTTTTCAAGGGTGCATGTTAAGCGGATAAAAAAGCTCCAGGAAGCTACAAGTCATGTTGCAGAAGGGGATTATAGTGTAAAAGTATCATCCTCTACTTTTGATGAGATAGGGGAACTAGGTCAAGATTTTAATCAGATGGTAGATAGACTAAGAGAATCAAAAGAAGCAATAGATGCGTTAGAAAATCGGCGCCGACAATTTATGTCTGATGTTTCACACGAATTAAAGACTCCTTTAACAACGATAAGCGGCGTGATTGAGGGCTTAAATAATAATATGATACCAGAAAATGAGCGGGATAAAGGACTCAAACTAATTAGCCAAGAAGCAAAAAGACTTATCCGGCTAGTAAATGAAAATCTTGATTATGATAAAATTCGCTCCAATCAGATTGTTTTAATGAAGGAATTCATTTCCCTTGAAGAAGTTTTGGAGATTATTTATGAGCAGCTATCCTTTCTAGCAGAGGAAAAGGATGTAAAAATCTATGTAGAAGTCGATCACGATGCGGTAATTTATGCAGATTATGATCGTTTAATCCAAATCTTAATGAACATTACGAAGAATAGCATTCAGTTTACTGAAAATGGAAGCATTTGGCTGAGTGGCCGAATGGAATCCGACAGAACAATCATTGAGGTTAAGGATACTGGCATTGGAATAGATGCGCATGAAATAGAAAATATTTGGAAGAGATTTTATAAAGCAGATCTCTCAAGGACGAATAATCCATATGGAGAATTTGGACTTGGTTTATCGATTGTTAAACAATTAGTGCAGTTCCATGAAGGGGATATTCAAGTAACGAGTGAAAAAGGGAAAGGAACAACCTTTACCATTTTCTTTCCACTTCCACAGGAAAAGTGACGGTGCTAAATTCATTTGTATAGCATAGGCTGAATGGGGCTCATTGTTGCGAGTCACTTAAGTTCTAATATCCACTTAGCAGAAAAGCTAGAGATTAGTACTCAAAGGATATTTAGGAGGAATGGAATTGTTCCGAAATTCTTCTATGTCTTTTCAAATTTTGTTCATAATTTATTCATATATATTGGTTACTATGTATGTATAAAGACGTTAATTGAAATGAAAAGAAAATAAATTAATGGAAATAATTGTTCGAAATTAGAAATAGGAGGAGAACAAAAGATGAGTGATTATGAAAAAAGAAATGAATGGGAGAAAGAACTGCCAGAAGATAATCAACTGAACTTAAATACAGATGATTCTTCTGAAAAGAAGCAAGAACAAGCAAATGAGGAGGAGCCAAAACTTAAAGAGGAAACAGATATGCGACAAGAATCAGAACAGCCTATTTTATCTTCTGATATAGATGAACATATCCGTCTTGATAAAGAAGAGATGGAGGAAGTGAAAGCTACGGAACAAGCAATCGCAAGTTCAACTGAAGAAGGTAGAACAGAAAGAGCCCAATTCAATAGTAAAAAAGGTAATTCAAAAGCAAAAGGTTTCTTCTCTTTGTTGGCAGCAGGTATAGTAGGTTCCGCCTTAACTTTTTTTACAATTCCATATACTGATTTGTACAATGATTCTTATGATAAGCTGGAAAAGCAAGTGTCTGAGCTTTCTACTAAAGTGGAAAGCAAGCAAACAGGAGCCATTACAGCCAATACAACAGCCAATACAACAACTAGTGATGGGACAGTAGCTATTGCTGATATGGTAGAAGCTTCTTCTAAAGCAATCGTTGGAATTGAAAACCTTCAACAGCAACAGTCAAATCCATTTTCAGAAGAATCCAGTGATGTGGAGTCTGGGTCAGGTTCTGGCATAATTTTCAAAAAGGATGATCAGTATGCATATATTGTAACAAATAACCATGTTATTGAAGGGGCAAATTCATTAGAAATCTCTCTATATAGTGGAGAGAAAACGGATGCAAAATTGATTGGCGCAGATGCTTTAACCGATTTAGCTGTCGTAAGAATTGATGCCAAATATGCAACAGATGTCATTAATTTTGGAGATTCTTCTACACTAAGACCTGGAGATCAAGTATGGGCAATTGGTAATCCCCTTGGCTTAGAGCTATCTAGAACGGTAACACAAGGAATTGTTAGTGCGGTAGAACGAAGCATAACGGTTAATACATCTGCAGGCGATTGGGAATTCAATGTAATCCAAACAGATGCAGCGATAAATCCTGGTAATAGCGGAGGAGCTCTTATTAATTCTTCAGGAGAGGTAATAGGGATTAACAGTTTAAAAATTGCTGATTCTGGTGTAGAAGGATTAGGATTCGCAATCCCAAGTAATGATCTTATACCAATAGTAAATGATATTATTGAAAAAGGAAAAGTAGAGCGACCATATCTTGGGGTAGGATTAGCGAGCTTAGAGGAAGTTCCTAGAATGTATTTACAAGACCTACCAAACGAGGTTTCAGAAGGAGTAATGATTACAAATATTGATTCGAATTCTGCTGCTGCAGAGGCGGGCTTAAAAGTACAAGATGTGATTGTCTCTATTGATGGGAAAAAAATCACGAATTCAACCGATTTGCGTAAATATCTTTACACAGAAGTGAAAGTAGGAGACAAAGTCGAGTTAGAATTCTATAGAGATGGTAAATCGCAAAAAGTGGAATTAACATTAACAAGTAATAATACAACAAGTTAATCGACACGTTTCATGTGAAACATAAAAAAATTGTCGAAAAAATTCCATCTTATTTTAAAGGTAGGATGGAATTTTTTTAAATCTGTTAATAATTTCGTCATAATTATATGATAATATAATGTAAGAGTTATAATGGGGATATGCTCGTTATATCCAAAATTTTGTGCAGAGAGGATTTTAGCTTAATATGAAAAATAAAAAGGTTCTTATTCCTATTTTAGCGGTAGTACTAGTAGCGTTAATAATAGGAGCGGTTTATTTAACACAGCGAAGTGAAACGGTTGCAACAGTAGATAAGGAAAAAATTACGCAAGAACAATTAAATGAAGAGCTAAATAAGCAATATGGCGCAAGTGTATTAAGTATGATGATTTCTAATAAAGTTGTAGATCTGGAAGCTGATAAGGAAAAAGTGAAAGTAACTGATAAAGAAATCCAAGCAGAATTGGATAAGATGGTTGAACAATACGGTGGACAAGATACCTTTAATACATTATTAGCTCAAAATGGATTAACAGAAGATGTGTTTAAAGAGCAAATTGAGCAAAATTTAAAAGTAACAAAAATTCTTGAGCCTTCTATCGAAATCACAGATGATGAGATTAAAACATACTTTGAAGACAATAAAGAAAGTTTAGACACACCAGAGCAAGTAGAAGCAAGCCATATTTTAGTAGAAGATGAAGAAACAGCTAAAGAAGTGAAGAAGAAGCTAGATGAAGGTGGAGACTTTGCTGAATTAGCGAAAGAATATTCAACCGATACACAAACAAAAGAGAGTGGTGGAGAATTAGGTTATTTCTCTTCAGGACAAATGGTTGAAGAATTTGATAAAGCTGCTTTCGCTATGGATGTAGATGAAATTAGTGATCCAGTGAAAACAGATTATGGATATCATATTATTAAAGTTACTGGCAAACAAGAAGCAAAAGAAGCAACATTAGAAGAGTCAAAAGATCAAATTAAAGAAACATTATTAGATCAAAAAGTACAAGAGCAAGCTAGCACTTGGTTATCGGAGGCAACTGCAAAATATAAGATTGAAAATAAATTAGAAGCTGATGCTGAGTAAATAAAGAGGTTGTGACATAAGTGTCCTAGCCAAAAATTAGAGCCAAACAATTACACGAAAATTTTCGTATAGTTGTTTGGCTTTTTTATGAGCTTTTTTTAATAAAGTGGACTAATATCAACATTCGCAGGCAGCTCAAATGGGTTCTTACCATTGATATGATCAAAAAATAATATCCCATTTAAATGATCTATTTCATGCTGAAAAACGATTGCTTCATAATCCTTCAATTTAATTTTTACTTCTTCCCCATTAATAGTATAAGCTCGAACGGTTATTCTTCGGTAGCGCGGAACATAGCCTACGATTGGTCGATCAATGGAAAGGCAGCCTTCGCTTTCCGGTATAAAGGTCATGGCAGTAGAATGACTAATTATTTTTGGATTAATGAGCATAAATTCCAACGGTTCGCCATGTTCTTGTTTTATATATGCGGCAAACATTCGTTTATTTAATCCAATTTGATTAGCTGAGAGGCCAACACCAGCCCGTAATTGATATTTTTCTGATAGGACAGGATCCTGACTATTTTTCAAGTATTGCAACATGCATTCAAGCTCTTCTCGATCCTCTTTCGTAGGAGGAATCGTAACTTCTTTTGTTTTTTCCCGAAGGATGGGGTCGCCTTCTCTTACGATATCCTCCATTTTTATGATGTAATCTTTTGTAAATTTACTCATGTAATAACTCATCTCCACAAATATTGTATATAAGTAAAATAGCAGAAGGTAGTTAGTATGTCTATTCGTAAAGCATATAAGTAGGTAAATTTGAGTTTTTTGATGGAAAGGTTCTAGCAACAAAACGGTGATAATTTTAGTAGAAAGCTTACATATAAAACAATGAACAGGAAAGGATATAAAAGATATAAAATAATTATCTAAAATGGAAAGGAAGAATAAAATGAAAAAAATGATGCTAATAATGCTAGCTTTTGTAGTAGCATTAACAGGCTTTGGTTCATTGACTAGTGCAGCTCCATCCCTGGCAACACCAGACAAAAAGGAAATATCTCAAGAAGATACACAGTTTTTAAAAGAAATGGCAAAAAGTCTTGGCATTAAAACAGAAGGAAAAGATCCTATTGCAATAAAAAAAGAAATTCATGAGGTATTAATAAAGAAAGAGGCAGAAAAATTAGGAATCAAAACAGAAGGAAAAGATATACAAAAGATAGCGATGGAAGTACATACTGCTCACTTAAAGGAAGAAGCAAAATCGCTTGGAATTAACACAGAAGGAAAAGATGGCAAAACATTGATGAAAGAAGTATTTGAGGCGAAAATTTCGAAAAAGGCTAAAGAGTTAGGAATCGATACAAAAGGAAAGAATATGCAGAAATTGGGTAAAGAGGTTCACGAAAAAATGATTATGGTGGAAGCAGAAAAGCTGAAGATCAAAACAGAAGGAAAGGATTTAAAGCAAATTGCTGATGAGATAAGAGATTCACAAATTATTAGTAAAGCGAAAGAGCTAGGGCTAGATACGAAAAATAAGGAGCCAAAAGAATTATTAAAGGAAATGATGATTAAGCATCCTGAGGAAGTGAAAAAGTTAAAGCTATTTCCATCATATGGGCAACATTTCATGTTTAAAAAGCACCATAAAATGAAACGAGAAGACTAAAAATCAAGCGGAAAAATCACTTATAATGTCAGGTGGTTTTTCTTTTTTATTTATACGTTCTATATATTGAACATATAAACAGGTTACAATTTTTCAAAATTTGGGAAAAGAATAGAAAAAACCAATAATATACAATGTTTGGGCAAAAGGATATTTTCTCCAAAAAAATAGGAAAGGTGACTAAGTGTTCAATATATTGAAATGAATCCTTTGACCTATTAACATACAGAGTTTTGAAACGTTTTATCTATTTTTCAAAAAAAAATAGATAAATACATGTTATTTTCCTGAAGGATTAGTATGCTTAAATTAGCAGACTTAATCAGTAATAATTTATTAATTGAAAATTTACACAAAAATTTTCATAGAAATAGGAAGTAATTATTTAAGGGAAAGAAATCTGTTAAGTACCTGCAGTAAAATGGGAGTAATAGGAGGAATAAAGATTGAAACAATATTCCAAACTACGAATTACGGAAAAAGATGATAATATTTATAAGGCACTGTGTGATTTGTATAAGGAAAAAGGGGAAAAAGTAGGGATTGGACCTACTGAGATTGGAATAAGAGTTGGAAGAGATTCTTATGATGCTTCTGCGTATTGCAATGCATCTTTAAAAAAGCTAATTCATTTCAAAAAAATAGAAAAAGTAGATAGTGGAAAATACATACCAATCGATTAAAAACAGCTGTAGGAAAAACGAGTAAGAGGGAATTTTTCTTAAAAGGGTACCATGGGATAATTGGAGGCGTTATTATTCATAATTTATGGATAATCTCATCGACAACGTTCTTAGAGTGGTAACCTAATTAAGGGGAATTCTTTTTTGTTTTTTGGGAAATTAATCTAACTAGAAAGTTGCTAAGTATGTATTTTTTTGTAAATAAAAAATGATGAAATACAACAAAAAATGATTGCATGTTATACAAAGTATTGTATAATAATTGGGTAAAAGTAAACTTTAAGTTTATAAATACCAAACTTTTATGTCTTTGTGTTTACTATTTCTAAACAAAAAGTAGGTTGAATGATGGAAATTGGCAAAAAAATAAAAAATTTACGGTTGAAAAAAGGACTTACACAAGAAGAATTAGGGGAACGAACGGATTTAAGTAAAGGGTATATATCCCAGCTAGAGAGAGATTTAAGTTCTCCTTCTATTGAAACGTTTTTTACTATTTTAGAGGTATTAGGATGTACACCAAAAGAATTCTTTGATGATGATGAACGAAAGCAAAAAGTTATATATACAGAGGACGATATCACCGATTTTTTTGATGAGGAAAAAGGCTATCGCATTCAATGGCTAGTACCAGAATCGAATGAAAAGGAAATGGAACCAATCCGGTTATTCTTTTATCAGCATGGAGAATTTAAACAATTTGAACCATCTCTATCGGAAACATTTGCCTATGTAGTGGAAGGCGAAGTATTGCTTAAATTAGGAAAGCAAGAGTATAAGGCAAAAAAAGGGGAATCTATTTATTATCATGCTACAGAAGAACACCAACTAGTGAATTTAGCAGATGGTGTAACAGAATTGATTCTCGTAGTTACCGAATCTTACTTATAAGGAAGGATTTTTTTGCTAATAAAATACTGTTTACTTTAGATTTAGCTGCTTTGTAAACAGAGGGAGCTTTAAAGACGATAAAGGGCTGTCAACAGCAATCTTACAAAATAATAGATAAAGAGGAGGATATTATGTCTGAGCAGCATATTATTCGATTTGAAAATGTAACAAAAAATTATGATCAAGATACAACTGTTCTAAAGAATGTAAGCTTTGAAATTGAAAGAGGTAAATTTTATACCTTGCTTGGACCATCTGGCTGCGGGAAAACGACTGTTTTACGATTAATTGCCGGATTTATGGAACCTACAGATGGAAATATTTACTTTAATGGGAAGCAGATTAATAAAATTCCAGCCAATAAGAGACAAGTAAATACAGTTTTTCAGGATTATGCGCTTTTCCCCCATTTAAATGTATTTGAAAATGTGGCCTTTGGTCTGCGCATAAAAAAATGGAAGAAGCAAGTAATTGAAAACAAGGTGAAAGAAGCGCTTCGTTTCGTCAATTTAGAAGGCTATGAGAATAGAGAAATCAGTGAAATGTCTGGTGGGCAGAGACAACGTGTTGCTATAGCTAGGGCCATTGTAAATGAACCAGAGATTATTCTTCTAGATGAACCATTATCCGCATTGGATTTGAAGCTTCGCACGGAAATGCAGTATGAACTTAGAGAATTACAAAGAAGATTAGGTATTACCTTCATCTTTGTTACACATGACCAAGAAGAAGCATTGGCGATGTCGGATGAAATCTTCGTTTTAAACAAAGGACGAATCGAGCAAAGTGGAACACCAATAGATATTTATGATGAACCAATTAATCGCTTTGTTGCAGATTTTATCGGTGAATCCAATATTGTTCCTGGATTGATGAAAAAAGATTTTATTGTCCATTTTGGAAGCAAAACGTTTGATTGTGTGGATGGTGGATTTAATGAAAATGAAGCAGTGGAAGTAGTAATTCGCCCCGAGGATTTAGAAATTTCATCTGTTGAGGCAGGAAAGCTAAAGGTAAAAGTAGACTCTCAATTATTTAGAGGAGTCCATTATGAGATTTGTGGCTATGATGAAGACGGAAATGAGTGGCTTGTCCATTCCACAAAGAAAGCTACTGTTGGAACCGAAATTGGTCTTTACTTTGAGCCAGAAGCCATTCATGTTATGCGACTAGGAGAAACAGAGGAAGAATTTGATAAGCGACTAGAAGCGTATGAGGGTGTAGTCAATGAAAAGTAATACAAAATGGTATACTTTCCCATATTATCTTTGGATTGCACTCTTTGTCATTGCCCCAGTTGCACTGGTTGTCTATTATTCATTCTTTGATATTGAAGGGGCATTTACGTTTGAAAATTATCAGAAGTTCTTTACACCTGTTTATTTAAAGATGACATTAAGTTCCTTTTGGTATGCATTTTTAATCACATTCTTTTCCTTGCTAATTGCATATCCTACCGCTTATTTATTGACGAAAACAAAGCATAAGCAATTATGGCTGTTATTAATTATATTACCTTCCTGGATTAATCTTTTATTAAAAGCTTATGCTTTTTTAGGGATATTTGGAACACATGGTGCAGCAAATCAAATGCTGGACTTTCTGGGAATAGGCGAGCAACAGCTATTATTTACAGACTTTAGTTTCCTATTTGTAAGTGTATATATATTTATACCTTTTATGATTCTTCCTATTTTTAATGCATTAGAGAAGTTAAATCCTAGCCTAGTTGATGCTTCCCAGGATTTAGGAGCATCTTCTTGGACGACGTTTAAAAAGGTAATATTCCCACTTACAATAAATGGAGTGAAATCAGGGTGCCAAGCTGTATTTATTCCGGCTTTATCACTATTTATGATTACACGCCTAATTGCAGGTAATCGTGTGATTACATTAGGAACTGCAATAGAACAGCATTTCCTTATTACACAAGATTGGGGAATGGGTTCAACAATTGCTGTATTTTTGATTATTAGCATGATTATTATCATGGTTCTTACAGGGAACAGAAAGAGAGGGGTATAAAAATGAAAAAGCTATCAAAATTATCTGTTCTCTATTTATGTATTGTTTTTGTCATTTTATATGCTCCAATCTTTTATTTAATCTTCTATTCCTTTAATAGTGGAGGAACCATGCATGATTTCGATTCCTTTACATTTGATTGGTATAAAGAACTATTTCAGGATACAAGATTACTAGTGATCGTTTTAAATACGATAATAATTGCCCTTTTATCTGCAGCAATTTCAACCATTATAGGGGTACTTGGAGCGATTAGTATTTCCATGATGAGGAAAAAGGGTCTTCGAAATTCTATTTTATCCTTAAATAATGTTCTAATAGTAAGTCCAGACGTTATTATTGGTGCGTCTTTCTTAATTTTCTTTACTATCATTGGAATTAAACTAGGTTTCTTTTCCGTACTATTATCACATATTGCCTTCTCGATTCCGATTGTTGTCATTATGGTATTACCAAAGCTAGAAGAAATGAGCCCAACTTTAGTTGATGCAGCATTAGATCTTGGAGCAAGCTGGAAGGATGTTCTTACAAAAGTTATCATTCCTTATATCTCACCGGGGATATTTGCTGGATTCTTTATGGCGTTGACATACTCCTTAGACGATTTTGCTGTAACATTCTTTGTAACTGGTAATGGATTTACGACGCTGTCTGTGGAAATCTACTCTTTAGCAAGAAGAGGTATTTCTTTAAATATAAATGCATTATCAACCTTGTTATTCTTATTCACGCTGCTTCTTGTGATTGGCTATTATTTCATTACGCAACGTGTCAATAAAGCTTCGCAAGCGGGGGTGAGAAAATGAAGTCTCTAATTCGCGGATTAATTACTATCTTTGCACTGTCTTTCATTCTTTTATTTATTGTTAATCAATTAAATTCAAGCAGAGGGTATACAAGTGGTAATACATTGACAGTATATAACTGGGGAGATTATATCGATGCAGATTTAATTACTAAATTTGAAGAAGAAACAGGAATTAAGGTTATCTATGAAACCTTTGATTCCAATGAAGCGATGATGACAAAAATTCAGCAGGGAGGAACAAGCTATGATATTGCGATTCCCTCTGAATATATGATTGATAAAATGAAGGAAGAGGATTTATTAATTCCGATTGACCATGCTAAAGTTCCTAATTTGAAAAACATAGATAGTCGATTTATGAATCTATCCTTTGATCCAGACAATAAATTTTCGATTCCGTACTTTTGGGGAACAGTTGGAATTGTCTATAATCCAACGATGCTTGGTGGAAAAGAAATTACTTCTTGGAATGATTTATGGGATAAAGATTTAAAAAATGAAATTATGCTTATAGATGGTGCCCGTGAAATTATGGGGATGAGCTTAAATAGCTTGCATTACTCTTTAAATGATAAAGATCATGAGCATTTGAAGGAAGCAAAGGAAAAATTAGATATGTTAACGCCGAATGTAAAAGCGATTGTTGGAGACGAAATTCGAATGCTCATTGAAAATGAAGAAGCATCTATCGGTGTCTTATGGTCTGGAATGGCAGCTGAGATTATGTGGGAAAATGAAGAGGTAGAATATGTTGTTCCAGAAGAAGGCTCTAATCTTTGGTTCGATAATATGGTTATTCCCAAAACGGCAAAGAATGTGGATGGAGCTCATCAGTTTATTAATTTTATGCTGGATGCCCAAAACGCTGCGCAAAATACAGAATATGTTGGCTATTCAACCCCAAACAAGGCAGCGATGGAATTTTTGCCAGAAGACATTACTGGGGATGAGCGCTTCTATCCTGATGAAAAAATGACTTCAAAATTAGAAGTGTATGAGAACCTAGGTCATCGTTCATTAGCGGAGTATAATGATTTATTCCTAGAGTTTAAAATGCATCGAAAGTAAATAACGGAAAGAAAACAGTTCGCTAAACTATAGTGAACTGTTTTTTACTTCTAAAGGGATGTTAATCTGTATCCCCTTTATGTGAAAACAGCTTATTAAACAATTTCTCTACATTTTTGTATGCAACCTGACTATACGGAAAATACTAACGGAAAACAAGGTGGGTTATAAAATGAAAAAAATAATATGGTTCTTGTGTTTTCTTTCCTTTCCGTTAGGGATTTCCGCACAAGAGGTGGATTCCTCTAAGAATCAAGTGAGAAAGGAACTTGCAATCGTTATTGATGATTTTGGTAATAATATGAAAGGAACAGATGAGATGCTCAACTTACCTGTTCCCATTACGGTTGCTATTATGCCTTTTCTTTCCACAAGTAAAGAAGATGCTATTCGTGCACATAAAAAGGGACATGAAGTAATTGTTCATCTGCCATTAGAACCGAAAAAAGGAAAAAAAAGCTGGCTTGGACCTGGTGCTATTACAACAGATTTATCAAATGAGGAAATTAGAAAGCGAGTTAAGGGTGCTATAGAAAGCATTCCTTATGCAGTGGGAATGAATCATCATATGGGGTCAAAGGCAACGGAAGATGAAAGGGTAATGAGAATTATCCTAGAGGAGTGTCATAAGCATAATCTTTACTATTTAGACAGTAAGACAACAAATAAAAGTGTTATAAAAGAGTTAGCAGAGGAACTCCATGTACCTTATTTAGAAAATGATCTCTTTTTTGATCATATTTACACAAATCAGCATATTGCTAAACAAGCTAGTAGGTTAGCCAAAAGGCTAGATAAGGAGCAGGAGTTTATTGCTATTGGCCATGTAGGAATCTCTGGTCCTTCTGTAGTAAGTGTTTTAAAAGAATACATTCCAGTCTATCAAAAGGATGCTGATATTGTACCGCTTTCTACACTAGTAGAAGGCTATGAACTGCTTGATACTGATTTACCATAAGAAAAAGAGCAAAATCATCACGCTATATCGAAATCGATATATAACGCTGATTTGTACTCTCTTAATTAGATTAAACTATGAAACGGGTTTCATAACAATAGCTGTTTTTGAAAAAAATGACAAAATACATGTTGCTTTATAGAAAAAGGAGACAGACCGTTTTTCTAGTCTGCCTCCTTCTTTGCAATGTATTAATTATTTAGAGAATTATCATCATTTGGTTTTTGGATAGATGTTTGATCGATTTTTGTATCTAGTTTATCCAATCTTTTTTTGGCAAAGTCTTTGCCTCCGAGACCAAATGCTAATCCAAATGCTAAAGCAAGTCCGCCTAGGATTAGGATAAAGGCAGAATTCACAATAGAAGATGCTACCCCTAATTGGTCAAGTGCCATAAAAACGGAAATGGTAATGATCGCATATTTTGCAATTACCGGTAAAAGCTTGAAGTGAGCGCCTTGTAAAACACTGCTTAACAATTTCTGGACAAGATAGCCTAACCATAAGCCTACGCCAATGATTACTATTGCAGCGAGAACCATTGGTAAATAAGCAATAACAGCAGTTGATAAGGTTACTAAAAATTCTAGTCCTACTATATTTAATGCCTGTACTGCTAATAAGAAAACAATCAGGATTTGTACGATAGAACCAATAATATTTGAAATACTAGTATTAGGGTTAATTCCCATTTTTCGTACATAAGTATCTAGACTAAGCTTTACCAATAAGGTAACAACCATTTGCTTTACCCATTTTCCTATCCAAATGCCTACTAAGATGAGGATAATGGCAATAGCGATATTCGGAATCATTGTTAATATATCATTTAACATGTTAATAGCTGGCTGGGAGATTCCTTGAATATCTAACTTCTCAAGCGCTGATATAACAGTTGGGATGAGAATGAAAATAAATACAATGTTGCCAATAACAGAAGATAGGCTTACATTCTCTAAAAGCTTGCTTATGCCTAATCGATTAGCTAAAGAATCTGTACCAATTGTTTGTAAGAAGTTTGTTAGAATGGTACGAACAATCTTTGCAACAAACCAACCGACTAAGACGATTAGTGCAGCTGCTAGTAGCTTTGGTAAAAAGGCAAGTATGTTTTGAAGCATATTGGCAAATGGTTCGGAAACACCATATAAATTTAGTGCATCTAATACTGCAGGTAAGAATAACAATAGGACTAAGTAGAAAACAATATTTGCGACTTTATCCATTATATTTTGCGGGTTATTCTTTTCTGTAAGATTCCATTTTTGCAGTTTCTCATGGACCTTTAAGGTAGATCCTGTTTTTTTAATAAGGAATTTTAACCCAGTTGCGATGATCCATGCTACCACAAGAATCAATCCGGCTTTTAGAATATTAGGAATAGCTCCAAGTATAGAGGACAGCATATTCACTAATGGAGAAGTAATAGCCGTTAAATTTAAAATATTAAAGAATAGGGAAAAGACGAAAACCAATAATAAGTAAAACACGATTTTACTAATAATTTTTTCAGATGAATATTTTCGTGGTTTTCCTTCTGGGAAAATTTTATCATCCAATTTTGTTTTCTGTAGTCCTTTATATAGGGCTTTTTCAATAATTTTAGCAACAATCCACCCTATGATTAAAACAACCACAGCTAAAATAAAATCTGGTAGCTTGTCCCAAAAGGAATTCCAATTCCAATTATAGTTCATATCCTTCACTCCTTGTTTTTAATTTATACTACTAATACCCAGCGAGTGAAGGATTAAACGTTGTATATAATAGAGCTTCTAATCAAGAATATATATAAAAAAAGAGAAGAGCTTAATGATAGCCTTCTCATTTAGGGTGCAATATTTTTTGTTAATAGGTTTATTTTAGGGCTTTTTCTTCAAAATCATAAAGGCAATCATTACTACCTACCATGATTAGAATATCTCCTTTAAGGATTACTTCATTTGCCGATGGAGAGACGATTGTTTCTCCTGCTCGCTGGATGCCAATAATTGTACAGCCATATTTTGCACGTACGTCTAAGTCTAAAATGGATTTATTATGTATTTTAGCTGAAGCCACCATTTCGACAATTCCGTGTTCTTTCGAAAGCTGAATATAATCAATCATACTGTCGGAAATAACGTGATGGGCAATTCTTTTTGCCATATCCTGTTCCGGATGAATCACACGGTCAGCACCAATCTTCTCTAAAACACGTTTATGATATACATCTGCTGCTTTTACCCAAACTTGGCTAATGCCCATTTCTTTTAAAAGCATAGTAGTAAGGGTGCTAGATTCTACATCATCTCCAAATGAAACAAAGGCATGATCAAAGTTTCGAATACCGATTTGTGTTAGTGATGCTTCGGTAATATTCGTCATTTGTACGCAGAGTGTAGCGAATGCTCGATATTTTTCCACTTTTTCCAACGACTGATCGATTGCTAATACTTCTGCTCCCATTTTATGAAACTCTTCTACTAAACTGCCACCAAAGCTGCCTAGTCCTATCACTACAAATTGTTTTTTCATACTTACCCTCCTAGGGATGAAAAAATACATACTTTGCCATCATTATACTTTTTTATAGAAAAGAAATAAAATAATTTTTCTTTTTTGATAGGGAAAATAGTATTGGGGAAGAGGGGTTTCCTTCCAAATAAAAACCACTTTTTCGTTAGAAAGAAAAAGTGGTTTAACTATGTTTATTCAGAAAGATACGCTGTTAACATCCATAAATGTTTCTCAATTTTGCCAATTAGATCGACTGCTAAATCATTTGTAATTACATCTTCTAATTCATCTGCATGTTCTGCTAATGCTTTTAATTGTGTGTTAATTTGGCTGTAATCTTCTACTAAAGATTTTACCATTTCGTTGGCAGTTAGTTTCTCTGTACTTTCTTTTAATGTTGAAGTTTCGATAAATTCTTGTAATGTTGAAACAGGTTTTCCACCAATTGCAAGAAGGCGTTCTGCGATTTCGTCTACTGCTTCAGCAGCCTCGTCGTACAATTCCTCAAATTTTTCATGAAGTGTGAAGAAAAAAGGCCCTTTTACATACCAGTGATGTTGATGAAGTTTTGTGTATAATACGCTCCAGTTAGCAATTTGTACGTTTAGTTCTTTTTGTAATTCAACTTTTGTTTGTAATCCCATTTTAACAAACTCCCTTCGATTGATTATATATTAATTATAACAAATATTAATTTAAAATCAATATTTATTTATAATTATTACAATTTATTTTTAAAACAAATGAAAAACGCTTGTCATCTCAATAGGTGAAGGAGGGGGTAGATTTTTACTTTTTATTTTTTGTTGTCCTATAAAAATTTATACCCCAATTAGACCGGAAAGGAAACAAAAGGAAGAAAGAATTCATGAAATGGACATATTTAAAAGAGGATGGGACAAAACTAAATAACTAATCTTTAAAGACGAACAATCTTTAATCCAGCTCTTAAATAAAGCTACTTTATTTTTTAAAAATATAGTTAAGTGTAAAAACTAAGTCGTTCCATTGCGCTACAGACGCACGATGCGCCGGGGAGGAAGCTGAGCCTCCTCGCTGCGCTGCGGGGTCTAAAGCTTCTCTATTTCCCGCAGGAGTCGAGCGACCTCCGCTCCATTTCACTTCGTTTTTAAACATTTTCCAAAAAACAAACACGAACTATAATATAATTATTTTGCATTATAGTTCGTGTTTGTTGTTGGTTTAAATACTTATGTCCCAGCCTCTTAACGGCAAAACATGATTCTCAATTTAAAAAGATAGAGAATTGCTAGAAAACATATAGGACTTATAATGATAACGAATGCTAAAAATGAGTCCCATTGCCATCATATTCGTCATTAATGAGCTACCTCCATAACTAATAAATGGAAGGGGGATGCCTGTTATTGGTAACAACTGTATCGTCATCCCGATGTTTTCGAATACATGGAAGGTTATCATGCTAATCACTCCAACAGTAATATAAATACTGTAAGGATCAGCTGTTTTTAATGCTGTTCTCACAAGGTGATAAATTAAGAAAAAATAAAGAATGATAACAATACTGCCACCAATAAAACCGTATTCTTCTCCGATAATGGTGAAAATAAAATCTGTATGTCTTTCGGGGATATATACTTCCTCATTTCCTAATCCTTTTCCGCTAATTAGGCCAGAACCTATTGCCATTAGGGATTTAACTAACTGCAATCCTGCATCCCCCGCATTATGGGGATCAAGCCAAGAGCTAATACGATCGAATTGATAGGGATCGACTCCCAAATATTTTTCTAACAGTTCTCGCCCAAAGATAGCTAAGTAGAAAACGATAGAACCAAAGGCGGCAGCTGATCCATATAACGGAATAAGAATTTTCCATGAAATTCCTGATACTAGCATCATGCCAATTAAGATTGCCATTAGCACGAGGGTTGTACCAAAGTCCTGTACAATGACTAAACCAATCGGTATTCCAGCCACAATTCCAAGCTTACACATTAAAATAAAGTCAGTTAAGAGCGACTTATAAATAGTTTTCTTATGATGATTCGTTATAACTTTTGCGATTGCTAAAATATAAAAAATCTTCATATATTCAGATGGTTGAATACTACCAATGTGAGGAATGACATACCAGCTTTGGGCTCCACCCCTTTTAGGAGTAAAATCGGTTACTGGGGCAAATAAAAGACCAATTAGTAATAATGCTCCTATCCCATAAAGAATCCACGTTATTTGTTGAATCTGTTCATTATCAAAATACATAATAATAGCAATGACAATAGAACCAATTGCATACCACATAATTTGTGATTGTAAGTAGGAAGCGTTTGCGCTGTATATAGCAATACAGCTAACTAAACAAAATAACATAAGCAAAAGACATAATGTCCAATCGAAACGTTCGGAAAATCCTTTTTTCGTTCTCATTCTAGCAAACCCCTAGTTCAAATTTCTTATATTTATATAGACGGAAGAGAAGGTGAATTTGTTTCCTTATTTTTCATAATCCAGTGAAAATATTGGTTTGTATCTAAAGCTGAGGTAATTATTACAAGTATATGGTCAGAGGCAGAATCAGTATGATCTAAAAAAAACAATTTATAATCCAAACCAAATATATGCCCAAAGTGTAAAATAAATTACCAAACGCAAAAAAAAGACTGTCCAAGTTAGACAGCCTTTCTTTCACATTAAATGAGCTAGAAAAATTTGGGCAATTCCGAAGTAAATAAATAACGAAAAGATATCATTAAGCGTCGTAATTAACGGACCTGATGCAACGGCAGGGTCAATATTTAATTTATAAAGAATAATAGGAATAATGGTACCTGATAATGTTCCGATTATAAGTGTACAAATTAATGAAAGGCCAACAACTAAGCCAAGCATCAGATCGCTTTGCCAAACATAGGCAATAATCATAATAATAACGCCACAAGTAATCCCGATTATCAAGCCAACTAATAATTCTCTAAATATCAACTTTGTTACAACTGTTTTATTTATCGTATTAGAAATAAGTCCACGTACAACAACTGCTAATGATTGTGTTCCTGTATTACCAGTCATCCCTGAAATCATAGGCATGAAAAAGGATAGAGCCACTACTTTAGTCAGAACATCTTCATAATTGCTTATAATGCTTCCAGATACGACGCCAATAAATAAAAGTAAGATTAACCAGGGGAGTCTACGATAGGCTGCTACAGATGCTTTTGTATCAAAATCAATCGATTTCCCTGAGGCAGATAGTTTTTCGATATCTTCATTTGCTTCTTGGAAAACGACGTCAATCATATCATCGACGGTTACAATTCCCATCAAAATATTATCATCATTCACAACTGGAATGGCTAAGAAATCGTATTTTTGTATGGTTTGTGCCACTTCTTCTTGGTCTTGGTCCACTGTAACACTAATGACCCGTTCATACATAATGTCACGAATTTTATCCTGTGGTTCAGCAATCAAAAGGTCACGATAGGAAACAACACCAACCAATTTTCTATTTTGATCAATCACGTATAGATAGCTTAATGTTTCTGCGAAATCTGCAAACGATTTTAGCTTATCAACAGCTTCACGAGTAGTGTAATAATCGCGAATCCAAACAAAACGGTTTGTCATGAGACGTCCAGCAGTTTCGTCAGGATAGTTCATTAAGTTTTGTACAATTATAGACTCTTCTTTTTTCATTTCAGAAAGAAGCTCTTTAATTCTATCTGGTGCTAGTTCATTTAAAAGGGAAGCTAGATCATCATTATCCATTAAATCTAGCACTTTCCCGGTCTTGTCCATTCCTAATGTGTTTAGAACCTCAAGTTGTTCTTCTTTATCTAATTCTTCTAAGAGATGGGCTAATAAGTCGACTTTCAGAAAAAGCAAAAAACGAGCCCTATGCTTTTCGGGGAGGCTCTCATAAATTTGAGCTATATCATATGGTTGTAGCTCATCAACGATGGATTCAAATTCAGATTTATTATTGTCTTTTAGCGTCTGAATGATGTGAAGTGTGATTTGATTTTCTGTCATTTGGTGTATCATACTTCTCACTCTCCCTTCCGAGGTTTAAGGCAGTTATTCGACATATACCCTGTCTTATTATATGTAAATTAACGAAAGAATGAAATGGATAATTCTTTGCAAAAAAGGAGATCTTGAGAAAATTTTTGATAAAACACATAAAAAAACCTTGTTAAATATTCTGACAATAAACTTGAAAAGATTAGATTCTAAATTAAAATAGGGATATAACATGAATGACCGCAGGCAGCTGCCGCTATTGCGACTTTTTTTCGTATATCCTTAATAATTGGGTTAAGGGTCTCTACTAGAAACCGTAAATTTCTTGCTACGAAAAATATGCTTAACTAGCATATTTTTCGTAGTTTTTTTGTGTTTATTCCGAAATATAAACAAGCACAGGGGGATTGGAATGGGAAATATTTTAATCAGAAATGCACAAATAGTTACGATGAATCAAGCAGAAGATATTATTTTAGGAGATATTTATATAGAAGAGAATATCATAAAAGCTATCGGAAGAGATCTTCAAATAAATCATGTAGACAAAATTATCGATGCGACAAACAGAACGGTAATCCCTGGTTTTATTCAAACACATATTCATTTATGCCAAACATTGTTTCGCGGCAAAGGGGATGATTTAGAACTGATGGATTGGCTTAGAAAAAGAATTTGGCCACTTGAAGCCGCACATGACGAAGAGTCTATTTATTATTCAGCGATGCTTGGCATAGGAGAGCTGCTGGAAAGTGGAACAACTACGATTGTGGATATGGAAACCGTCCATCATACGGAATATGCTTTCCGTGCCATAGCTGAGAGTGGAATCCGAGCTGTTTCTGGGAAAGTGATGATGGATAAAGGGGATGAGGTTCCTTTGGCATTACAGGAAAAAACAGCAGAGTCTATTCAGCAAAGTGTCGACTTGTTGGAGAAGTGGAATGGCTTTGATGATGGAAGAATTCACTATGCGTTTTCGCCCCGCTTTGTGGTCTCATGTACAGAGGAGTTATTGAAAGAGGTAAAGACGCTTTCGGATAAATATAGGGTCAAGGTACACACCCATGCTTCAGAAAACAAGGGAGAGATTCAGATTGTGCAAGAAGAGACGGGGATGAGAAATGTTGTGTATCTAGATCATCTTGGATTAGCAAATGAGCGTCTGATTTTGGCGCATTGTATTTGGCTAGATGAAGAAGAGAAACGAATTATTAAAGATAAAGGAGTGCATGTGAGCCATTGTCCGGGTTCTAATCTAAAGCTCGCCTCAGGGATAGCAGATACACACCATCTCCTTTGTAATCATGCTTCGGTTAGCTTAGGAGCAGACGGTGCTCCATGTAATAATAATTTAGATATGTTTAATGAAATGAGATTGGCCGCACTTATTCAAAAGCCTATTCATGGTCCAACTGCCATGGATGCAAAAACAGTCTTTAGAATGGCGACTATAGGTGGAGCAAAAGCAGTTGGCATGGAAAAAGAAATTGGCAGTCTTGAAATTGGCAAGAGAGCAGATCTGGCTATTTTAAATCTGCATAATTTTCATACCTTTCCTTCCTATGATGTGGACCCGATTTCGAGAATAGTCTATTCCGCAACAAGAGCTGATGTTGAAACGACCATAGTGGACGGTAAAATAGTGATGGAAAATAAAATAATCAAAACGGTGGACAAACCTATTGTACTAAATGAAGCAGATAAAAGTATTAAAAGGCTGTTGAGCAAAACAAATATAAGTTAGTGCTAGCAATATACCGTGCTTCAGGGAGTGGTCATAACCATTTTTCTAAAGCACGGTGTTTTTTTGTGGTCTCTATAGGATAAAAGGGAAGAATGACTGATAGTAGGAAAATGTTGTTCCTTTTTTCTAAATTGAAAATTTTGTAAGCTATTTTGCCTAAATTTTGTTAAACTAAAATGGTTACAATAAGCACAACTAGATGTATGATGGAAAGTAAGGATAAGGGGTCTGTTCCATACGGACTTAAATAGAGGAAAAAGGGAAAAATTTTCTTGTAATCAGATAAATAAAATGGAATAAAAGCAATTTCAGCAATTAGAAAGTAAGCTAAAGCTATCCGTTTACAAGCTAATAATGTTTGGAGGTTTACTTGATGAAAAAAGGCAGTAATGATATTCGAGATGTGGTTTATATCCATTTAAATGAGAAAGAGCGCTTTGTTCTTTCTTACGGTATAGAGTTTAGAGAGTTTTATAGAATTTTGGCTGAGACTCTTTCCTCTGTTTTGTTGTTAAAGCATCAGTTTGAAGATGGAGAATTTAATATTCATACACAGTTCGAATATGTTCCAAACACTAAATTAGCAAAGTTATCAAAGGAAGATGTTTACGGATACGGGGATTTTGTATGGGTCGATTTTGATGAGACAGAGATTTTAGATATCTTAGAAGGTCAAACAATTGCCGAGCTTCTTTATTTGGGACATAAGCTGGAGCCGCTAAGAAAACCATTTTTTCAGCAATTGAATAATCAATATGCTTATTTGGCCCATGATGATGGCTGGTTTAATAAAATCTATTATAAGAACATGGATTCTTTTTATCAATTATTTGGGGATGTCATTGCAAAGAAAGTGACAGACCTTAAATTAGAGAAGGGGTTGCTTGGACTCAAAAAGAAGCGGATATATCCTTCCCCTCCTAATGAAATCGTCATGGAGCTAAAACATTATATGAATGAAGGAATGGTGTTATCCATTGAAAAAGCCTCTCAGACGCGATTGAAAATGGAAATTCCAATATGGATTTTAGGCGATTTTGATAATATGGATGATATGTACGAGGAATATGAGAAGAATAGCAAACAAAAAACGGATGCCTTGCTTATTTTTGACAAGAAATTAAGAGAATGGCATTTAACGAAGGCTTAATTGGTGGATAATATGAGTGAAAGAATAGTTGTAGGCTTTCCAGCGGAATTAAAGAAAATGACTTTTGTGGAGCGGCCTAACCGGTTTATATTGCATTGCTTGAATGAAGAGACAAATCAACTCGAAAGGGTGCATTTGGCCGATCCTGGAAGACTAATGGAGCTTTTAATAGAAGGGGTAACTATTTATGTTCTCCCAAGTATGAATCCTAATCGAAAAACGAAATGGACGGCAGTTTATGTCGAATCAAATGGTATTCTAGTGTCTATCAATACAACATATCCTAATAAGCTTGTTGAATCTATATTGAAAAAAGCAATCATTGAGGAGCTTTCTGTCTATCGATGGGTGAAATCGGAATACACATATGGAAGCTCTAGATGGGATTTTTTATTAGAGGATGGGGAAAAAAATCAGCTCCTTCTTGAAGTGAAAAGCGTTACATTAGCCAAAGATGGAATAGGGATGTTTCCTGATGCTATCACGAAAAGAGGCTCTAAGCATGTGCAAGAATTAACGGCTATTGCTAAGGAAGGAACATTTAAAACAGCTATTTTATTTGTTGTGCAAAGAGGAGATGTTGAAATAGTGACAGGTGCAGCAGAAATTGACCCAGTCTTTGCGAAAAACTTAGAGGAAGCTGCAAAAGCAGGGGTGCAATTACTAAGCTACACTTGTGTTTTAACAGAGCAAGGAATCGGATGGGGCAATGCTATTCCAGTGGATCCATTTTTAAAAATTAAATAAAAGGACATTTATTTTTGCTACCTTTGATGTATAATCAAAAAGGACGAAAAATGAAATAGATAGATGATGGTGAGACTTTTTGTAAAAGATTGATGAGGAATGTCGAAAGACTTTCTCTTTTTTCAGAAAGACTCTTAAAAGGGAAGTTGGTGAAAATCCAACACGGTCCCGCCACTGTAAATGATTGCACATGGAGAAGTGCCACTGTACTTACCTGTATGGGAAGGTTCTATTGTTGCGACAATCATGAGTCAGGAGACCTGCCATTTTCTATACACCTAAATAAACCTACGAGGATAGGGAGGTGTGGAGCGCGCTTTGAAATTATTTTTAAAGTCATCCCAACATCTCTATGGACGATAATAGGGATGTTTTTTATTTTTCACATATTTATTTCAGGAAGGTGAAGAATGATGAAAAAGTTTTATTCTTTATTTTTAGCAATACTGCTCGTAGTTGGGTCGCTTGCTGGATGTGGTGAAGGAAAGACAGAAAATAATAATGATAACAAGGAGCAGTCAACTGCACAAGAGGCTGCTTTTCCTGTAACGATTAAAGATGCAATCGATCAAGAAGTAGTAATTGAGGAAAAGCCAGAAAAAATAGTTTCTTTAATGCCTAGTAATACGGAAATTGTATTTGCGCTTGGGCTAGGAGATGAGTTAGTTGGAGTTAGTGATTATGACAACTATCCAAAAGAAGCAGCGGAAAAAGAAAAAGTAGGCGGCATGGAATTTAATGTGGAGAAAATAATCTCACTGAATCCAGATGTAGTTTTAGCACATGCATCTAGTGCCCATAATTCGACAGAAGGCTTGCAGCAAATCCGCGATGCCGGAATTGATGTTGTTGTTGTGAATGATGCAACTTCTTTTGAGGACGTCTATAAAGGGATGGAAATGATTGGACAGGCTACTGGAGCAGAAACGGAAGCAGATAAGCTTGTTGCTGATATGAAAGAGAAGTTAGCTGCTATCAAGGATAAAGCAGCAGCGATTTCTGATAGTGACCAAAAATCTGTTTATATAGAAGTAAGCGGAGAACCAAGTATATTTACGACTGGTACAAATACATTTATGCAAGAGATGTTAGATACCATTAATGCGAAAAATATTATTTCGGAAGAAGGCTGGATTCAAGTAGACCAAGAGGCAGTGATTGCAGCAAATCCAGATGCTATCATTACTACTTATGGTGCTTACTCAGAAACAAGCCCAATCGATCAAATTAGCTCGAGAAAAGGTTGGGAAGAGATAAAAGCAGTAAAAGAAAAGCAAATAGTAGATGTTGATTCTGACATGGTAACTCGTTCTGGTCCTCGTTTAGTTGAAGGAGTAGAGGCCGTTGCCGAAGCGGTGTACCCAGATGTTTTTAAATAAAAGAAAAGCGGCTTATGTTTATGCCGCTTTTTTTCTCCTTTTTGCGATTGTAATGGGAATATCTGTTGGAACTATATCTGTTCCTATTTTGTCTGTGGTAAAAATATTAGCAAGCTATGTTGGGCCAGAAAGCTTATTAACTAATGTCGAGCCAATGCATATCAATATAGTCCAAAATATTCGACTCCCTAGAGTGCTGTTGGCGGGACTTGTCGGTGCGAGCCTATCCATTTCGGGAGCTGCTTTCCAAGGGTTATTGAGAAATCCATTGGCAGATCCTTATACACTTGGGGTTTCATCTGGTGCTTCTGTTGGAGCTGTTATTACATTGTTCTTCCAATTAAGTATCCCATTTCTTGGCGCACTGACTTTGCCATTTATGAGTGTACTATTCTCCTTCTTTACGATTTTATTTGTTGTCTTTTTTGCGAAAAAAATGGATCCTGCGATGCGAGTGGAAACGATTATTTTAACAGGAATTATTATTGGTTCTTTTTTAAGTGCATTTATTTCGCTTATGATCGCATTAACAGGCAATGAACTTCGCCAAATTATTGGCTGGTTACTTGGAAGTGTCTCCATGAGAGGGTGGGAATATATAAAAATTATTCTTCCTTTCTTTGTAGTTGGTTCTGGTCTTCTTCTTTCGCAAGGAAAGGAATTAAATGCTTTAGCGTTTGGCGAAGAAAGAGCACAGCATTTAGGTATTCATGTACAAAGAAGAAAAATGATTATTTTGCTGGCTGGCTCTATGTTAACAGGTGCAGCGGTTGCAGTATCTGGGACAATCGGATTTGTTGGTCTTGTTATTCCACATTTTGTTCGAATCATTGTAGGGTCAGATCACCGTCATTTAATGGGGGTATCCCTTTTTGCAGGCAGTGGCTTTATGATTCTGGCTGACTTATTAGCTAGAACAATTATTTCTCCAACAGAACTTCCGATAGGGGTTATTACAGCTTTAGTAGGTGCCCCGGTGTTTGCGGGATTATTACTGAGAAGAAGGAAGAGGAGTTTAAACTAATGCTTAATGTACAGAATCTCTTTTTTCAATATGAAACAAAACAAATTTTACAGGATATTTCTTTTACGGTGAATAAAGGAGAAATGGTTGGTATCCTTGGACCGAATGGTAGTGGGAAAACGACGTTAATGAAAATTATTAGCGGCATTTTAACTCCACAGGAGGGACAGGTTGAGATAAAAGGCAAACCAATCGAGCAGTATAAAACGAAAGAATTAGTAAAGGTAGTCGCAGTCCTGTCTCAGCATGTGAATGAATCTTTTTCCTATACCGTTCGAGAAATCGTATCACTCGGGAGATATGCTCATCAATCCGGGCTGTTTCAGTCCTGGAGTTCTCAAGATGAAGCAGTAGTTACAAGCGTGATGAAACAAACGGGAGTCTTTTCATTTCAAGAGAAATCCATTCATGAATTATCTGGAGGCGAAAAGCAGCGTGTTTATTTGGCACAGGCACTCGCACAAGAACCAGAAATTCTCCTATTAGATGAACCTACAAACCATTTGGATTTATCTTATCAGAAGGAGTTATTGGATAACTTAAGAGAATGGAGCATGGAAAGAGATTTAACGATTGTTTGTATTTTCCATGATTTGAACTTGGCAGGATTATATTGTGATCGGCTGCTTTTATTACATGATGGAATGGTAGAAGTAGATGCCGCCCCTTCTAATGTATTGCAAGAAGAGAGGGTGAAAAGAATCTATCAAACAGATGTGAAAAGTACTTTTCATCCAAGTAGACCAGCTCCGCAAATAGCTCTAGTACCAAGAAATAAAGAGAGAAATAATAGGAAAATAGATACGGAAGCTATTACCATTTATTCAGATCGTGTAGAGGTAAAGGTTCCCTTTCCACTATACACTCTTTCATCAGGTGTAATAGGTGCAGGGATGGGATGGTATAAATGCTTTGTGAACAGACATGTGGATAAGAGATATCAATGCGAAGATTATCGGGAAGAAATGGAGGGTTATTTGCATCGAAATGGCTTTATTCCATCAGAAACTGTAGGGATGATGACAGCTGTTTACACAGAGGATGTAGCATATGAGCTTATCGAGCAGCGGGATTTTTCTGTGATGATTGTCGTAACAGGCGGAGTAGGAAATGCTGTTGATGCCGCAAAGACTAACGAGCATTCTTCCTTCTTAAATCCTGGAACCATTAATATTTGGATTTTTGTTAACGGGACATTATCAGAGCAAGCCTTCGTGCAAAGTGTCATTACGGCCACAGAAGCAAAAGCAGCGGTCTTGCGAGATCGGAAGATAAAAGATTTGGAAACAGGAACCATTGCAACAGGTACGTCAACAGATAGTATATTGGTGGCTGCTACCCAAGAAGGAGCCTACCTCGAATTTGGAGGTACGATAACAGCGCTTGGAAAATGTGTAGCACAAGGAGTCTATCAGTGTTTAGCAAAGTCGTTAGATAAAAGGAATAGGAGGATAGCACCTAAATGATCGGCCATTTGATTAGCATTACACTTGCGATTGTTTTAGATAAGCTTATTGGTGATCCTCCAAGCTGGCCACATCCGGTAAAAGGGATGGGGAGATTGATTTCCTTTCTAGATCAAAGATTAAATAACGGAAAGAGTCGGAGAATAAAAGGGTTATGGATGCTCAGCACGGTATTAATATTTACCTTTTTGATTAGCTACGTCCTCGTTTATATTAGCTATCAGCTTCATTGGTGGGTCGGGGTAATCGTGGAAGCTCTTCTTATCGCCACAACGATTGCCCAAAAGAGTCTAAAGGATGCTGCGATAGAGGTTTATGATCCATTGCAGGCTAATGATTTAGAGATGGCAAGAAAAAAGCTGTCTTATATTGTAGGCAGAGATACAGAGCAATTAGAGGGAGAAGAAATTGTCCGTGCGACGGTAGAGACAGTTGCAGAAAATACTAGTGATGGTATTACTGCTCCACTGTTTTGGGCATTTATTGGCGGAGCTCCCTTGAGTCTTGTATATAGAGCGATTAATACATGTGATAGTATGGTTGGTTATAAGAATGATAAATATGGAGATTTTGGGTATTGTGCTGCGAAATGTGATGATATCGTCAACTATTTGCCTAGTCGAATAACAGCCATTCTCGTGCTGTTAGTTAGTCGTAGTCCTTTCTATCGTAAAAAGGAAGCCTGGAAGTTGTTATTTCATGATGCAATGAAGCATCCCTCTCCAAACAGCGGCTGGGGTGAAGCAGTGACTGCGATTATCCTTGGTATACAGCTTGGTGGGATTAACTTTTACAAAGGAAAGAAGTCAGATCGTGCACGTATGGGAAGAGCACTGCAGCCTTTAGGAACTAGACATATTATCGAGTCGACTAAAATTGCTGATAAAGCTGTTGTTTGCTTTTATCTCTTTTTATGTATAGGAGGAATTGGATTTGAATTGGCCAATGCATGGAGCTAATCCTCAGTATATTTATGAAAAGACAAATGTAGAAATGCCGGTAAATACGATTGATTTTAGTGCTAATATCAACCCATTAGGACCTCCGACTATTTTATCGGACAACTGGGATGACTTATTTCAGACAGTCCATCTTTATCCAGATCCTTATGCAAGCAGTCTAAAAGAGAAAATTTCAGATCAGTATGGGCTTTGTCCAAAGCAGCTTTTAATTGGTAATGGAGCTGCGGAAATTATTTCTTTGTTGGGAAGAATTTTGGCGAGGAAAAAGGTATTATTGCTCCAGCCAGCTTTTTCTGAATATGAAGAAGTATGCAAAATTAATCATTGTGACATCTATCATCATTATTTAACAGCGGAAACAGGATGGGAACTAAATCCATCTAATTTGGAAAAGGATATCCGCCATGTAGATGCTCTATTTTTATGTAATCCTAATAATCCAACAGGGATATTTTATCCGAAACAAGTAGTAGAAGAATTGTTAGTTATTTGTAAAAAAAATGATTGCTATGTCATCCTAGATGAAGCTTTCTATGATTTTGTAATTGGATATGAGGATATGCTTCCTCTCTTAAAAAAATTCTCCAATCTTATTATTATCCGTTCCTTGACAAAGATGTACAGTATTCCAGGGATTCGCCTTGGTTATGCATTCGCATCAGAGGAACTGATTGCAAAATTACAACAGTTTCAATCTCAATGGAGTATTAATGGAATTGCTTTAAGGGTTGGTGAATTATTAATGGGACAAGAGATGTTTTTAAATAAAACGCAAAGTTATATGGAAGAGGAAAAGAAAAGGTTATTTTCCTTTTTTAATAAACAGCAATTCGCTTATTCCACTTCTGCTGCTAATTATTACCTGTTAAGAGATACTAGTTTTACAGACCAAAAAGAGCTCCTGATTTTCTTATTAAACAATGGCATCATAGCAAGACATACATATAATTATCCGGGTTTAGATGGAAGATGGCTACGGTTTGCGATTAAAAGTAAGTTAGAGAATCAGCAATTGCAAGGAGTGTTAGCTAAATGGAAACAAAGTCATCCATCATCTTTGTAACTGGAGGCGTGAGAAGCGGAAAATCTTCTTTTGCTGAGAGATTGGCAATAGAATATGCAGAGAATGAAAAAGCAGATTTACATTATATAGCCACAGCTGTTCATTCAGACACAGAGATGCAAGAAAGAATTGCAAGGCATCAGCAACGAAGAAAAAAACAAAAGGTAAAATGGAATAGCCATGAACAAGCAGTAAATATTGGTGAATTGGCTGGAGTTTTTTCAAAAAAGGATGTTATACTACTCGATTGCTTAACTGTATTAGTCAATAATGAACTTTTTTATAAAGATCAACGGCAAGAAATGCTAGAGCTAAAGCTGAAAAGGGAGCTAATAGAGTTAAGCCGAAGCTGCAGATATCTTATTCTTGTGAGTAATGAAGTGACATATGAGATGTCATCAGATCCATTTGTACAGAACTACTGCAGGCTTTTAAATCAACTCCACTATTTCCTCGTGCAGCATGCAAAGGAAGCTTATTTGGTAGAATTCGGAATCGCGAAAAGCAAGAAGGGAGGAAAAAAATGAAGGGGGTAATGATACAAGGAACTTCATCTGATGTTGGGAAAAGTCTGATTGCTACTGCTATATGCAGAATGGTGGCAAATGAGGGGATAAAGGTGGCTCCATTTAAGTCACAGAATATGTCTAATAATTCTTATGTCACGGTAGATGGAAAAGAGATTGGCAGAGCACAAGGAATTCAGGCAGAAGCAGCAAGGACGGTGGCAACTGTTTGGATGAACCCGATACTCTTAAAGCCAAGATCTGATTTACAGTCAGAGGTTGTCCTGCTTGGGGAAGCTAGTACGACTCTATCTGGAAGAGGGTATCGTGAACAGTTTTATGAGGAAGGAATTTGTGTTATACAAAAAAGCCTGGATTACCTGCAAAGCCATTATGAGATGACTATTATGGAAGGTGCGGGAAGTCCAGTTGAAATAAATTTGAAAGACAGAGAGCTTGTAAACATGAAGGTAGCAGAAATGGCTGATGTTCCTGTCATTCTCGTTGCGGATATTGATCGCGGCGGCGTGTTTGCGAGTATCATTGGAACCCTTGCCCTATTTTCAGAAGAGGAAAGGAGCAGGGTAAAGGGAATTATAATAAATAAGTTTCGCGGCGATCCAACTCTCTTTGAAGATGGGGTTCAATGGCTGAAGGAAAAGACAGGCATTCCTGTCCTTGGAGTCCTTCCTTTTATTCATAACCATATGATTGAAGGAGAGGACTCATTATCTATCCGAGAGAAAAGATTTACAACTACTAAAGCTGTGATTGATTTGGCAGTAGTAAACAATCGTTATATGTCCAATTTCACAGATATAGAACCATTTTTTCTAGAAGAAGACGTTAGTATCCGCCTGATTAATAAAGGCGAAGATTTAGGGAATCCAGATGCGGTTATTATACCAGGTACGAAAAGTACAATAGATGATTGGAAAGAAATGAAGAGGAAAGGATTAGCATCCCAGCTTAAAAGCTATTATAAGCAAGGTGGCAGAGTAATCGGATTATGTGGAGGCTATCAAATGCTTTGTACTACTTTGAAGGATCCACAGGGTGCTGATACTGGAAGCAGAGGCGAAGAAATAGAGGGACTAGGACTTATCCCCGCAAGCACGACCTTTGAAAAGAAAAAAGAGACGATTCGAGTGGAAGGCAGTTATCATCCTTCTACGAAGTTAGCATCAGAAAGAATAGAGGGTTATGAGATTCATTTAGGAAAAACAGAATATGCTTCTATAGACGATAGATGCCCGTTTTTATTGCTTCATAACAGCAGGGAAGAAGGCTATTATCGAGAAGATGGAAGATTGATAGGTACTTATATGCATCATCTATTTTATAATGATGCATTTCGCCATACGTGGTTAAATCAAATTCGAGTGCAAAAAGGAATGATGAAAAGGAAAAGGCTGTTTATACAAGAACAGAAGGATAAACGCTTTGATGCACTTGCTCATGAAATGAAAAAACATTTGAATTGGGAAAAACTATGGAATATCCTTCAGGCTGGTGATTGATAATGAAGAAATGGTTTATTGGTTTTCTCTTAAATATACAGTTCTTTACGGCGATACCAGTGAGAAAGGAACTTCCAATGGAAGGGGAATTTCTTCAGAAAAGTATAAAGACATTCCCTTTGCTAGGACTTTTTCAAGGCTTTATTTATATGAGCTTCTTCTTTTTGCTAAAAGAATATACGCCGTTTACAGCACTTGCAGTAGCTTTTTTTGTCTGGGCCAGTACGATTTTGTTAACTGGAGGGCTTCATTTAGATGGCTGGATGGATGCAAGTGATGCTTATTTTTCTTATCAGGATAGGAAGAAAAGATTAGAGATTATGAAGGATCCACATGTTGGCGCCTTTGGTCTTTTATCCGTCATTCTGTTATTGAGTGCGAAGTTTCTTTTTATCTATGAAATCGTGACACGTATGCAAGACTTTACCTATCTTTTTGTCATGCTCCTGCCGTTATTTTCTAAAGCTGTAATGGGATGGATCTTGCTATTTGTTCAAGAGGCAAAGAATGACGGGCTTGGCGCATACTTTAAAAGGTCTGTTGAAGGGCAGCGAGCATTTTTTTATAGTCGCTATTTTGCACTTGTTCTTCTATTTATCATCTTATTGAATACACAATGGCTGCCACTGTTCTTTCTGTTTCTCTTTATTAGCATCTGCAGCTATATTTTATTAAGTCGATTTATGAAGCGAGCTTTTGGGGGATTAACAGGTGATTTATTAGGGGCAAGTGTAGAAGGGACGGAACTGGCATTATGGGCGACACTATGGTTATTGCATTATTTCGTCATGGGTTAACTGCCGAAAATGAACGAAAAGCATACATTGGCTGGCTGGATGCTCCTTTAAGTGAAAACGGGAAAGCGGACCTTTATGAAAAAGGAAGCCCAGTGTCTAAATATGAATGGATAAGTACAAGCGATTTATTGCGAGCGAAAGAGACAGCAACTTATTGGTTTCCTGAACAGAGCATACACAGTACTCCTAATTTTCGAGAAATAAATTTTGGAGAGTGGGAAGGAAAAACATATGACCAACTAAAAGAGCTCCCTGACTATTGCAAATGGCTAAATGCTCCGTTTACAGTTTCAGCAACAAATGGAGAATCCTTTAAAGAGTTTGTTATGCGAGTAGATACAGGCTGGGATCTTTTAATTGAGCAGAGTAAGAAAAGCGATCGAATGGCAGTTGTCACACATGGTGGGGTTATTCGTTATTTACTTAGTAAATATGGTGTAACAGAAAAGGAGTTTTGGGATTACAGCATTTCGCCAGGAGAGGGCATCGAACTAATATGGTCCAATAAAGAAAGGTTTAGGAGGAAGGAAAGATGCACTTTATTACAGGAGGTAGCTTTCACGGGAAAAAAAGCTGGGCAGTCTCCTTTACGAAGGAGCAAGGATTTACAGTAGGAAAGGTCCTCCGTTTGTTTGATGAAAAGGAAATAAAGATTACAACGGATGAGAAGGATTCCTTTTATATGTTAGAAGGGTTGGAGTGGATGATTAAAAATCGTCTGAAAGAAGAAACGTTGGAGCAAACGATCCATTATCTAGAAAAACAAGTAGAGACTTTACTTCAATGGGAAAGAGAAGAGAAAAAGCGCTGTGTGTTTATTATTGGTAGCGATATTACGAAAGGCATCGTACCGATTGATAAGGAAGATCGCTTTTGGCGAGATGCTACAGGACTGATTTTTCAACGAATTGCAGCAGAGGCAGATAGAGTGGATGTTATTTGGTATGGGTTGAATGAGCGATTAAAGTAGTTGGTGAATTTGGTTTGTGGGTGACTGGTAGGGAGGCTATGGGATTAGTGAAAGTGGTTTTTAAAAGCGGGATGAACGCTGAAATCCGAAGCGGGCAAGAGAAAAGTGGTTTTCAAAAAGCAAGACAAGTTCTAAAGCAACAAAGCAACTACAAGAAAAAATTACATTTAACGTAAAAAGCACTAATCGCAAAAACACTAAACAAATAAACAGAAAGAGGGATAGAATATGCGAATTTATACAAAAACAGGTGATAAAGGGGAAACTAGTATAATTGGGGGAAGAGTATCAAAGGATGACATTCGTGTAGAAGCATACGGTACAGTAGATGAATTAAATTCTTTTGTTGGATTGGCAGTTGCGCAATTAGCGGGAGAACAATTTGCTGATATTAAAGAAGACTTAGAGAAAATTCAGCATGAATTATTTGATTGTGGGGGAGATTTAGCGAGTATCTCAAAAAGAAGAGAATGGAAGTTAACAGAAGAGGCTATTGCCTATTTAGAGGAACGAATTGATGCTTTTATGGAAGAGACGCCGGATTTGGAGCGATTTATTTTGCCGGGAGGGACAGAAGCAGCAGCGACTGTGCATCTAGCACGAACAGTGACAAGAAGAGCGGAACGCTTAGTGGTGACATTGGTGAAAACGAATGAAGATATACCGGAATTGCCATTAAAATATTTAAATAGACTTTCTGATTACTTTTTTGCGCTTGCAAGGGTGATTAATTATAGAAGCGATGTGGCAGATGTCGAGTATGTACGTAGTGCAAAGGTATTTCGAACAACTAAAAAGGGAGAGAGAAATGAACGTAAAGAAGATTAATATCCTTGCTATTTTTATTGCAATTTCGGTTATTGGTGCTTTTATAAAAATTCCAAGCTTCATTGGAAGTGTTGCACTCGATAGTTTTCCGAGTCTTATTGCGGGTGTATTTTTAGGTGGGATTGCTGGAGGAATAGTAGCTGCTTTCGGTCATCTGGTGTCTGCTTTGATTGGAGGACTCCCACTCGGAATTTTTCATTTATTTATTGCGATAGAAATGTGTTTGCTTGTTTTTATTTTTACTAAAATCTATCAGAATGGAATTAGAATTATCTCCTATTTATGGTTTGTGTTAGGAAATGGAGTTCTACTGCCCCTTCCTTTCTTATTCCTAATGGGAAAAGGTTTTTATATTTCTATGGTTCCAGTATTGTTGATCGGTGCTGTATTAAACGGCATTATTGCTCAGCTGTTAATGCCGAGGCTAGAATCTTTCCTTAAAGGGTGGGGAGAGGCGAAGCAATGAGAGATGTACAAATTGTTCCCTGGAATCAAGAAGAAGTAATGGTTATTAGTGCAGATAATAGTGGAGGGATTGGGCAGAAAGAAGAGGATCAAGTTTCCGTTCCCTATGATATAGTTTCTTATTTTTCTTTTCGCGTAGCAGTTATGGAATGTTTGGCAGCAGGAGGAATCCCGTTTTCGGTAATTTTGCAGAATTTTTGTGGAAATGATGCTTGGATTCCCCTTGTAACAGGTATACATAAAGGAGTGCAGGAGCTTGGGTTAGATGGTGAGCTTGGAATAACAGGCAGTACAGAGAGCAATTTTTCCTTCTGTCAATCAGCTGTTGGGCTTACGATTCTTGGAAAAAGACAAGCTGATTTCAAGGAGACATCCATTGTAAATGGAAGAATTGCGGTTATTGGAAGTCCCCTTGTTGGGGAAGAAGTAATGTTACAGGAAGATAAAGTTGTTCCCTTATTTTTGTTTTCTCATTTTGCAAAGGAAGTAAAATGTCGATTACAGCCAGTTGGCTCTAAGGGAATTCTTTATGAATTAGGACAGTTAAAGGGGAAGCTTTTTCAAGAAGAAGAAGTGACATGCTCTGTTGATCTTTTAAAATCTTCTGGTCCAGCTACATGCTTTATTGTCGAGTATGAAAAAGAAATGGAATCAGAAATAAAAAGGTTGGCAGGTGGCTATTTTCATGAAGTACTTGTTTCTTTGAGATAAGATAAAGGAGCAAGGATAATTTTTCTTTCTTAGGGAGAAATTTTAAATAAATAAGCTCCAATTTAGCCCTTTTTTCATATGGTAATAAGAGTTAAAATGGAAAAGGATTATTAGGGTCTGATTAAATTGTTATTTGACTTACATGTTTTCTTTTTAAAGGTCTGGTTCTAGTGGTAGAATAAACAAGTGCATTGATTAAATGGAGGTAACTCATAATGAAAAAGAAACTTGGATTATTATATGGCGGAAAATCTGCTGAACATAAAGTTAGTATGCAAACAGCAATGGCAGTAATTAAAGCATTAGATACAGATAAATATGATATTCATCCAATTTACATATCGGAGAGTGGTGAATGGGTGCGCGGACCACAATTAATGGGACCTGTTGAAAATGTAAAAGAGCTTGCGTTTAACTCACAGGAGCAAATCGGATCAAATGCGCTTTCTACTACTCTCTTCCAAGCAAATGATGAGGCTTCCTTAGATGTTATTTTTCCATTACTTCATGGACCAAACGGCGAAGATGGAACCGTACAAGGATTGCTGGAACTTCTGAATCTTCCTTATGTTGGAAATGGTGTTTTAGCATCATCAGCGGGAATGGATAAAGTAATTATGAAGAATATATTTGAAGTAGCTGGACTAAACCAAGTAAAATATAATTCTTTTATCCGCAGTGACTGGCAAAGTAATAAAGCGGCAGCGTATGATCGTGTGGAAAAGGAATTAGGTTTTCCTTGTTTTGTCAAGCCTGCTAATCTTGGATCAAGTGTAGGAATTAGTAAATGTACGACTAGAGAAGAATTAGAAACTGCCTTTATCGAAGCATTCCAATTTGACCGCAAAATTATTGTCGAAGAAGGCTTAATAGCTAGAGAAATTGAAGTAGGGGTACTAGGAAATGATCACCCAGAAGTTTCTGTAGCAGGAGAAATTGTTCCGAAAAAAGATTTTTACGATTATAAAGCAAAGTATGAGGATGGAGATACAGCTTTAATTATTCCAGCAGAAGTTACAGAATCTGAATATGCTGCTATTAAAACAGATGCGATTAAAGCATTTAAAGCACTTGATTGTTCTGGCCTTGTACGTGCAGATTTCTTCCTTACAAAAGAGGGGGAAGTTTATATTAATGAAGTAAATACAATGCCTGGATTTACACCGTTCAGCATGTTCCCATTATTATGGAAGCACACAGGTTTAGAATATGATGCTTTAATCAATAAATTAGTAGATCTTGCAGTGGAAAGACATACAGAAAAACAAAATATCAAATATACGATTTAATAGAGAAGAAATGGGAAGGCATTTGTTAATTGGATGCTTGTTAACCGATTCAGATTGCTCCATAGTAAATAGACTTTAGAACATGTATATTTGTATAACAACGGTCAAAAGGAGAGGTGAGAATAATACCTCTTCTTTTGTTCCATCAAATATCAGGTTTCAGCGGAAAATAATAAATATTTTTTTAATAAACTATTGGAAAAAGGAGGTTTTTTCGTGATTAAACGTACATATGCAGAAATAGCAAAAATGGCCGGCAATGTGGATTCTTTCACGCAATTTGCGGATGTTCAAATTAATGGGGTAACCATTGATTCTAGAAAAATTGAAGTAGGGCAATTATTTATTCCATTTAAAGGAGAAAGAACGGATGGGCACCAATACGTCGAAGATGCGATAAAACGAGGAGCAGCTGCAGCTTTTTGGCAAAAGGATGTTCCGAATCCACCAAAGAATCTGCCGCTTATCTTTGTTGAGGATTCTTTAACAGCTATTCAAGCTCTTGCTAAAAGCTATCTTCAGCAGTTGAGTGTTAAAGTAGTAGGAATTACAGGAAGCAATGGGAAAACTTCTACAAAGGATATGACAACTAGTCTCCTTTCTTTAAAATATAAGGTGCAAAAAACAGAAGGGAATTATAATAATCATCTTGGTCTTCCTTTAACTGTTCTTGGTTTAGAAGAGGATACGGATATTGCTGTCTTAGAAATGGGAATGAGTGGAAGGGGAGAAATTGACTTTTTGAGCAGACTAGCTGAACCCGACATTGCTGTTATTACCAATATCGGCGAATCCCATATGCAGGATTTAGGCTCAAGAGAAGGAATCGCAGAGGCGAAGTTAGAAATATTAAATGGATTAAAAGACAACGGCAGATTCATTTATTTTGGTGACGAGCCACTTCTTTCAAGTCGTATGAAAAATAGTACTCTTGATAAGAAAACCTTCGGGATGAATCCTTCTAATGATTTATATCCTCTTCATATCCAGACACAAAACAATGGCAGTGTTTTTCATATTAATAAGATTTCTGATCCATTTGAACTACCGGTTCTCGGAAATCACAATATTTTAAATGCATTAGCGGCAATGCTTGTGGCAGAGTATTTTAACATTCCTTTTGAAGTAATGAATAAAGGACTACAATCATTAAAGCTTACTAATATGCGTATGGAATTAGTGGAAGGAAAATCAGGTGTTAAAATTATTAATGATGCTTACAATGCCAGTCCAACTTCGATGCTTGCTGCAATTGATGTTCTAAAAAAGCTGCCAGGCTATAAACAGAAAATCGCTGTTCTCGGTGATATGTTAGAGCTTGGGGATAATGAAGAGACATTTCACTATGAAATAGGCGAAAAACTAGAGGGAATTGATTATGTTTTGACATATGGAAATCTGGGAAGTTTTATTGCAAGAGGTGCGAAAACGGCTCTCCCAGAAGATCGTATATTTACCTTCCAGGACAAAGTACCGTTAATACAAACATTAACCCATTATGTAAATAAAGAAACAGTAGTTTTAGTTAAAGCCTCTAGAGGAATGAAGCTGGAGGAAATCGTTAAGGCTATTCAATAGTTGAAAGAGGCCAGCCGATAGATAAGCGGAAAATCGTTTTCTTGTAGGTTTGGCTTTTTTAATTTAGCTAATTTGTCTTTTGACAACAACAGGCGTCATTATAAAGGGAAAGTTCAAGTGTTGGAAAAATTACCTTTATAGTGTAAAATAACTCTAAAAGGAGTGGCTATAATATGACAGCTTGTATGTTTATACATGGATTTACAGGTTCCCCGATGGAAGTGGAACCACTGGCTACATATATTCAACAACATTCCAATTGGGAATGTATCATCCCCACACTACCTGGCCATGGAAATGAATTGAGATTAAAGGGCATTATGTATAATGAATGGCTTTTGCATGCAGAAGATACGTTAAGAGATTTATTAAAAAGACATGATACCGTATATGTTGTCGGATTTTCGATGGGAGGATTAATAGCAAGCTATTTAGCAACAAAATATCCTATTAAGAAATTAATCCTATTGAGTGCAGCAGCTTATTATGTGAATTTTGTCCAGCTTCAAAAGGACATAAGAATAATCTGTGCGGATTTTTTTCGAGGGCGAATGAGAGAAAATGAGTTATTTACTCGCTATATAAACAAAATAAAAAGTACCCCATTAGCTGCTACTATCCAGTTCCGAAAGCTTGTCCAATATGTGAGACCATTGTTGTCTAACATCCACGTACCAACTTTGATTGCCCAAGGAGAGAAAGATGGCATTGTGCCATTGAAAAGTGCAAACTATTTATACAATACCATTCGCGCTGAAAACAAGAAAATCATCTATGTAGAAGATTCCAAGCATTTAATTTGTCATTGTGAGAGAAAAGAATTATTATTTCAAGAAATAATAACATTCCTCAAGGAGCCCTCATAAATTAGAAGTGACAACATAAAAATTCTGATGTATAGAAGTTTGCTTGAATGGAAAGAGTAGGATAGGCAAGCTTTGCCCTTCTATACTCTCCAATTAAGCATTGTTAGAGAGAACAATAGGAAAAAGATACTATTTCTATAGGAAATGATAAACGAACGCTGCAAACTCTCTTTTGTGTAAAACGTTTACAATGCGAAAATGGGGAAAACATGTATAAAACGTAGATTTTCGAATACCCAATTTATTGCAAAGCGTATTTCTTAGTGATAAGATTATTTTAAAAAGTAACGTGAAGAAACATAACATTTGGGGCATAATGTTAGTAAAGTATAAACATTCTATTTTAAACGATAAATTAGTCAAATAGAGAGAAATGATCTAAAGTCCCACTTATAAACTTCATTATGACTGTCACTTCCTGCTTATGGGAATTTGAGGGATAGCTTGGAAATCAACTGTCCTTAAAGGTCCGAATGGTTCAACTGACAATCGGTGGGAGAGAAGGGTAAACACCACTGACGAAAGGTTCCCTTGATAAGAAATGCTTTGTTATGAATGAGTTGTTTTCTTTTTAAAGGTAAGTATGTGTTATTTCTTTGTATTTGGCTAACTTTTCTCAGATTAGCTAATTTGTTTAAAGCTCCGTGAAAAGATCATGTTGTTTTCGAACGTGAATTTTGAAGATTCTCTATGAGAGAATAGACATTATCACAAATTGGTAACAGAGCTATTAATAAAATAATAAATAGAAGTCATTTGAAATTTCCTCCTATTTAGAACTTGGTTAAATAGTATCTCATAACTAATAAGACTTAAATAGTAGCATATACCTCATCATTCTCCTGATAAAGGTTGTAAGGCTATTGAAACCAACAATAACTTTCATCATTTATATAATAACGACTATCGTTTCTTTTTAATTGTATGGGGAAAGGCATAATGTGATGAATACGATATGCCATTTTAATATGTTTTCATTTAGAAAGTGAGGTACATACGAATGGTTGACATGATGGAGTACATCCATCTGTTTATGGATATTTTTAATGACTAGAAGGAGATTGGATATATTGGTAAAGTTTCAAGATTTAGGTATTAGTCCTGCTACAATGAAGGCATTAAAAAGAATGGGCTTTGAAGAAGCTACACCTATTCAGGCAGAAACTATTCCATTAAGTCTTCAAAATAAAGACTTAATTGGTCAAGCGCAAACAGGAACTGGGAAAACAGCAGCTTTTGGAGTGCCATTGGTGGATAAGATTGATGTTGCAAAGGAAGTAATCCAAGGGATTATTATTGCACCGACAAGAGAGCTTGCTATTCAAGTATCAGAAGAATTATATAAAATCGGCTACGGAAAACGTACAAGAGTTTTATCTATTTTTGGCGGACAGGATATAAATCGCCAAATCCGTGCTTTAAAGAAAAATCCCCATATTATTGTCGGTACACCTGGACGTATATTAGATCATATTAATCGTAAAACACTTCGTTTGGATAGTGTCAAAACGGTTATATTGGATGAAGCAGATGAAATGCTGAATATGGGATTCATTGATGATATTGAATCAATTCTTTCAAAAATCCCAACAGAAAGACAAACATTATTATTCTCAGCTACTATGCCAGCACCAATTAGAAAAATGGCTGAGCGCTTCATGAAAGATCCAGAAGTAGTAAAAGTGAAAGCGAAGGAAATGACAGTACCATTAATCGAACAGTATTATATTGAAACACAGGAGAAAACGAAATTTGATATTCTAACAAGACTATTGGATATTCAATCGCCTGAGTTGGCAATTATTTTTGGTCGCACAAAACGTCGTGTTGATGAACTTTCTGAGGCATTAAATCTGCGTGGTTATACAGCAGAAGGTATTCATGGAGATTTAAGTCAGGCAAAACGTATGTCTGTACTTCGTAAATTTAAAGAAGGAACCATTGATGTACTTGTCGCAACAGATGTAGCAGCACGCGGACTGGATATTTCTGGTGTAACGCATGTATATAATTTCGATATTCCTCAAGATCCAGAAAGCTATGTTCACCGTATTGGCCGAACTGGCCGTGCTGGCAAAGAAGGTGTCGCTATTACATTCATTACGTATAGAGAAAGATCTTATCTTCAAGTTGTGGAAAAAACAACAAAGAGAAAAATGGAAAAAATGATTCCGCCAACAGTGGATCAAGCAATTGAAGGTCAGCAAAAAGCTGTGATTGAAAAAATTTCGCAAATTATGGATGAAAACAATTTAGATTCATACCGAAATGTAGCAGACGAATTATTAGAGCAAAAAGATGCTTCTACAATCGTTGCAGCAGTTCTAAAAATGCTGACAAAAGAACCGGATACAACACCTGTTAAGTTAACAGAAGAGAAACCACTACCGGTTAAACGTGATCGTAGACCATATGATAAAAATAATGATCGTGGTGCTCGTAAAAATTATAATTCCCGTCAACGACAAGGTTATAGCAGTAACAAACGCCAAGGACAATCAAGTGGTGGATACAATAAATCTAAGTCTTACCGTTAAGCTTAGCATGAAAAGCCTCAATGAAAAAATTACTTCATTGAGGCTTTTCTTATATTTGATAGAAAAAATCTGAAACTACTTTCTCCTATTTTCGTATATAGTTAGTATAAACAGACAAAATGTAGAAAAAGGGGGAAAGTAATTGATAGCGATACCTCAAAATAGATTATCGAAAAAGGGAATAATTGTTTGGCGAATAACAGGAGTAATATCCTCTCTTATCATGATGGCTATTGGCGGTGGTGTAATCACACTGGCTATTCTTTTTGACTGGCATATTCTGATAAGTATAGGGATAATTATTTATCTTCTTGTTCATACAGTGCTGACCATTGGTATTCTACCACCTTTAAAATGGAAGAGGTGGAGATACGAAGTCAGAGGAGATGAAATTGAAATTCAGCAAGGTGTCATTGTAATTAAGCGAACTCTAATTCCGATGATTAGAGTTCAACATGTAGACATGAAGCAGGGACCATTGTTAAGGAAGTATGAGCTTGCGACAGTTTCTATTTCTACTGCTGCTACTATCCATGAAATTCCTGTGCTTGAAGTAGAGGAGGCAGAGGAAATAAGACATTATATTTCTAGCAAAACGAAGGTGGCGGAAGAGGATGTTTGAAAAAAGAAGACTTCATCCTATTTCGGTTCTTTATATAATTTTAAAGCGTCTAAAAGAATTGATTTTCCCTTTTATAGGAATTATTGTACTTGGAGGAAAGCCTTCAGACTGGGGATTATATACGATTTTAGGAGCAATCCTGCTCCTTGTTGTGATTTTAATTAGTGGTTTTTTGCACTGGAATTATTTTACTTATTACGTTGTAGGAAATGAATTGCGTATCGAGTATGGGGTATTTGTTAAGAAAAAGAGGTATATACCCTTTGAACGAATTCAAAGTATTGATTTTACTGAAGGGATTTTTCATCGTCCGTTCCGTCTGGTGAAAGTTAAGATAGAAACAGCAGGGGGCGTAGAAGCAGAAGGTGAGCTTACAGCTATATCAAAAAAGCTTGCCGAAGAGCTAAAAAGATATATCATAAAAAAGAAAAACGAAGAAATAGTATTGGAAGAAGAGATAGAAGAGATAGAACCTGTTCAACAAGAAATCTATCGTATCACGAATAAACAGTTAGCTATTTTGGCCACCACATCTGGTGGAGTGGGAGTGATTATTTCCGCGATTTTCGCCTTCGTTTCCCAGTTTGAAGAATTAATTCCAATCAAAAGAATTTATGAGCAAGTTCATCAGTTCATTACAAGTGGATTGGCCTTAATTTCTATCGTTGTATTTATTTTATGTGTATTATTATGGATTTTATCTTTGTTTATTACATTGCTCAAATATGCGAATTTTACTTTATCAAAGACGAATGATGATTTGATTATTACACGGGGGTTAATTGAGAAAAAGCAAATTACGATTCCGTTAAAACGCATTCAGGCAGTTAAAGTAACGGAGGCTATGCTTCGCCAACCATTTCATTTAGTAGGCGTATCCTTAATTAGTGCAGGAGGATCTTTTAATGATATAGAAGCTGCAAATGTATTGGCAGTTCCCTTGTTAAAGAAAAAGGATTTACCGCAATTACTAAAGGAAGTGGTTCCTGAATATGAATGGAGTGAGCAGCTAATACCACCACCAAAACGGTCTGTTTGGCGATATATTGTTAAAAACAGCTGGATTGCACTACCTATTATTAGCACACTCATTTATTTTTTTCATGGATGGGGAATGCTATCGTTATTGCTATTATTGATTTTACCAATGTGGGGATATTGGAATTATCGCTCAGCAGGCTATGCTATCTTAGGTAAACAACTAACCTTATCCTTCCGTCAATTCCACAAGACGACATTTATTATGAAGCGTAATCGTATTCAAGCTCTCTATTATACAGAGGGATGGTGGCAAAGAAAGGGAGAGCTTGCCTCGATTGAAGGAGTAGTTCTTTCTGGTGCCGGGGGGGCAACGGGTGTGGTTACAGACCTTTCAAAAGGTGATGTGAAGAAGGTTTATGAGTGGTATTCCTATAGATAAGAAAAGAAGGTTGCTATAAAGGCAGCCTTCTTTTGTAATAAGCTAGTGATGTTATCGTTTATTGACTAAGCAAGCCAATAATGGCAAGGCCGAAGATAATGATCCAAATAATAATGGATTTTCCTTCAGGTTTTTTTGTGTGCCGAAGCTGCTGTTTTAAATAGTACCATTCCTCTTTATAGCTGGAAATAATCTTCTTTCCCTTTGATTCAGACAAGCTTCCAATGATTAGACCAGTTAGAAAGCCAAAAATATGGGCAACAATATTTATGTTTGGCTGTAAAAATGTCATGATTAAACTAAGAACAGCGATGGTAGTAATAATTTGTGCATTACTTTGAGAAATGATATCTTTTCGAAAAACGACTAGACTAATATAATAGCCAAATAAGCCGAAAATTGCCCCACTAGAACCTAAATGTACATAAGTAAGAGGTTCAATCAGGAGTGTTATAATATTTGCTGCAATACCGGTAATTAAGTAAATAAAGAGAAATTTAAATTTGCCAAGGATTCTTTCTAATGCAGGACCAAATAAAAAAATACTAAAACTGTTAAATAAAAGATGAGCAAATCCTCCGTGAATAAATATAGGAGTAATTAATCGCCACCATTCCCCTTCTACAATATATAGATTGACACCTATCATTAAATCTAACAGATGTTTGTTTGGGAAGATGGGCAAATTTGTTAACAAAAATAGGACTAGGTGAATGAGCAGGATTGCAGATACGACTGGATAATACGAAATATACTCTCTAAAGTTTTCTCTTCTGGTAAACAACCGTATTTGATACCTCCTAATAAAGCTTCTTTCTACAATAATAGCCAAACAATAGGAAAAGATACAATATATTATGCGTATAAATAATGGAATAGAAGGAGTTGTCTTATGATAAAAGGGACAGGAATAGATATTACGGAAATAGAAAGAATAGAAACTTTGATGCAAAGAAAGCCGAATTTTGCAAAGCGGATACTTACCGATATGGAAATGGAAAGATATGAGCTGCTGTCAGGTCATCGTAGAAGTGAGTTTCTAGCAGGGAGATTCGCAGCGAAAGAAGCTTTTTCAAAAGCATTAGGAACAGGGATAGGAGGAAGCCTAAGTTTTTTAGATGTGGAGATTAGCTATGATCCCCATGGAAAGCCATGCATTTTAAAGCCATTTTCTCAAGGTGTTCATTTATCTATTACCCATAGTAAACAATATGCCTTCGCACAAGTAATTATTGAAGAATAAGGAAAAGAGGTGTTTCGCCTTTTTCCTTTTTTTTATGAAAAGTTTATTGATTCCCACTAGATTGTCATTTCCATAAACGAAATGACAATGAAAAGAGATATTATTCCAAGTAGCATATTCCCGAAGGTTGTCTCATATATTCATAGAGAAATAGGAGAGACAAGTATGGGTTTTCGGTTTCTAATAGAAAATTCACAAGGATAAGGGTATGGAATTTTTTAATAGAAATGCTGTTTGCTTATTTTTCTCTCTTTCTACGTGAAATGAAAATAGGGGAGTTGAAAAAATGAACAAGAAGATTTGGTTGCTATTTGTAGGGCTAACGGTCATGCTTTTGTTAACTGCCTGTGGAACAAAATCGAAAGAAGATGTTCTGACTGATTTAAAAGAAAAGGTCGAGACAAAGGGGTATAAAGCAGACGCCGAAATGACTCTCAAAATGGGGACAGAGCCGCAAACATACGAAGTGGAAGTCTGGCATAAGGACCCAGATTTTTATCGAGTAAATCTAAAGAATTCGGCAAAGAATCAGAGTCAAATGATCTTAAAAAATGAAGAAGGTGTGTATGTTTTAACTCCGGCTTTAAACAAAAGCTTTAAGTTTCAAAGCGAGTGGCCAGAAAATAGTAGTCAGGCATATCTCTATGAGTCTTTAGTAAAAGATATTGAAGAAGATAAAGATGTGAAATTTTCTGCTACAGATAAGTATTATGTATTTGAAACGAAAACACGCTATCAGAATAACAAAATGCTTCCAACACAGGAAATTGCTTTTAGTAAAAAAGATCTTTCTCCTGTGAGTGTGAAGGTTAAGGATGTAGAGGGAGTAGCGCTTGTTACGGTTAAGTTCTCGAATGTAAAGTTTGACGTTTCCTTTGATAAAAAGGATTTTGATTTACAAAAAAGTATGACAGCAGCTAAGATGGTAATCCCGGTAATGGGAGAAATAGAAGATAAAGAATTTGCTGTGAAATATCCTGAAGAGCCGTTAGAAGGAGTTAGCTTGGTAGAAGAAAAGAAAATGGCTACGGAAAACGGAAATCGTGTTATTTTAACCTACGATGGGGTAGTGTCCTATACCATTATTCAGGAAAAAGCAGAGGTAGCACCAGCTACAGCAGGACCAATTGTTAGTAAGGGAGATCCAGTGGATTTAGGCTTTACTATTGGGGAAGTTACGGATTCAAAAGTATCATGGACGTTTGAAGGCGTTGATTATACAATTGCATCAAGTGACCTAACTCGAGATGAATTAGTTACCGTTGCGCGCTCCGTTCAAGGAGAAGCGATTAAATAAACAATTTTGAGCAGCTTCTATAATAGAAGCTGTTTTTTTGATGTATAAATGAAACAATACATACAAACATATAAGGATTGGAATTGACAAGCGATAAAAACAGTAGAATAATTTAGGATACAAGTTTGTTATTTCATGAAGGACGTGTGAGGATTTTGATTCAAGAAGATACCTTTTATCGAGATACATGGGTGGAAATTGATCTTGATGCGATTGCATATAATGTTAGGGAATTAAGAAAAAGAGTACATGCTGATAATAAAATAATAGCAGTAGTGAAAGCAAATGGATATGGTCATGGGGCTCTGCAAATTTCCAAAGAAGCATTGCTGTCAGGTGCAGACTGTTTAGCTGTTGCCTTTTTAGATGAAGCGATTCATTTAAGAAAAAATGGTATTACTGCACCCATACTTGTTCTTGGAGCAAGCAGACCGCGCGATGTAGCGATAGCTATAAAATATAAGGTGACTTTAACGGTTTATCATATCGATTGGTTGGAAGATGCTATCCAATTTTTAAATAAAGATGCGCACGTGGCGATTCATTTAAAATTAGATACAGGCATGGGTAGAATTGGGCTGAGAAAGGAACAAGAGATTCAGCAGGTGGAAGAGTTGCTGGCAAATCATCCGAATATTGTGGTGGAAGGAGTTTTCACTCATTTCGCAACAGCAGATGAAAAAAATTCTATTTACTTTGAGAAACAAATCCAGCGTTTTAAGGAACTACTTGCTGCATTTTCAAAGCTGCCAGCAATCGTTCATTGTAGTAATAGTGCCGCGAGTCTTTTGTATCCTGATTTACAATACAATGCTATTCGTATGGGGATTTCCATGTATGGATTGACGCCATCTCTTGAGATTGAGTCTGATTTGCCTTATTCCTTAAAAGAAGCTTTTTCCTTGCGCACAAAATTGGTCCAAGTGAAAAAATTAAACAAGGGCGATAGGGTAAGCTATGGTGCCACATATGAGGCAGAAAAAGAGGAATGGATTGGTACTTTGCCGATTGGCTATGCAGACGGGTGGTTGCGGAAATTGCAAGGTCAAGAGGTTCTCGTAGAAGGAAAGAGAGTGCCGATTGTCGGGAGAATTTGTATGGATCAATGTATGGTAAGGCTTCCGTACTATTTAGAACCAGGTACGCAAATAACGTTAATTGGGAAGCAAAAGGATGAAGAAATCTCTGTTAATGAAATTGCTACTAAATTAGACACAATCAATTATGAGGTCACATGTATGATTTCCGCAAGAGTCCCCCGTATATATAAAAAAAATGGTGTTTTTGAAGAAACGGTAAATCCCTTAATTAGTGAGATGGAGTAACGGATTATAACTGAAAAGTATAGCAGGATTTATTTTTGGCGAGAATTGTAAAAGAATAATTCAACATTGGGCTGAAAATAAAAGTAATGGATGATCAAAGAAATGAATACATTAATTATGGTCACATATACCAGCTAGAAATAATAATAGATGAAAAATATGGTAAATCCCCTCTTTGTTTTGAGAATATTTTTCGCTTTTTCCATTCTTTGATGCATAAAAGGGATAATTTTTGGTGGATAATACAGTAGAATTGCTGAATGGACTTTGCAGAAACAGTTATTAGTGGTATGATTAAAAAAAGCAGAGCTAAAAATGGTGTGTAGTGATGGTGGAGGTGTATCTTTGTGTCTGAATCCAGCGCAACGACAGAGATCATGATAAAATTACCAAAGCATTTGTTAACTGAATTGGACGGCTTCGTTAAGCAGGAAAATGTAAATCGTAGTGAATTTATTTATCAAGCAACGAAAATGTATCTTCGCGAACGTAAAAAGAGACATATCCGCGAATCGATGAGACGAGGATATATGGAGATGGCTAAATTAAATTTATCCATTGCATCAGAAAGCTTTCTCGCAGAATACGAGGCAGAGCATACAGTAGAACGTCTTGTAAGCGGAGGGTAATCCTTTGATTGTCAAACGTGGTGACGTTTATTTTGCAGACCTATCCCCAGTTGTTGGTTCAGAGCAAGGCGGCGTCCGTCCTGTACTTGTCATTCAAAACGACATCGGGAATCGGTTCAGTCCCACAGTCATTATTGCAGCAATTACAGCTCAAATTCAAAAGGCTAAATTGCCGACTCATGTGGAAATTGATGCGAAGCGATATGGTTTTGAAAGAGATTCAGTAATTCTTTTAGAACAAATTCGTACGATAGATAAACAGAGGCTAACGGACAAAATTACTCATCTCGATGAGGAAATGATGGAAAAAGTCGATGAAGCTCTACAGATTAGTTTAGGTCTCATTGAATTTTAATGATAGAATGCGCTCGTTTGGAGCGCTTTTTTTTATAGCGTTTTTTGTTCTGTTATGTATAAGAATGTAACCCCCTTCGTATTGTAGGAGGTTATTTTTTATTGGAAAGGAAGCGTAATTCTCTAAAAGGATAAAATATTTCTTAATTAAAGGTTTTAAATATAATCAGATAGGGAATATAGAAAAGTCAAAACCTATATACATATAGGATTAGTTAATTATCAAGCGAAAAATAATGCCCAAAAATAGAGGGCACTGAAAAAGTATAGTTTTTTCAAATTAAATAAGAATTTATTTATTTGAAAGCGAATATTAAGTTGGTTTGGAGAGGTGAACGCTTGACTCCTATGGGAGCAGCGAGAAAGTCCGAGACCCTGCAGGAGCGTAGCGACGAAGCGGCTCGGCGCTCGCCCCGTGGAAAGCGAGCGGTAAGCCTCGGAAAACAAAAACCTACACTAAGTTAGAAAGGTTTGGTAACTACCGATTCACCAGGTAATTCACTTTTTCAGTGGCCTCAAAAATACCGCTTGTTTTTTCAATATATAAGTTTTTGAAAATAGAAAGTATCTCTTTATGTGATAAAATGGAGGAAAGCTGTTTTAAAAACATCGAGCAATCAAATCAATGGAAATGAGCATACAGGATATTTATCTTTCGATGAAAGATAGTTTTATTTTGTTTGGCAAAATTGTATAAAAGAAATGCTTGTTTTGGATTGGTTTTCGTCCATTTAGTTGAACTAAAAAAGAAAAGGAAGTACGTAAAAATATATTAAATGAAAGTTGGTTGGTTTTGGGTGAATAGAGTGAGAATACCAATATTAAAACTGTATGACTATTTGCTAGTATCCATTCAGTGGGAATTAGATGACCAAACAGCCCTTCAGTTTCAAGAGGATTTATTAAATAAAATCCATGAAACTAGTGCAAGTGGAGTAGTGATTGACTTAACATCCATTGATTTTATAGACTCATTTATTGCCAAAGTATTAGGTGATGTTATCGGTATGTCGAAGCTAATGGGGGCTAAGGTGGTACTGACAGGGATTCAGCCTGCTGTTGCCATCACCTTAGTAGAGCTAGGTATCAGTTTGAACGATGTTTTAACTGCCTTAGATCTAGAAAAAGGTTTGGAGAAATTACAACAGGAATTGGAGGATTGACCTATGGGAGACCAATCCTGTGTAAAAATCGTAAATGAATGGGACATCGTTGCAGCTCGGCAATTAGGTAGAAATATTGCAAGAGAGCTTGGCTTCGGTATTGTAGATCAAGCTCGTATTACTACTGCGATTAGTGAACTTGCAAGAAATATCTATTTATATGCTGGACAAGGGCAAATTTGTATAGAGAAGCTTTTTGATAATGGGAAAGCGGGCTTGAAGCTAATTGCTAAAGACAGTGGTCCTGGAATAAAAGATATAAGACAAGTAATGCAAGATGGTTTTTCTACCTCGGGTGGGTTAGGTGCTGGATTACCAGGAGTAAAACGGTTGATGGATGCGTTTGATATCAAAACCTCTATAGGCGAGGGGACAGAAATTCAGGCAGTGAAGTGGCTAAGATAAGGGGGAGAGAGATAATGGATTTCCGAGAAATGATGGAATCTAAGTATCGAGATCTTCTTGTGAACTATATTAAAGATGAATCTGAACAAGCGCTTTATCAAGGGCAAAAGTTTAGTAGGAAATCGATTGAACAAAAAATATCACCAGAAGATATAATCAGTTTACATAAATCTATTTTAGTGGATTTATATCCGGATATGCCTGAATATGTAACGAAATCTTTTGATATTCTTTTAGAGGTTATGATAGGCTATGGATTTGCTTATAGAGAACATCAAAGTCTTCGCCATGTTCAGCAAGAATTAAGAAGTGAGATGGAAATCGCTGCAAATGTCCAACAAACATTATTAAGTACAGATATTCCAAAAGCAGAAGGGTTGGATATTGGCGCAATCAGTGTTCCGGCAAAAATGATGAATGGAGATTATTATCACTTCGTTCATGATGATGATCAAATCATTAATATTGCCATCGCGGATGTAATTGGAAAAGGAATTCCTGCTGCTATGTGCATGTCGATGATTAAGTATGCAATGGACAGTCTCCCAGAAAATAGGAATAAACCAAGCAATGTATTAGAAAATTTAAATAGGGTAGTAGAGCAGAATGTAGATCCTAGTATGTTCATTACGATGTTTTACGGAGCATATGATACATTGTCGCATGTATTTCACTATGCATCGGCTGGTCATGAACCAGGTCTTTATTATCAAGCGAAAACAAAACAGTTTAGTGAGCTTAAAACAAAGGGCTTATTACTAGGTGTAGATAAAAAGACAAAATATCAACAATTTGAAAAGGAAATTTATCCAGGTGATATGATTGTTTTAATGTCAGATGGAGTAACAGAAAGCAGAACGAAAGAAGGCTTTATTGATAAAGAAATTCTTCTAGGATACATAAGAAAGCATATGCATTTAGATGCACAAGATATTGTCAAAAATGTTTATATGGAATTAGAAAAAATTCAAGAATTTCATTTGCGTGATGATTTTACTTTAATTATTTTAAAAAGAAAAGTTTAACTCCGTAAACGATGGGGTAAAAGACAATATCGTAATCATGTAAAGGTGGGTCGGGATGAATATCATAATAGATGTAAAGGAAAAAGAATTGGATGTAGAAGTTAAAGTTTCTGGTGAAATAGATGCGTATACAGCTCCGAAATTAAGAGAGCGTATTTATTCCTTTTCTGAAAAAGAAGGAATAAAAATGGTAATAGATTTATCAGATGTTAACTATATGGACAGTACTGGTTTAGGCGTGTTTGTGGGGATATTTAAGAATGTCCGAGCAAACAATGGTGAATTCAAGTTGATTGGTCTATCTAGTCGTTTAATCAGGCTATTTGAAATAACTGGATTGGCAGATATTATAGACATAAATAGTAAGATAGAAGGTGGAATCAAATGAGTCATTTTGAGTACATCGAAATGAAAATCCCTTCTAAACCAGAGTATGTTGGCATTATTCGCTTAACACTATCTGGGATTGCAAGCAGAATGGGCTTTAGCTATGACGAAATTGAAGATTTAAAGATAGCTACTAGTGAAGCATGTACAAATGCTGTGCAACATGCGTATAAGAATAAGGACGCAGGAGATGTTTTGATTGGGTTTCGATTATATAATGATCGACTAGAGGTTATTGTCGCCGATAATGGAAAGAGTTTTGACTTTCATTCTACGACCAAAGATTTAGGTCCGTATGAACAGGATGAGTCAGTAGAATTTCTTCGTGAAGGGGGACTTGGCCTATACTTAATCGAAACATTAATGGATGAAGTAAAGATTCACCATAATAACGGGGTAACTGTTTTCATGACTAAATACCTCGAAGGAGAGCAGGTGGAGAGGGATGCAGAAACAATCTCAACCTAATCGCCATTTATCAAAGGAAGAAGTAAATGAATTAATTAAAGAATTTCAACTGACGCAAAATGAGAAAGCCCAGGAAGCACTTGTCTTAAATTATCGTGATTTAGTAGAAATGCTGGCAAGGAAATATTCTAAAGGGAAAATGTTTCACGAAGATATCGCACAAGTAGGAATTATTGGATTAATAGGAGCCATTCAACGTTATGATGAAAGCTTCGGCAAGAGTTTTGAGGCCTTTGCTGTACCAACTATAATTGGCGAAATTAAACGGTTTTTAAGAGATAAAACGTGGAGTGTTCATGTACCAAGGCGTATTAAAGAGCTTGGACCTAAAATAAAGAAAACGGTAGAACAGCTTACTACCGATTTACAGCGTTCTCCAAAGGTAAATGAAATTGCTGATTATCTAGAGGTATCCGAGGAAGAAGTGCTAGAAGCGATGGAGATGGGCAGAAGCTATCAGGCTTTATCTGTTGACCATTCGATTGAGGCAGATTCAGAAGGGGGAACCGTTACTCTCTTAGATATTGTGGGGGATGTAGATCAAGGATTTGAAAAAGTAAATCAAAAACTAGTGCTAGAAAAAGTGTTGCATGTATTAACGGAGCGAGAAAAAAGTATTATTCAATATACATATTTGGATAATCTTAGTCAGAAGGAAGCTGGAGAAAAGCTCGGGATATCTCAAATGCATGTTTCTAGGCTTCAAAGAAGAGCGATAAAAAAGCTCCAAGAAGCAATACAGGCAGAGTCCAATAATTCGGAGTTTATCTTATGAATGAATTGAAAGATAATAATGTCCATGTACTTGCCTATCAGACTAGCAAGAAAGGGAAAACCCTTTGTGGAGATAGTTTTTTTTATACATCAACGGATGAATACTTTGTTTGTGTATTAGCAGATGGTCTTGGAAGCGGCGAATACGCAAATGAAGCATCCGTTGCAGTTACCGAGATGATTAAAGAAAATCATGCGAAATCTGTTGAGGAATTAATGGAACTATCTAACAATGTTCTTATAAAGAAAAGAGGAGCGGCAGTCTGTGTTTTCAAAATTAACTATGCTACCAAGACAGTTATTTATAGCTGTGTAGGTAATATTCGATTCTTTCTTTATTCTCCTTCAGGCAAATTGACTTATCCACTCCCAGTAACGGGTTACTTATCAGGAAGACCTCAACATTATCATACGCAACGTTTTGCCTTTGAAAATCACGCGAAATTCCTTGTTTTTTCCGACGGATTTAATATTCAAGGAATAAAAAATTTGCTAAAAGGATATTTGCCTATTAGCTCCATAGCAGATAGTATTGTTGGAAAATATAATAATTCAGATGATGATTCTACTTTTATATTGGGAAGCTTGCTTTAAAGTAAGCTTTTTTTTGCTGTTTTATTATATTTTTTTCTGTCGGTTATATCAACAAGCTTTTGAAAGTAGCTCTCTTTATTTATGAAATAGATACTTGCTTGATAGCTATTAAGAATTGCCAAAGGAAGAAGGCAAATTCCTTTCTATTGATAATAGGCTTTCATAGGACCTTTTGATAAAATAGAATTAGGTAAAAATTGAAGGACTAACTTTTAGTGTGGAAAGAGAATGGATATTATATTTTTTTAGTGATTGCTCGATGGATTAGAAAGGATCGTGAGTTGTGTGGAGAAAGTTTTGGAACAGGAAAAAGGGCAGGATTATTTAGCTATTATTGCAAAAGAACAGAATGTATCGATTAAACAGGTGAAAAGTGTTATTGCGCTAATAGAAGATGGGAATACAGTTCCTTTTATTGCTCGATACAGAAAAGAACAAACAGGAGCACTAGATGAAGTGCAGATTAAGGATATTATCGATCGCTATACATATATTCAAAACCTAGCTCAAAGAAAAGAAGAAGTTATACGTTTAATCGAAGAGCAAGGCAAGCTGACAGAAGAATTGCAAAATAATATTATGAAGGCAATCAAGCTCCAGGAAGTAGAAGATTTATATCGTCCATATAAACAAAAACGCCGTACGAAAGCTACTATTGCGAAAGAAAAAGGATTAGAACCTTTTGCGGACTGGTTATTAAGTCTGACAAAGGAAAAATCGTTGGATGAGGAAGCCTGTAAATATATATCCGAAGAAAAAGAAGTATTAACAATTGAAGATGTGATCAATGGTGCGAAAGATATTTTAGCAGAGCGCATATCAGATGATGCAGAGAGTAGAAAGTGGATTAGAAACAAGACGATGCTTACTGGGAAAGTTCAAACTAGCTCTAAAAAGTTAGAGAAGGACGAAAAAAATATTTATGAAATGTATTATGAATATGAAGAGCCAGTAAATAAAATTGTTCCTCATCGTACACTAGCTGTAAATCGAGGAGAAAAAGAAGATATCTTAAAAGTAGCTATCAGTGCTCCAACAGATGTAATAATAGAATACTTAGAGAAAAAGTGGATAAAAAATGAGTATTCTCCTGCAACAGTAATTATGAAAGAAGCAATAGAAGATGGTTATAAACGTCTTATTCAGCCGTCTATTGAGAGGGAAATAAGAAATGAGTTAACAGAAAAGGCTGAGGAGCAGGCAATACATATTTTCTCGGAAAATCTTAGAAATCTATTATTACAGCCACCCCTTAAAGGGAAAATGGTTCTCGGAGTGGACCCAGCTTATCGGACAGGCTGTAAATTAGCTGTAGTCGATGAAACGGGGAAAGTATTAGAAATAGGAGTAATTTATCCCCATCCACCAGTGTCCAAAAGAGCAGATGCAGCTGCAAAGTTTCAAAGCATTCTTGATCGCTATCATATTGAAATGGTTGCAGTGGGGAATGGTACTGCTTCGAGAGAAACAGAACAATTTGTTGCTGAGATGCTAAATAAGCAGAATAAAGAGATTTATTATTTAATCGTAAATGAAGCTGGAGCTAGTGTTTATTCAGCTTCCGAAATTGCAAGAGAAGAATTCCCGGATTTTCAAGTGGAAGAAAGAAGCGCAGTGTCTATTGCGAGGAGATTACAAGATCCATTAGCAGAATTAGTGAAAATCGATCCAAAATCTGTAGGTGTTGGTCAATATCAACATGATGTATCACAAAAAAAATTAGCGGAATCATTACATTTTGTTGTAGAAACAGCAGTTAACCAAGTTGGAGTTAATGTAAATACTGCATCGTCTTCTTTACTGCAATATGTTGCTGGCCTTTCCAAGGCTGTTGCTAATAATATCGTAAAAAAACGAGAAGAAGAAGGTAAATTCAGCAATCGCAAACAATTAAAGAAGATACCACGTTTAGGGGCTAAAACATATGAGCAAGCTATCGGCTTTTTGCGCGTATTAGATGGGGAAGAGCCTTTAGATCGAACTGGCATCCACCCTGAACATTACGGTGAAGTAATGAAACTTCTATCTAAATTAGGATTTAAGTCACAAGATATCGGCACTCCTGAATTAAAGGAAGTACTAACAAAAGTTGAAATGAAGGATATTGCACAAGAACTTAATATTGGAGAACTTACATTAAAAGATATTATTGATGCATTGGTTCGTCCATCTCGAGATCCACGGGAAGACCTTCCTGCACCATTATTGCGAAAAGATGTATTAAAACTAGAAGATTTACAAACGGGAATGGAATTACAAGGTACGGTTCGAAATGTAGTCGATTTTGGTGCATTTGTAGATATTGGAGTTAAACAAGATGGTTTAGTTCATATTTCTAAGTTGAGCAATAAGTTTGTTAAGCATCCACTTGATATAGTAAGTGTAGGGGATGTAGTTACTGTTTGGGTAGACAGTGTAGATCAAAATAAAGGAAGAGTTGCGCTTACTATGTTAAGTCCAAAAGACGAGAAATAATAAAGAAGGATCGCCTGTTTTTTAAGCGTGGAAATACAGGTGATCCTAATTTTTAGGAGTAAAGGATTTTTACACATAATCGAGCACTAAAGGATAGCTAACTTGGAGTATTTTTACGGCAATAGTAATACCAGCATTGATTTAATAGCTTTACTTGATAGCTGTTTTTTTCAAAGAAGGCTTTTTTAATTTGGTTTTGTAACCAATTAGGCATTATATTCACTCCTTGTTGTAATCATTAAACTCGGTTAAGAACGAAAAATCGTTCCTTCCACTTTCTTGAAATATCCATCAATAGCGCACTTCTCTCTATAATATAATGGATAAGAAAATGTTTTGATTTGGACGGTGTTATATCATTCGATAAGATTTAGTAAGGTATAAGTTTATTGTATGCTATAATAGTTTGTCTTGTTGAGGAGGGATAAACGGATCAATGACAAATGAAGAATTACAAAGATTAGTTGAGGATATTTCTTGGAAGTATTTTGAAAGAAAGTTTGAACATGAAGCATCTTTTAATCTTAGATTAAGAACTACTGGGGGAAGGTATTTATTAAACACTCATAATATTGAAATTAATAAAACGTATTATGAGGTATTGGGATTAGAGGAGTTAATAGGTATTATTAAGCATGAATTATGTCATTATCATCTTCATTTATTAAACAGAGGATATCAACATAAGGATGCTGATTTTAAGACGCTTCTTAAAAGAGTAGGTGGTCCTAGGTTTTGTTCTTCTCTACCAGCTGAAAGGAAGAAAGGGCAATCGAAGAGAGTTCTTATTTATTCTTGTGTTTCATGTCAACAAAAATATACTAGGAAAAAAAGAATGGACATAAGAAAGTATGTTTGTGGAAAATGTAGAGGAAGATTAAAATTAGAAGAAATAATTAGTGTTGATAAGTGATTTTCAATGAGGAATTTTATTTTCGAAAAAAGTTTTGAAAGGTGCTTGACTTATTATTTATATGTCCTTATAATGTAAAGAGTCGACAAGAGAGCAACTTGTTAATGCAACTGCTGGCAACTGTCTCGTTAGATAGTTGGACAAGTCGATGGATATTATTCCGCAGTAGCTCAGTGGTAGAGCATTCGGCTGTTAACCGAACGGTCGTAGGTTCGAGTCCTACCTGCGGAGCCATTTTGGGGAAGTACTCAAGAGGCTGAAGAGGCGCCCCTGCTAAGGGTGTAGGTCGCGTAAGCGGCGCGAGGGTTCAAATCCCTCCTTCTCCGCCAGAAAGCAATTTAAAGTTATGGCCCGTTGGTCAAGCGGTTAAGACACCGCCCTTTCACGGCGGTAACACGGGTTCGAATCCCGTACGGGTCATTTGTTATTTGTAATTTTGAAAGTTTGGTCCGGTAGTTCAGTTGGTTAGAATGCCTGCCTGTCACGCAGGAGGTCGCGGGTTCGAGTCCCGTCCGGACCGCCATTTAAATTTTTATTATTGGGCTATAGCCAAGCGGTAAGGCAACGGACTTTGACTCCGTCACTCGTTGGTTCGAATCCAGCTAGCCCAGCCACGAGCCATTAGCTCAGTCGGTAGAGCATCTGACTTTTAATCAGAGGGTCGGAGGTTCGAATCCTCCATGGCTCACCATTATATATATTAGAATAAGCGGGTGTGGCGGAATTGGCAGACGCACTAGACTTAGGATCTAGCGCCGCAAGGCGTGGGGGTTCGACTCCCTTCACCCGCACCATCTAATAAACGAAAAAGATTTATGAATGTACAATAAATTATCTCTTGTAGTGCGGTCGTGGCGGAATGGCAGACGCGCTAGGTTGAGGGCCTAGTGGGGGCAACCCCGTGGAGGTTCAAGTCCTCTCGGCCGCATCAAAAAAAGTGTTGACAGCCGATAAAATATGTTGTATGATTATAAAGTCGCTTTCGGAAATATGCGCCCGTAGCTCAATTGGATAGAGCGTCTGACTACGGATCAGAAGGTTATGGGTTCGACTCCTTTCGGGCGCGCCATATTCGGGAAGTAGCTCAGCTTGGTAGAGCACTTGGTTTGGGACCAAGGGGTCGCAGGTTCGAATCCTGTCTTCCCGACCATTGATATCAAGCTTAAAAATAAATATCAACCTTATAATGCGGGTGTAGTTTAATGGTAAAACCTCAGCCTTCCAAGCTGATGTCGTGGGTTCGATTCCCATCACCCGCTCCAAATTTTTTATTGCTCTTTGAAAACTGAACAAACAAACGTCAACAATAATCGTGTTATAACGAATGTTATAGAATGACAACAAGTAATAAAAAGCTAGAGTTTAGCAATGAGCTAATCAACTCTTTATTGGAGAGTTTGATCCTGGCTCAGGACGAACGCTGGCGGCGTGCCTAATACATGCAAGTCGAGCGGACTTTAAAAGCTTGCTTTTAAAGTTAGCGGCGGACGGGTGAGTAACACGTGGGCAACCTGCCTGTAAGACTGGGATAACTTCGGGAAACCGGAGCTAATACCGGATAATCCTTTTCTACACATGTAGAAAAGCTGAAAGACGGTTTACGCTGTCACTTACAGATGGGCCCGCGGCGCATTAGCTAGTTGGTGAGGTAACGGCTCACCAAGGCAACGATGCGTAGCCGACCTGAGAGGGTGATCGGCCACACTGGGACTGAGACACGGCCCAGACTCCTACGGGAGGCAGCAGTAGGGAATCTTCCGCAATGGACGAAAGTCTGACGGAGCAACGCCGCGTGAGTGATGAAGGTTTTCGGATCGTAAAACTCTGTTGTTAGGGAAGAACAAGTACAAGAGTAACTGCTTGTACCTTGACGGTACCTAACCAGAAAGCCACGGCTAACTACGTGCCAGCAGCCGCGGTAATACGTAGGTGGCAAGCGTTGTCCGGAATTATTGGGCGTAAAGCGCGCGCAGGCGGTCCTTTAAGTCTGATGTGAAAGCCCACGGCTCAACCGTGGAGGGTCATTGGAAACTGGGGGACTTGAGTGCAGAAGAGAAGAGTGGAATTCCACGTGTAGCGGTGAAATGCGTAGAGATGTGGAGGAACACCAGTGGCGAAGGCGACTCTTTGGTCTGTAACTGACGCTGAGGCGCGAAAGCGTGGGGAGCAAACAGGATTAGATACCCTGGTAGTCCACGCCGTAAACGATGAGTGCTAAGTGTTAGAGGGTTTCCGCCCTTTAGTGCTGCAGCAAACGCATTAAGCACTCCGCCTGGGGAGTACGGCCGCAAGGCTGAAACTCAAAGGAATTGACGGGGGCCCGCACAAGCGGTGGAGCATGTGGTTTAATTCGAAGCAACGCGAAGAACCTTACCAGGTCTTGACATCCTCTGACACTCCTAGAGATAGGACGTTCCCCTTCGGGGGACAGAGTGACAGGTGGTGCATGGTTGTCGTCAGCTCGTGTCGTGAGATGTTGGGTTAAGTCCCGCAACGAGCGCAACCCTTGATCTTAGTTGCCAGCATTTAGTTGGGCACTCTAAGGTGACTGCCGGTGACAAACCGGAGGAAGGTGGGGATGACGTCAAATCATCATGCCCCTTATGACCTGGGCTACACACGTGCTACAATGGATGGTACAAAGGGCAGCAAAGCGGTGACGCCTAGCAAATCCCATAAAACCATTCTCAGTTCGGATTGTAGGCTGCAACTCGCCTACATGAAGCTGGAATCGCTAGTAATCGCGGATCAGCATGCCGCGGTGAATACGTTCCCGGGCCTTGTACACACCGCCCGTCACACCACGAGAGTTTGTAACACCCGAAGTCGGTGGGGTAACCATTTGGAGCCAGCCGCCTAAGGTGGGATAGATGATTGGGGTGAAGTCGTAACAAGGTAGCCGTATCGGAAGGTGCGGCTGGATCACCTCCTTTCTAAGGAAAATGGAATGTACATTCCATCAAAGATTGTTGACGATTTGTTGTTCAGTTTTGAGGGAGCAATTCCTCAAAAACAGTAATAAGTTTGAGGGTAAAGAGAAACGAGTAGATCAAGGAAGCAAACGCGCGAGCACCGGAGCGTACAACAGTACGTGAGGAGCAGAGCGAAGAAGCTGACGAAGAGATGCGAAGTTTATCTTTAGCCGAAATTGTTCCTTGAAAACTAGATTATGAATAGTAAAAACAAGAAAGAAACCGAGTAATCGCCATCTTAGATTCTCTATTTTAGAGAATTATTTCTTTGAAAAGTAATCGTATCAATCGAATACCCTTTCAAAGATTTGAGAGCAAAGAGAAGCAAGTAGGTCAAGGAAGCGACCGAGCGAGCACCGGAGCGTACGCTAGTACGTGAGGAGCAGAGTAAGGAAGCTGACGAAGAGATACGCCGCTTATCTTTGGTCGAAACTAAGTTAAGTTAGAAAGGGCGCACGGTGGATGCCTTGGCACTAGGAGCCGATGAAGGACGGGATTAACACCGATATGCTTTGGGGAGCTGTAAGTAAGCTTTGATCCAGAGATTTCCGAATGGGGAAACCCTCTATCCGTAATGGGATAGAATCTTTACCTGAATACATAGGGTACTGAAGGCAGACCCGGGGAACTGAAACATCTAAGTACCCGGAGGAAGAGAAAGCAAACGCGATTCCCTGAGTAGCGGCGAGCGAAACGGGATTAGCCCAAACCAAGAGGCTTGCCTCTTGGGGTTGTAGGACACTCTATATGGAGTTACAAAGGAACGGGGTAGACGAATCGATCTGGAAAGGTCAGTCGTAGAAGGTAAAAACCCTGTAGTCGAAACTTCGTTCCCTCCAGAGTGTATCCTGAGTACGGCGGGACACGAGAAATCCCGTCGGAAGCAGGGAGGACCATCTCCCAAGGCTAAATACTCCCTAGTGACCGATAGTGAACCAGTACCGTGAGGGAAAGGTGAAAAGCACCCCGGAAGGGGAGTGAAATAGATCCTGAAACCGTGTGCCTACAAGTAGTTAGAGCCCATTTATGGGTGATAGCGTGCCTTTTGTAGAATGAACCGGCGAGTTACGATTACATGCGAGGTTAAGTTGATAAGACGGAGCCGCAGCGAAAGCGAGTCTGAATAGGGCGAAATAGTATGTGGTTGTAGACCCGAAACCAGGTGATCTACCCATGTCCAGGGTGAAGTCCAGGTAACACTGGATGGAGGCCCGAACCCACGCACGTTGAAAAGTGCGGGGATGAGGTGTGGGTAGCGGAGAAATTCCAATCGAACTTGGAGATAGCTGGTTCTCTCCGAAATAGCTTTAGGGCTAGCCTCAAGATTTAGAGTATTGGAGGTAGAGCACTGTTTGGACTAGGGGCCCCCATCGGGTTACCGAATTCAGACAAACTCCGAATGCCAAATACTTATTCTTGGGAGTCAGACTACGAGTGATAAGATCCGTGGTCAAGAGGGAAACAGCCCAGACCACCAGCTAAGGTCCCAAAGTATACGTTAAGTGGAAAAGGATGTGGAGTTGCTTAGACAACCAGGATGTTGGCTTAGAAGCAGCCACCATTTAAAGAGTGCGTAATAGCTCACTGGTCGAGTGACTCTGCGCCGAAAATGTACCGGGGCTAAACGTATCACCGAAGCTGTGGATTGACATCTAATGATGTCAGTGGTAGGAGAGCGTTCTAAGGGCGTTGAAGCTAGACCGTAAGGACTGGTGGAGCGCTTAGAAGTGAGAATGCCGGTATGAGTAGCGAAAGATGAGTGAGAATCTCATCCACCGAATGCCTAAGGTTTCCTGAGGAAGGCTCGTCCGCTCAGGGTTAGTCGGGACCTAAGCCGAGGCTGAAAAGCGTAGGCGATGGACAACAGGTTGATATTCCTGTACCACCTTTCAATCATTTGAGCAATGGGGGGACGCAGGAGGATAGGGTAAGCGTGCTGTTGGATTAGCACGTCCAAGCAGTTAGGCCGGTAATGAGGCAAATCCCATTACCACATAAGCGGAGCTGTGACGGCGAGGGAAATATAGTACCGAAGTTCCTGATTCCACACTGCCAAGAAAAGCCTCTAGCGAGATTGATGGTGCCCGTACCGCAAACCGACACAGGTAGGCGAGGAGAGAATCCTAAGGTGAGCGAGAGAACTCTCGTTAAGGAACTCGGCAAAATGACCCCGTAACTTCGGGAGAAGGGGTGCTCTTGCGGGTGCAAGCCTGCGAGAGCCGCAGTGAATAGGCCCAGGCGACTGTTTAGCAAAAACACAGGTCTCTGCGAAGCCGCAAGGCGAAGTATAGGGGCTGACACCTGCCCGGTGCTGGAAGGTTAAGAGGAGGGGTTAGCGTTCGCGCGAAGCTCTGAATTGAAGCCCCAGTAAACGGCGGCCGTAACTATAACGGTCCTAAGGTAGCGAAATTCCTTGTCGGGTAAGTTCCGACCCGCACGAAAGGTGTAACGATCTGGGCACTGTCTCAACGAGAGACTCGGTGAAATTATAGTACCTGTGAAGATGCAGGTTACCCGCGACAGGACGGAAAGACCCCGTGGAGCTTTACTGCAGCCTGATATTGAATTTTGGTACAGCTTGTACAGGATAGGTAGGAGCCTTGGAAGCCGGAGCGCTAGCTTCGGTGGAGGCATTGGTGGGATACTACCCTGGCTGTATTGACATTCTAACCCGCACCCCTTATCGGGGTGGGAGACAGTGTCAGGTGGGCAGTTTGACTGGGGCGGTCGCCTCCTAAAAAGTAACGGAGGCGCCCAAAGGTTCCCTCAGAATGGTTGGAAATCATTCGTAGAGTGTAAAGGCACAAGGGAGCTTGACTGCGAGACCTACAAGTCGAGCAGGGACGAAAGTCGGGCTTAGTGATCCGGTGGTTCCGCATGGAAGGGCCATCGCTCAACGGATAAAAGCTACCCCGGGGATAACAGGCTTATCTCCCCCAAGAGTCCACATCGACGGGGAGGTTTGGCACCTCGATGTCGGCTCATCGCATCCTGGGGCTGTAGTCGGTCCCAAGGGTTGGGCTGTTCGCCCATTAAAGCGGTACGCGAGCTGGGTTCAGAACGTCGTGAGACAGTTCGGTCCCTATCCGTCGTGGGCGTAGGAAATTTGAGAGGAGCTGTCCTTAGTACGAGAGGACCGGGATGGACGCACCGCTGGTGTACCAGTTGTCTTGCCAAAGGCATCGCTGGGTAGCTATGTGCGGAAGGGATAAGTGCTGAAAGCATCTAAGCATGAAGCCCCCCTCAAGATGAGATTTCCCATAGCGTAAGCTAGTAAGATCCCTGAAAGATGATCAGGTTGATAGGTCAGAGGTGGAAGCGTGGCGACATGTGGAGCTGACTGATACTAATAGATCGAGGACTTAACTAAAACGAAAAGCGGAAACGCCTGTTTATCGGCGTACAAACTGGAAGAGCTTGTTCTTTCGATAAAGGAAACACGATGAACGTAAGTGAATCGATGTTGACTTACGCAAAAGAGATGATCGGAAGTTTGATAGGCGATAGGCGTTGGAGCTGGACAATAAATCTTAGCGTAAGCTAAGAAAGATTACTCATTTCTTATCTTTACTTCATAATCTAGTTTTGAGGGAATAACTCTCAAAAATTAAATAGTCTGGTGGCGATAGCGAGAAGGTCACACCCGTTCCCATACCGAACACGGAAGTTAAGCTTCTAAAGCGCCGATGGTAGTTGGGGGTTCTCCCCCTGTGAGAGTAGGACGTCGCCAGGCTTTTATATTTTTAATATCGTCGCGGGGTGGAGCAGTCTGGTAGCTCGTCGGGCTCATAACCCGAAGGTCGCAGGTTCAAATCCTGTCCCCGCAATCAAACAATGAAAAAAATCCTTAGGAATAACCTAAGGATTTTTTTGTTCGTCTAAGAACCTCTAAAATGGAGAGACTGTGGATATCTAAGTTAAACAGACTGATAAATGAATGAAAAAAAGTATAATAGATTGATTTGAATGGATATTTTGTATTTCTTTTAGGATTATGAGACAAACTATTCTGTTTCCTCAAAAAAACAAGGAGACTTGCTTTAGACTCATAGGTTTATTGAGTATAATAAAAGATATACCATTATTAAATTTTATATTAGGAGTAATTTATGAAAAACTTTGAGTGGAAGGCAGATAATGTGGAAGAGACGATTAGTTTTGCTGAGCGAATTGGCTTGCTTTTAAAAGCAGGGGATGTAATTACTTTAGAAGGGGATCTTGGCGCTGGCAAAACAACTTTTACAAAAGGAATCGCGAAAGGATTAGGAATAGCTAAAACGGTTAACAGTCCAACCTTTACAATAATAAAGGAATATCAAGGGATATTACCGTTATATCATATGGATGTCTATCGATTAAAGGATAGTGAGGAAGATTTAGGCTTTGAGGAGTATTTTGAAGGGGATGGAGTTACTGTTGTGGAATGGGCCCATTTAATTGAGGACCAACTGCCAATAGAATTTTTGCAAATTCAATTGTTTTATGACGACACTTCAGGAAGGAAAATAGTTTTATCCCCTAAAGGTTCTCGCTATATGCAATTATGTAAGGAGATATTTGAATGAAGATATTAGCAATAGATACGTCAAATTTTGTTTTAGGTATTGCTTTATATGAAGATGGAAAGGTAATTGGGGAATATATCACTAACCTGAAAAAGAACCATTCGATTAGAGCGATGCCTGCGATCGAGCAATTAATGAAGGAATGTGATATAAAGCCAAAGGATCTCTCCAAGGTTGTAGTAGCAAAAGGACCTGGATCTTATACAGGCGTTCGGATTGGGGTTACGATTGCAAAAACACTTGCCTGGACATTAAATATTCCATTAGTAGGTGTTTCTAGCCTAGAAGTACTTGCTGCATCTGTAGGACGATATTTTGATGGTTATGTGTCTCCACTATTCGATGCTAGAAGAGGACAGATTTATACAGGGTTATATCATTTTACAAGTAATAAAGTGGAAATAATAAAAAAGGATCAATTGATTTTATCTACAGATTGGGTTCAGCACCTTGCTCCATTGAAGAAAAGCATATTATTTGTTGGGAATGATTTACCTCTTCATGAAGAAATCTTAAAGGACGGATTAGGTGATCTTGCTTATTTAGCAGATGGAGTGGATTTTAATCCGAGACCTTCTATCCTTGCTATGTTAGGAGAATCAAGGCCAGCTGAAGCGATACATACGTTTACACCTAATTATATACGGTTAGCAGAGGCAGAGGCAAATTGGCTGAAAGCAAATAAAAAAGAGATAAAGGAAGACAGGGGATAATGTCAGCATTTGAATTTCGCTATATGACAGTTGCGGATATCGATGATATTTTCAAAATCGAAATGATTTCTTTTACTACTCCTTGGAGTAAAGAGGCTTTTTATAATGAGCTAACACAAAATCGATTTGCTAAATATATTGTAATCCAACATGAAGAAGGGCTTGTCGGGTATTGTGGAGTATGGATTGTTGTAGATGAAGCTCATATTACAAATATAGCTATTCTGCCAGAGTACAGAGGAAAAAAGCTCGGTGAAACGTTACTTACAAAGATAATGGATGAGGCAAGGCAGCTTGGTGCTACTTCTATGACATTAGAAGTCCGTGTGACAAATATGGTGGCACAAAATTTATATAGAAAACTAGGATTCCAAAACGGTGCAATTAGAAAGAAGTACTATACAGATAATCAAGAAGATGCTTTAGTAATGTGGGTGAAATTATGAAAAATAATAATGATTTGATTATATTGGGTATGGAAACAAGCTGTGATGAAACAGCGGTTTCTATTGTAAGAAATGGATCGGAAATCCTTTCAAATATTGTAGCTTCTCAAATTGAAAGCCATAAGAGATTTGGTGGAGTCGTTCCAGAAATTGCTTCAAGACATCATGTGGAGCAAATTACGCTTGTAATAGAAGAAGCGCTCTCCCAAGCGGATGTCACTTATGAAGAAATCGATGCAATTGCTGTAACAGAGGGACCAGGTTTGGTAGGAGCTCTTTTAATAGGAGTGAATGCTGCTAAAGCAATAAGTTTTGCACATGATATCCCACTTGTGGGTGTACATCATATTGCTGGGCATATTTATGCCAATCAACTTGTGGATAACTTAGAATTCCCTTTATTAGCACTAGTGGTTTCTGGTGGGCATACAGAATTAGTATTAATGAGAGAGCATGGTCATTTTGAAGTTATTGGAGAAACAAGAGACGACGCTGCTGGAGAAGCCTATGATAAGGTTGCGCGAACACTTAATCTTCCTTATCCAGGTGGCCCTCATATTGATCGACTAGCGACAGAAGGGAATGCTGCTGCTGTAAAGTTGCCAAGAGCATGGATAGAAGGAACCTATGATTTTAGTTTTAGTGGATTGAAATCAGCAGTTATCAACACTGTGCATAACGCTGAGCAACGTGGAGAAGTTATTAGACCTGAAGATTTGGCAGCTAGCTTTCAGGAAAGTGTTGTGGAAGTATTGGTATCAAAGACTGTCGAAGCAGCAGAGCAGTACCAAGTGAAGCAAGTTGTATTAGCAGGTGGGGTTGCTGCTAATAAAGGACTTAGAACTGCTCTTATGGATAAGTTTAAAAAGATGAATTCCGTAAAATTAACGATACCACCATTAGCTTTATGTACAGATAATGCGGCAATGATTGCTGCAGCAGGAACCATTTTCTTTGAAAAAGGACAGCGATCAAGATTGGATTTGAACGGAAACCCAGGATTAGATATAACAATCCACAATGGAATGGAGTAAGACTTTGGCCCTATATGCGTCACTGTGAATAAATATGATGTTATATACACACGTTGTGGATAATGTGAATAATTCATTATGTATTTGTGGATAATGTGGGTAAATATGTGGAAAGCTGATAAAACAATCCTTGATATGTGGATAATAATGTGGAAAAAAAGTACTGGGTAAATAAATACCCAGTACTTTTTACTTATCTGATAATTCGGTCCATTCATCCATTAACCGTTCGATTTGATCTTTTAACTGTTCAAGGCTTTTATTTAACTCTAAGACCTTTTCATGATCTTGGAAAATTTCAGGTTCGCATAGAAGAGCTTCCTGTTCTGATACTTTTATTTCTAGCTCTTCAATAGTTGTTTCTATTTCTTCAATTCTTCTTAATCTTTGACGTTCTAATTTTTGCACTTCCTTGCTCATTTGGTAAGAGCTTTTCTCTTCTGTCCCTGTATTTTGTGCTTGTTTTACAGCAGCATTTGCTTCTAATGCCTGAATTTCTGCTTGCTCCAGCTTCTTTTCCACATAATAATCATAGTCGCCTAAGAATTCTGTGGATCCACTCTTATCTAATTCAATCACCTTTGTTGCAATTCTGTTAATAAAATATCTGTCATGGGAAACAAAAAGAATGGTACCTGGGTAATCAATTAAAGCATTTTCGAGTACTTCTTTACTGTCTAAGTCTAAATGGTTTGTCGGCTCGTCCAAGATTAAGACATTTGGTTTTTCCATCATTAGCTTAGATAATGCGAGACGTGCCTTCTCTCCACCACTTAATGAATTTACTATTTTTAAAACATCGTCTCCTGAAAATAAGAAATTGCCGAGGACAGTACGGATATCTTTTTCAGGTGTCAGTGGAAAGTCATCCCATAATTCATTAAGGACTCGTTTATTAGAGGTAAGTTCTGCTTGTTCTTGATCGTAGTATCCAATCATGACATTTGAGCCAAGTGCTATCGAACCAGCATGTTTTGGCAGCCTATCAATGATTGTTTTTAATAGCGTTGATTTTCCAACACCATTTGGGCCAACTAGGGCAACACTTTCACCTCTATTTATTTGGAAGGAAATATGCTCAGATACTGAATTATCTTTATAACCAATGGAAAGATCATTAATTTTTAATACATCATTTCCTGTTTGTTTTGTAATTTCAAAGCCAAAGGAAGCAGATTTTTCATTGCCGTCTGGACGATCGATTCTATCCATTCTGTCCAATGTTTTTCTGCGGCTTTGTGCTCTTTTGGTAGTAGACGCTCTTGCTAAATTTTTTTGAATGAATGTTTCTAGTTTGGCAATTTCATCTTGTTGCTTTTCGTAAAGTTTCATTTCTCGCTCATAATTTGCCGCTTTTTGCTCAAGATAACCGCTATAGTTACCAATAAACTTTTGAATATGGTGTCTTGATATTTCGTACACTTGGGTCACTACTTTATCAAGGAAATAACGGTCATGGGAAACGATTAATACAGCACCCTTATAACCTTGCAAGTATTGCTCCAACCAAGATAATGTTTCAATATCTAGATGGTTTGTTGGTTCGTCTAGTATGAGAATATCTGGTGTAGTTAGTAGAAGCTTTGCTAGTGCTAATCTTGTTTTTTGACCACCACTTAACGTAGAGATTTTTGTACTGTAATCGAATGTACTAAAGTTTAAACCATGTAAAACGGAGCGGATATCTGCTTCGTATTGATAGCCACCGCTTTCTTTAAATTCAAATTGCAGGTGGTCATATTCCTTTAAAATTCGCTCAAAAGCATCTGGGTTTTCGATTGTATTGGGATCGGACATCTTTTGTTCCAGTTTTCTTAAATGTTTTTCTTTTACTTGAAGCTCATGGAAAACTGTTAACATCTCATCCCAAATGGAAAGGCTTGATTCCAAACCTGTGTTTTGAGCAAGATACCCTATTTCGACATTTTTAGGCTTTATGATTTCACCGGAGTCATAGGATAATTGCCCAGCGATAATTTTCAATAAGGTAGATTTGCCAGCGCCGTTTCTTCCCACTAGAGCGATTCGGTCTCTCGTTTGTACTTCTAATTTTATATTTGATAAGATAAGTTCAGCTCCAAAATGCTTAGATAGCTGATTTACTTGTAATAGTATCATTTCTTCACCTCAGGGGATTATGTACCATAAGTGTAACCTATAAATATGTTATCCTGCAATAAAAGGGAAAATGGGAAAAAAGTGATAATAAATACACATTCTCTTTAAAATAGTGTATCATTTTGCTTAGAGGTGTTATTATGGGGGAGTTTACACATTTTAATCAGGAAGGCCATGCGAAAATGGTTGATATATCAGAAAAAAGTGAAACCGCTCGCATTGCTGTTGCTCTATCTAGTATTAAAGTAAGTGAAGAAATTTATGAGAAAATCATAAAGCAGGAGATAAAAAAAGGAGATGTACTAGCTGTTGCCCAAGTAGCAGGAATAATGGCTGCTAAAAAAACAGCTGACATCATACCTATGTGTCACCCAATTATGTTGAAGGGTGTCGATATATCATTTCAATGGGAAGACGATGCGGAAGATTTTCAATTGATTATTTCCGCAACCGTAAAGACAGTCGGAAGTACAGGTGTGGAAATGGAAGCATTGACTGCTGCATCTGTTACAGCTTTAACGATTTATGATATGTGTAAAAGCTTGGATAAAGGGATGGTAATTGGCCACACCTATTTAGTCGAGAAATCAGGTGGAAAAAATGGCGATTACAAAAGAGAGCAGTAGAATAACTGCTAATTTTTATATATAGGTAGGGGATAAGTATGCATAATGAGGTAATGAAAATACCGCAGGCAACAGCAAAGCGGTTACCATTATACTATCGCTTTTTAAAAAATTTACATTCATCAGGTAAGCAGAGAGTGTCTTCTGCTGAATTAAGTGAAGCAGTGAAGGTCGACTCTGCCACAATAAGACGGGATTTCTCTTATTTTGGCGCGCTTGGAAAAAAGGGATATGGATACAATGTAAACTATTTATTATCATTTTTCCGTAAAACATTAGATCAAGATGAACTAACGAAAGTAGCTTTAATTGGTGTTGGTAATTTAGGGGTTGCCTTTTTGAAATATAACTTCTTAAAAAATAATAACACAAAAATTGAAGTAGGATTCGATGTTATAGAAGAAAAGATTGGCACTTTAGTGAACGATGTGCCTATTCATCATATGGATGATTTAGAGAAGGTTCTGCAAGAGAATGGTGTTGAAGTAGCAATACTAACGGTACCAGCACATGCAGCACAAATTATTACAGATCGTTTAGTAGAGAGCAATATCAAAGGAATATTGAATTTTACTCCCGCTCGCTTAAATGTGCCAGCGAATGTGAGAGTACATCATATTGATTTGGCTGTGGAGCTGCAATCGCTTGTTTATTTCTTAAAGCATTATCCTACGCCAGATGTAGAGGCAGAGGAAACGGAAGAATAAAAAGGAAATGCGTGTATAAGGGTGTAGCGGAAACTACATTCTTATACACGCATTTTTTTTAGAAAGAATTAAAAAGTGGCCCGTTGATTTCCACTCTTAATTATTTTCTATCATTGTTTCGGCTTTTTTCTATCTGTTTGGTTTTTTTTCAGGAAAAAGTGAAAGTTGATTAATTTTATTCCTGATCCGATGTCAAAGGTTGCCAGGATGACTAGTAAATACGTATAGAATCCCCATTCTTGATTTAATTGTAAATCGTGGATTGCAAAATACGTAAAAAGAGCTCCAAAAATAATATATAGAACTCCTGAAAATAACTGTGATCTTCTCATTTTATAAAAATCCTCCAATAAATTGTGTTACGCCCGAGTATTTTTCCTGCCATTCGATAATTTTGTCATAGTTTAATTGCAAAATTACTACGAGTGTGTTCATTGCGACATGGGCAAAGATTGGCACAAGGATTCTTTTGGTTTTTACATATAGGAATGCAAAGGTAAAGCCCATGCTTGCATATAGAAGGATGTGGACAAAATCTCTATGAGCAACTGCAAAGATTAGGGAACTAATTAGTGCAGAAATGAAAAATCCGAATCGCTGATATAGGGAACCGAAAATGATTTTACGAAATACAATTTCCTCTAGAATCGGTCCAATAATACTTACTACTATAATCACAAGAGGTGCTGCGTTGATAAGCTGCATAATTTGTTCTGTGTTTTCTGATCCTTGTTTTATGCCTAATTGCTGTTCAATGATTCCGGCAAAGCTTTGGGCAAATAAAGACAGAAATACCCCACCAATTGCCCACCCAATAGAGGAAGGAATGCTCATTACATCTGAACGCATCGGATTACTGACTTCCTTTCTTAGCAAAACAAGACAGATAATTAAGGCGATGATAAAACTAAATATTAGCCAAATAATGTTAGATTGGAATTGAATCGCTTTGGAAGCTGGATTGTATCCAAGTAAACCAGCAATAAAAAGAATGACCGGAACTCCAACAAAAGTGGAGAGCTGCATGGCGATGTAAGTTATTAAAATAATCCAATATTCTTTTTTCAAAATAAAAGCTCCTTTAGATAATTGATAGGTTTAAAAAAATGTGTGAAAGGAATATATCAATGTTAATCTGTTCTTATTATATTTGAGCAAAGAGACAATCATACTTCCTATTCTACTAATAAGCAGTGCTCTGTTTCAAATAGTAACAACTAAAATAATAGAAAGTGTGAATATTTAAAGCTTTAACGTATATACTCTCTAAGGGAAATAGAAACTAGAAAAAAATTTACGAAAAAATAAGTCTTGTCTCTTGCATTATGAGAAAAGATTAATTAATATAATAATTGTGTTAGCACTCATAGTGATTGAGTGCTAATAAGAAAATAAAATGTATATAATTTGAGGAGGTTGTTTCACTTGTTAAAGCCATTAGGAGATCGCATTATTATTGAGCTTGTTGAAACAGAAGAAAAAACTGCAAGTGGTATCGTATTACCAGACTCTGCTAAAGAAAAGCCTCAAGAAGGCAAAGTAGTAGCTGTAGGAACTGGTCGCGTATTAGAGAGCGGAGAGCGTGTAGCGCTTGAAGTATCTGTTGATGACCGCATTATCTTCTCAAAATACTCTGGTACTGAAGTGAAATACGAAGGGAAAGAGTATCTAATTCTTCGCGAAAGCGACATTTTAGCTATTATTGGCTAATTCAATTTTAACATAAGAGATTACGTAATAAAAAAATACATGAGATAACAATACTTGAGGAGGTTTTTCAAAATGGCTAAAGATATTAAATTTAGTGAAGAAGCTCGCCGTGCTATGCTGCGTGGGGTTGATGCTCTAGCAGATGCTGTAAAAGTAACACTTGGACCAAAAGGACGCAACGTGGTTCTTGAGAAAAAATATGGCTCACCACTTATTACAAATGATGGTGTAACAATCGCAAAAGAAATCGAATTAGAAGATGCATTTGAAAACATGGGGGCAAAACTTGTTGCAGAAGTAGCAAGCAAAACAAATGATGTTGCAGGGGACGGTACAACAACTGCGACAGTTCTAGCACAAGCAATGATTCGCGAAGGACTTAAAAACGTTACAGCAGGTGCTAACCCAATGGGTATCCGTAAAGGGATGGACAAAGCGATTGCTGCTGCAATTGAAGAGTTAAAAGCTATTTCTAAACCAATCGAAGGCAAAGCTTCTATTGCACAAGTTGCTGCTATTTCTTCTGCTGATGAAGAAGTAGGACAATTAATCGCTGAAGCAATGGAGCGTGTTGGTAACGACGGAGTTATCACAATTGAAGAATCAAAAGGTTTCACTACTGAATTAGATGTAGTAGAAGGTATGCAATTCGACCGTGGATACGTATCTCCATACATGGTTACTGATTCAGATAAAATGGAAGCTGTTCTTGAAAATCCATATCTTTTAATTACAGATAAGAAGATTTCGAACATCCAAGAAATCTTACCAGTATTAGAGCAAGTAGTTCAACAAGGGAAACCATTATTAATCGTTGCAGAAGACGTAGAAGGCGAAGCAAATGCTACATTAGTATTAAATAAACTTCGCGGAACATTCACTGCAGTAGCTGTTAAAGCTCCTGGCTTTGGTGATCGTCGTAAAGCAATGCTAGAAGATATCGCTGTTTTAACTGGCGGTCAAGTAATCACAGAAGATCTTGGCTTAGAGCTTAAAACAACCTCTATTGAGTCTTTAGGACGCGCTGCAAAAGTAGTCATCACAAAAGAAACTACTACAATTGTAGAAGGTGCTGGTTCAACAGAAGATATCCAAGCACGTGTAAACCAAATCCGTGTTCAATTAGAAGAAACAACTTCTGAATTTGACCGTGAAAAATTACAAGAACGTCTTGCAAAACTTTCTGGTGGTGTAGCAGTAGTAAAAGTTGGTGCTGCAACGGAAACAGAATTAAAAGAACGTAAATTACGTATCGAAGACGCTCTAAACTCTACTCGCGCTGCTGTGGAAGAAGGTATCGTAGCAGGTGGTGGTACAGCTCTTCTAAACGTATACAATAAAGTAGCTGCTATCCAAGCAGAAGGCGACGAAGCAACTGGTGTAAACATCGTTCTACGCGCAATCGAAGAGCCAGTTCGTCAAATCGCATTCAACGCAGGCCTAGAAGGATCTGTAATCGTTGAGAAATTGAAAAACGAACCAGTAGGAACAGGCTTCAACGCTGCTAACGGCGAGTGGGTAAACATGATTGAAGCTGGTATTGTTGACCCAACTAAAGTTACTCGTTCTGCCTTACAAAACGCAGGAAGTGTAGCTGCTATGTTCTTAACAACAGAAGCTGTAGTTGCTGATAAACCTGAAGAAGGTGGCGCAGGTGCTGCAATGCCTGATATGGGCGGCATGGGTGGAATGGGCGGCATGATGTAATCATCGCCCAAACCCCTTGATATATGAGGGTTTTATGTAAGAGGGGAGCGCAATGCTAACATTTTGCTAATATTGAAGTTAGACAACGGAGGCTTCTCAAAAGTTTAAGTAAACTTTTGAGAAGCCTCTTTTTTATTTTCTAGTGTTCCTTGTAAAAAAGTATATTGTAATCTTCTATAACTAGTAAGTTTTAAAAACCTTTTAATCCCTGTAAGGCAAAGTGAATGGGTTTTCCAATCGCTTGATTTAAGTATGGCATGTTCTGACGCACGGTTTCTGTTACTAATTTTGTGGGTATTTTTCTTTTCGGTCGATGCTCTTTCTTTGATTTTTCCGTGGTCTTTTCCCATTTTCCATATATCGTTTGGATGGATAGGTCATCCTTCAATCCAATCCACAAGCGCGCCATGCTCATGACCCCTTTTTTGCTCCATGCTCTTCCATTTTTTAATCGTTTGGCTAATTGATTCATCATCGCCTCTGCACTTCCCATTGGACGATACGCTGTCGTGTCCACACCTTTTTCCTGTAACCAACTACGGTAATCTTTTATGGTTTCCTGATGATGCGTTAAAAAGGCAAGGAAATGCTCTAGTTTTTCTTCTTCTTCTGGTGTATCCATTGTTCCTACTGCGCTATTCAACTCTAGAAGTAATGTTTCTACCTGGTAGTTTTTTAACGCTCTTTTCATGTAGCGGTATCGAGGATGGCTCTTCATTAGTTGCTTCATTGAACGAGCGACATGAAAACGATCCATGGTGAAAAAGGCGCGTTCCCGAAAATACTCTCGACATGCCGTTATCCAGCCTGCTCCATCGCCATTAATAATAAGCAAGGTTTGGGTAGGATCATACGCATAATTATTCTGTAAGAACGTTTCAAAGGCTTCCCAAAAGGGTTCTTTTCCTTCATAGAGAAAATGCCTTTTATTTCGGAGTCTGACTCGCTTTCCGTTTTCTTTCCATCCCTCGTGTACAGCGGCGAATTTCAACTCCCATCCACGCTTTTTCTTTTCTTGGCTCTTCACATATAATCCATCTACTTCGACGAACAATACCTTTTGAAAAGGGCGTTTTTCCTTAGCGGGAAGTACGTTTGTTTGAAGAAGATGTTGCCGTAATGCTTCATGGCTCATCGCCGAATAGCCTAAAAATTGTTCGAACGTTTCCACCGCCTTTCGATAGGAGGAGCCATTCGTCGCTAGTTCTAACCCCCATTCTTCTAGTAGTGGACTAAATCCCTTATTCCCCTGAAACTGTAAATAGTGATCTAATAGACAAATATATTTTTTGGTCACACGATCGAAATAATAATTACGCTTCAGCTCCACAGCTCCAAACGCTGTATCTACTCGTATTTCTCGTTTATCTCGTAAAGCAAATCTTCTTTTGTCTCGTTGCTGAGCAATCTCTTGATCCCAATTTTCTAATGTTTGAACAAGAATTTCTTGAAACGTCATTTGTAGTGTTCGAAATAAAGTTTTTTCCAATTCTTTTAATGATGGCATTTTTGTGTTACATTGATTCATGAGAGCCTCTCCTTTTCGTAGTTTTCTAGTCAAATTCTACTTTACAAAAGGAAGCTCTCTTTTTTAATGCTTCATTTTTTCCAGCTACCGCGCTCTCGCTTGGTGGCCTTTTTGTCTAGTTGGGGGACGCGTCCCCCAACTAGACAAAAAGGATATTTATTCTCCCACAAACATTTTACTCATACTTACAAGTCATTATTATTATTTTTGTATGTATTGTTGTTGTGTTATCCCTTTTAATAACCGATTTGATTATAAGTAAAGGAATAACCTCCAGTGTAGAAGGAACACAGGAAGAGAAGGCATTGGATGTTGCAAGGATGGTGGCCGTTACTCCACAGGCGAAAGAGGTTCTCGAAGGAAAAGGTAGCCAGACAGAAATTCAAGCTTTTGCAAATGAAATAAAAGAACAAACAAATGTTAACTTTGTTGTTGTGATGGATATGGACGGAAATCGTCTATCCCACCCGGAACCTAGTAAAGTGGGGAAGCACTTCAGCGGAGGAGATGAAGGTCCAGTGCTGGAGGGAAAGGAGTATGTTTCCATTTCTAAGGGAACGCTTGGCCATTCCATGCGAGCGTTTACTCCTATCAAGAACGAAGAAGGAGAACAAATCGGCGCAGTTGCTGTAGGAATTTCTTTAAAGAGTGTGACAGAGGCTGTCCATAAAGGACGGATGGGCATCTTTATGGGAACATTGATTGGGACTTTGATTGGTGTAATTGGGGCCGTGTCTCTGGCAAGATACTTCAAAAAAATTCTGTTAGGACTTGAGCCTTTTGCTATTGCTAAGCTTCTAGAAGAGCGTAGTTCTATGCTTCAGTCTGTACGCGAGGGAATTATAGCAATAGATCAGGAGGGCAAAATCACCCTTGTTAATAAGGCAGCTAGTAAGCTTTTTCAAAAAGCGGGTCTTGATGAGAATGCTATTGGTAAAAATATTGAAGATTATTTGCCAGATACTCGGTTAACACGCATTATAAAATCGGCTGAAATGGATTTGGACCAAGAGCAGAACTTGCATGGTGTGACTATTTTAGTAAACCGGGTACCAGTAGTTGTGGAAAATCAAGTAGTGGGTGCTATTGCAACATTCCGTGAAAAATTAGAGGTCCAGCAATTGGCTGAACAATTGACAGGTGTACGTAATTATGCGGATGCTCTCCGTGCCCAAGCACATGAATTTATGAATAAACTTCATGTTATCCTTGGTCTCGTTCGGACGGAACAATACGATACACTTGCTAATTATGTAAGTGAAACGGTAAATCATCGGGAAACAGAAGTTGGCTTTGTTACGAAGAAAGTCCAAGATCCTGTTCTTGCTGGGTTTCTGATTGGTAAGTTAAGCTTTGCCAGAGAATCTGGAGTTTCGCTTTACTTTGATTGTGAAAATAAACTTCCAAAGCCTGCAAACCCGGAAATTACCCATGAACTAATCACGATTATTGGGAATATCCTTGATAATGCTATTGAGGCGAGTGTAGATAGTATAAACAAAAAGGTAGATCTTAAATTGGATTATGCAGAAGAGATTTTAACCATTGAAGTCAAAGATACAGGGATGGGAATGACGAATTCCCTGCAAAATAAAATTCTTGATAAAGGTTTCTCTACTAAAGGAAATAATCGAGGATTTGGCTTGTTTCTTTTAACGCAAGCAGTAGAAAGATTGGAAGGGGATCTCATTATTTCGTCAAAGCCTGGAAAGGGGACAACTTTTGCCGTGTATATACCTTATAAAGTAGAGGTGAGGAGAAATGATTAATGTAATGATTGTAGAAGATGACCCGATGGTAGCGGAAATAAATAAACGATACCTTTCGCAAATAGATGGATTTCAATTGGCACAAACAGCTAATTCAGTAGATGAAGCGATCGCTTTATTGAAAAAAGAAAAAGTACAGCTGATTCTTTTAGATATTTTTATGCCAGGCAAGCTCGGATTAGAACTGTTAGCCTATCTTAGAAAAAATGAACTTGAAATTGATGTTATCATTATATCGGCAGCCTCGGATTTTGAACGAATTAAGAAAGCCTTAAGGCAGGGTATTGTCGACTATTTAATTAAGCCTTTTGAGTTTGAAAGGTTTAATGCTGCTCTCACTACTTACCTTGAGCAAACTAGGATGACGGATAAGCGGGATTCTATTAGTCAACAAGAACTGGATTCCTTCCTTTTACATAGAGAAGAGGCTGTTATTGTAGAGGAACTGCCAAAAGGGTTAACAAAAGATACCCTGAAGCAAATATGGGATGCGATTCAGAAATTAAAGGAAGCACCTTTCTCAAGGGATGATGTAGCAAATGTTGTTGGAATATCAAGAGTATCTGCTAGAAAGTATCTTAATTTCCTAAAGGATTTAGGAATACTTGAAGTGAAGGTTATCTATGGAACGATTGGAAGGCCTGTTTATCAACATGAATATAATTACTGGAAGGAACACTTAATAAAAAACTTTTTGTAAGCAGGTTTGGAAACCGCTTACTTTTTTATTTACAAAAAGAATGATTAAACTTACACAAACTATGAAAGCGTTTAACCGGAGGGTATGATGAACATGTAAAAACAAAAGGGGATTCGTGGTCCAATCAAAATGTTTAGATCGCTTCCTCACAAGTAATAATATAAACTTTTTTTAGGAGGATAAAGTATGCATATTCCGATTAAGAAAACGCTTGATAAAATTCCAGGTGGGATGATGGTTGTTCCATTATTCTTAGGGGTATTAACGAACACATTTTTCCCGCAATTTTTAGAAATTGATCATTTTACTACGGCATTATTTAGTAAAGAAGCATCATCGACCATTTTGGCATGTTTTATGTTTTTAATTGGCTCGCAAATTAATTTTAAATTAGCTCCAAAGGCAATTAAAAAAGGGGCAATCTTACTATCAGGAAAATTTATAGTAGGGGCAGGTATAGGGATTGCAGTAGCCATAATCTTTGGGCCAGCTGGAATTCTAGGATTATCCCCTTTAGCCATTCTTGCAGCGTTATTAAATGCTAATGGTGGTTTGTACGCATCACTTGCTTCCTCCTATGGTGATGAAACGGATGTAGGAGCATATGCGTTATTTTCTTTAAAAGACGGTCCATTTTTTACATTAGTTGCATTAGGAGCTTCTGGTCTTGCTTCCATTCCATTTCATGCGCTTGTAGGAGTATTAATCCCAATATTAATAGGAATGATTTTAGGAAATATTGATCCTGATATGAGAAAGTTTCTAGGAAGCAGTAAATTATTATTAATCCCATTCTTCTCCTTCCCATTAGGAGCAGGAATGGATCTTAGGACGATAATAGAAGCGGGAGGCCCTGGCTTATTACTAGGATTGATAGCTGCATTCACTGGAATTGGGGCTTACTTCCTTTTAAAGTTATTTAAAGAAAATCCTATCGTTGGTTTAGCAACAGGATCAACTGCAGGAAATGCTGTAGCTACACCAGCAGTTGTTGCAGCTGCAGACCCAACATTAGCTTCTATAGCACCAGCAGCTACTGCCCAAGTTGCAGCAGCATGCGTAGTATCTGCAATCATCTGTCCAATTATTGTTAGCTATGTTTATAAAAGATCGGAAAAGAAAAAAGCTAAGAATTCGATTGTACCAGCAGCATAAATAAGGATAGGGAATGAAATAAAGAGGAAAGCAATCCTGGTTACTTGCTGCATTGTTCGTTACAAAATAATGAATTTAAATTAAATATCCTAGTGGAAAATAGCAATCAGTATTAATATGAGAAGGAAGAAATTTGTTTTTGAGAATGTAAGGTTAATAGTTTAATTTCATATAGAAAGAAGGATCTACCACTATGAGTGTGTCTGAAAATGTAATTATCACAACATTAAAAGGAAAAGAAATTCTCTCCAATCCCTTTTTAAATAAAGGTGTTGCTTTTACGAAAGAGGAAAGAGAAAATCTGGGACTTGATGGTCTATTGCCGCCACAAGTACTTACACTTGAAGAACAAGTAAACAGAATCTATGAGCAATATTCGATGCGGACCACCAATCTTTTTAAATACGGCTTGCTTAACGATTTATATAATCGAAATGTCGTTTTGTATTATCGATTTTTAAAAGAACACTTAGCAGAGATGCTTCCAATCGTTTATACCCCAACTGTCGGTGATGCTATCCAGTCATACTCTCATAGCTACCATCGTCCAGATGGATTGTATCTTTCCATTGATCACCCTGAAGGGGTTGAAAAAGCATTTTATAATCTAGGGAAGTCCAGAAATGACATTGACTTAATCGTTGTTACGGACTCTGAAAGTATCCTCGGTATAGGGGATCAAGGAGTAGGCGGTATTAATATTGCAATAGGTAAACTAGCAGTATATACAGCGGCAGCTGGTATTGATCCAAGCCGTGTTCTGCCGGTTGTATTGGATGTTGGTACGAACAATCAGTCTTTAATTGAAGACCCTATCTATATTGGTAATAAGTTCCCTCGTGTCCGTGGTGAGCGTTACGATGATTTCATTGATTTATTTGTTCATACTTCAAGAAAGTTTTTCCCAGAAGTACTTCTTCATTGGGAGGATCTTGGAAATGTAAATGCACGAAATATCTTGGATAAATATGGTGACAAAATCCTTACCTTTAATGATGACATCCAAGGAACAGGTGCTGTGACACTTGCTGCTGTTATGTCTGCGTTAAAAGTTACAGGAGATTCTCTGAAGGATCAACGTATTATTGTCTTTGGACCGGGTGCTGGTGGTCTCGGTAACGCAGACCAAATAGTTGATGCCATGGAAAATCAAGGATTAACAAAAAAAGAGGCTTATGATCATTTTTGGGCTATTGACTATCGAGGGCTACTGACAGATGAAACACCAGATGTACTGAATTTCCAAATGCCTTATGTAAGAAAAGCGGAGGAAGTAAAGGAGTGGGATCAAAATGAGGACGGAATCATTTCATTATTGGAAGTGGTGAAAAGGGTGAAACCAACCATCCTCATTGGTACTTCCGGCCAAGGGGGAGCTTTTTCGGAGGAAATTGTGAAAGAGATGGCAAAGCATGTGGAACGTCCAATTATCATGCCAATGTCCAACCCTACACAACTTGCGGAAGCAGTTCCAGAAAATTTGATTAAATGGACGGATGGTAAGGCGCTAATTGCCACAGGAAGCCCCTTTGCCAATGTAGAATATAACGGTGTTTGCTATGAGATCGGTCAGTCAAATAACGCATTTGTGTTCCCAGGACTAGGGCTTGGAGCCATTGTTTCAAAAGCGCAAGTTATTTCAAAAGGAATGTTTGCGGCAGCAGCAAATGCAGTTGCTGAGATGTGTGAACCCAACCAACCTGGAGCTTCCTTGCTTCCTTCGGTTGAGAAATTACATGATGTATCTATCTATGTTGCAATAGAAGTAGCAAAGGCTGCTCTAAACGAAGGGATAGCAAGAGTGGAGCTTACAGATATTCCAAAAGCCGTGGTCGATGCTGTTTGGCAGCCTGAGTATAAGGAGATAAAGAGTGTCGGTATTTGGGCAAATGTTTAATGACATAATAATAGATTAGTAATCTATATTGGCCTGTTCCTCCTAGTAATTGTCGTATTTTCGACATTTTAGGAGGAAGGGGTTTTTATTTTGTGGTTGCGAAACGGAATAGAGTAATTAGTACTATTTTTGTATATTTGATATGAATAAAAAATACTAGTATCGACAAAAAATGACAAGTTCTTTATAATGAAGTAGTGATTTGTATTCGTGAAAATAGTACTGAAGTTTTCTAAAATTGAAAAAGGCAAACTTATCGAAAGGTAAGGACGCAAAGCTACGAGTCTAAAATCCTTCTGGATAATGATAGTCGGGTTGCCAGAAATAACCACCAACGATTATTTGGCTATCCCTGTCTATTCCTGGGATAGCTTTATTTATTTTGGACTTCTTGGAAAAAAGATGAAAACATGGATATAAGGAAAAGGAGAATAGATATGATTGTAGTAGACAAAAAGAAGTATAAAATGGCGATTAATGAAGGCTCGAAAGAAATCCATGTACAGGTTCATGGATTGATGAGAGAGGAAGACGCAGAGGAATATATGGTGGATTTGCAAGAGACGATTAATAAAGTGTCAAGACGAGATTATACCTTTGTTGTGGATGCTACTCACCAAACACCAGTCCCATCAAAAGTTGTACCACAATTGGAACAAACGATGCAATTTTACTCTGGCTTAGGTTTTAAGGAAGTTCTTGTTGTAAAGCCTTCTTCTAAAATTGCCCAAGTGCAAATTAGAAATGCCTTAGAAAGAATTGAGTTCGCAGGTAAAATTATTGATCAAGTATCTCACTCTATGTAAGTTAGGTATAAATTATTTTAAGAGAGTTATATATTTTAATTGAAAAGGGAGTCATCAAGTGCAACAAGTACAAACGTTATATACATATGAAATTCTATCAAAAGGACAAACGGCTTTGATTGAAAAGGCAGCTGACTGTCTTGCAAGCTCATTTATAGGATTGAATATAGCAGGGAAGTTGGTTCAAGAGCCAATGGTAGGTCTTTTAAATATAGATTATGAAGATTTTTATCAGTTTACGAAAGAATATATAGAATCTACTGTGGAGCAAGGATATTGTGCAGTCGCTTTAGATAGTAATCAACAGGTTGTTGGTGTTCTAGCTGGAGATATAAATGCGCCAGAGATTATTGGAGAAGATGTGTTTGAAGGTTCTTTTTCTGATATGAATGTTATTCTACATGTTTTAGAAGATGTAGATAAACGTTTCCTAGCAGATTATAAAGAACGAAATGGAAGAGAGCTAAAGGATGGAGAAATATTGCATTTATTCATGTTAGGTGTAACTGCCGAACAGGAACGTCACGATGTTATTAAGCAATTAGGAAGCACACTAATAACGAAAGCCTCTTCACAAGGATTGAAGGCTGTTTTAGCAGAAGCGACAAATCCTAAATCTATACGTGTGATGGAGAAATATTACGAGATGGAAAAATATAAAGATGTAGAAGGAAATTATATTGTTCATAAATATCAAGAGAATAGTAGATTAAAAGATATTCCTACAACGATTGCTGACGGCACTTATATAATTATTAAAGAAATTTAAACTTTCAGCAGTCTAATTAAATTTTATAAATAGGAGAGTTATTTATTATGGAGGCTATATTATTAGCTATTATTGTTATCTTATTGGGAACAACAGTGTATTTTGCTTACCGATATTTTTCGCTGAAACATCATCCATCTATTAACAAAGAAATAATAAACGGGATGAAAGAAATAGCTGCAGGAAATAGAAGTGGCAAAGTAGATGGGACAAGTTCTTATCATATTACATTTAATGAACTAATTGCGTTTTTAGATCGTGTAAGGGAAAAGTTTTTTTCTTTTTCAAAAAATGTCCATACAAAAGGAGAAAATCTAGCTGGAATTGGTGAAAATGCTATGGAGAAAGCTGATATTGTCCGAGCAGCAATCGATGAGGTAGGTAGAGGATTACAAAAACAATTAGTAGCAACAGAGGAAAGCGCCCTATCAATGGAAGAAATGGCCCAGGCCATCGAAGATTTATCGATAAGGTCCAATCAAATTTCGGAACAGTCTAATACTACTTTAGAATTGACGCAAGAAGGAAATGTAAAGCTTAAGGACTCTTTAGAAAAAATGGAGCAATTTAACCAAACAATCAATACAACCTTTCATGCCATTAATAAGCTTGGAGAAAAGTCTCAAGAAATTGGTACAATTGTAAAGGTAATTACAGGAATATCTGAGCAAATTAACTTATTGGCATTGAATGCGGCAATAGAAGCAGCTCGTGCGGGGGAACATGGTAAAGGTTTTGCAGTCGTAGCTGATGAGGTGCGAAAACTGGCTGAACAGTCCCGTCAATCATCTTCTGAAGTATCAAATATTGTAAGAAATATCCAAGAGGAAACAGGGATAGTTGTGAATTCAATGCAGCAGGGTACAGAAGAGTTTAAAGACACGAACACGAATATTTTAGAAGTTGGTACGATGTTCGAACAAATTCTCTCTACTACAAAGGTCATTGCTGAAAATAATGAAAATTCTTCTGCGAGCACAGAAGAATTATCCTCGGCTTCTCAACAAATCATGACAACGATTGTTCAGATAGCGGCTATTTCGCGAGAATCTGTTGAAATGTTTGAGGAATTAATCGGGATTAGTGATGGAGAGCTACAAACGATTCAAAAACTAGTTCAGGAAGCGGAGAATCTTTTGGAATTGAAAAATGATGTAGACAAACTACTTTCTACGTGGAATCAGGGTGTTGAAACAGAAGTGGGTCAACAAATTGAAGGTAAGGGTAGTGTAGCCAGTTAAGTTGGAAACTGCTTCTCATAGGTGATTAAACTTGTGAGAAGCTTTCATTTGTAGATTAATTGAAATAATTTATTTTAATAAAGTATTTTGTAATATTCCTTCGAAAATAGCAAACTCATTGAAAGATGAGGACGCAAAGCTGCGGGCCTAAAGAAGTACTTCTATGGTAGCCGGGTTGCCGAAAAGGTTGGATAGTTACTAATCAAGCAATATATTGCTTTTTTACGTCCTCCTTGGTGTGGACTTTTTTTATTTGGATTTGTCTATCGTAGCAGAAGGATAGTATTCAAAAGGAAAGGGAGTAGAAATGGCACAACAAGAGCAATGGAAATCAAAAATAGGATTTGTTTTAGCTGCAGCTGGATCAGCGATAGGATTAGGAGCTATATGGAAATTCCCTTATGTAGCTGGAACAGGTGGCGGCGGAGCCTTTCTCTTATTATTTTTAGTTTTTACATTAGTATTGGGAATGCCCTTATTATTAGGAGAATTTATGATTGGGAGAATGGGACAAAGTAATCCGGTTCAAACATATGGCAAGCTAGCATTAAATCCAAAGTGGAACTTTATCGGGAAACTCGGTGTTTTTACAAGCTTTTTACTGCTATCATTTTATAGCGTTGTTGGTGGCTGGATTATTTTATACATTGTGAAGCTTTTGAGCGGTGGATTAGCTGGATTGACTCAGGATCAATATGGAGAGCTTTTTGGCGACATTATTTCTAACCCATATCCGACTATTGCGGCACAGCTTGTATTTATGCTTGTCACAATCCTTGTCGTTGCTCAAGGGATTCAAAAAGGGATTGAGTTAGCAAGTAAAGTCATGATGCCAGCGTTATTGCTTTTGTTTTTAATACTAGTGATTCGTTCTTTAAGCTTGGATGGAGCAATGGAGGGTGTGAAATTTTTACTTGTACCAGATTTTTCAAAGCTGACATCTGAGAGTATCCTATTTGCCCTTGGGCAAGCATTTTTCACATTATCTTTAGGTGTTTCGGTTATGCTTACATATGCTTCTTATTTACCTAAAACACAAAATCTACCTCAATCAGCTATTTCTATTATTATCTTAAATATTGTTATAGCTTTATTAGCGGGATTAGCTATTTTTCCAGGTGTTTTCTCCTTTGGCATGGAACCGAATGCAGGGCCGGTTTTAATATTCTCGGTTTTACCTGCAGTGTTTGCCCATATGCCTTTTGGGATGCTTTTCCTCTTGGCATTTTTACTATTATTCTTATTTGCCGCTTTCACTTCAGCATTCTCTATGATTGAAATTATAGTATCAGCAGTTACGAAAAATGATGCAAGTAAACGGAAGAAAAGTACATGGATAATTGGGATGCTGATTTTTATTGTTGGTGTTCCATCCTGTCTATCTTATGGTGTACTTGCAGATGTCCATCTTTTTAATAAGACTATTTTTGATTTGATGGATTACACGGTTAGTAATATTTTAATGCCATTAGGTGCCTTATTAATCGCGATTTTTGTATCGCGAAAAATTCCAAGAGAAGATTTATTTGCGGAATTAAAGCAAGGATCGAATGTAAGATACACATTCTTTTCCATTTGTTATTTTCTGTTGAAGTACATCGTTCCCATTGCGATTATTGTCGTTTTCTTAGATGCGGCAGGATTATCAGATTGGATTATAGCTTTGTTTAAATAAAAGCTACTTCTAGCAAGAACATCACGGAGGTCAAATAATGAAGGAAATACAACAATTATTCCCAAGCATGGACGGGAACAACTTTCAAAGAGAGGAATTATTGTCCTACTTTAAAACCATTTTAACGAAAATAGATGAATTAAAGGATCCTAACAAACTAACTCTAGGAGAAATGCCAGAATACACAGAGGACTACTATAATCGTGTTATTGAAAAGGCAGATGTTCCGAAAATGGGTGTATCCATGGAGGAAGTGATGCAGAAGCTTCTAAAATTAGTGGAAGGACATCGATATGTAAATCGAAACTATGTAGCCAATGCGGCGCCCCTTCCGAATATTGCTAGTATCATTGGGAATTTAGTTATGGTGCTTGTCAATGGGAACAACCTTTGGGATGTAGAAGGTCCGGCGGCCGCTACAGCGGAGGTCGAAATAACAAGTATGCTGTCCAAGCTAATTGGCTATGATGAAAATCTAAGTGCTGGATATACAACTTGGGGAGGACAAGGAGCGGTGTTTAATTCTTTACGCCTTGCAATTGCCCGTTATGCACCTTCCTCTAATCAAAAGGGGATTCCGAAAAATCTTTATTGCTTCTGTTCAGAGTTATCCCACTACAGCTTGTATAAATCTGTAGAAGCAACGGGGATTGGGGTAGAAAACATGATTCGTGTGAAGGTGAATCAGGATCATTCTATGAATCTCCAAGATTTAAAAGAAAAAATGGAGCAGGTAATTTCAAAAGGCGGTGTTCCACTTTATATACTTGCAACAATGGGAACAACTGATACATTTGGGATTGATGATATAGAGGCCATGAAGCATCTAGCGGAAGAGCTAGAGCGCAAGCATGGTCTTAGCCCCATCTATATTCATGCCGACTCAGCAATGGGAGGATTGTACACCTTCTTTAATGCGTACGGCTTTGATAATAACCCACTTCAATTGGAAGACAATGTTAAGGTAGTATTGAAATCCTACCAGCAGAAGTTTAAGCAGATCAAGCTTGCAGATAGTATGGTCTTTGATTTTCATAAGCTAGGTCAAACTCCGTATATTACGAGTTTATTTTTAATTAAAAATAGAGAGAATCTGAAGTATGTTGATTTAGACGAAGAGGAAACTCCGTATGTTGGGAATCGTGGCTATGGAAGCTATCATACAGGCTACACATTAGAATGTTCGCGAATGGGAAGTGCTCTTTCCATCTATGCATCTTTATTAGCATTTGGGATGGAAGGGTATCAAAAGCTTCTAGCCAACTATCTTCGCGTTAATATGAAATTTAGAGAGACGTTAACAAGGGAAATTTCAAATGTGGCAATTACGAATGAAGTTTCGCCGATTACAACATTCCGCTTTTATCCTGAAACTTCTAAATGGAAGGATGAATCAGGTGGACTTTTAACAGTGGAAGAAATAAATGAAATTAATCAATTTAATGACGAGTTTGCCGAAATAATTGGTGCTGAACGAGATACCGTCTTCTTTGGAAATACAAAAAAACAGCGTCTTGTAGAAGCAGCCGATTCCAATAAGCGAGTATCTATATATGCACATAAGTTTTTCACAATCTCTCCTTATTCAACGATGGAAGAGGTAGATCGTTATGTTGAATTTTTAAGAGAGCATATTGAATTTTTCTTGAAAATGAAAAAGGTAGTTGTTTATTAAAAGGGAATATAAGAATTGTTCTTGAATATAAAGTTAGATTTAAATCCCTCTGCCATAGCAGGAGGATTTTTTACATTGTGAAAAATTTGCTTCTTTTCCGCTGTAAATATCTAGATTTAAAAAATGCTGTAAATAATCATTCTCATAATTAGTCGTGCATTTTAACGTAATGTAAAAAGTTTACTTTCACTTTACAAAAGATATCGTTTTTATTGATAAATCAAACATCTCTCAAAAAATCTCCTGCGCCTTATTAATAATAATTTTACATTACTCCCCAAAGTACCTTTATATTTATTTTCTAGAATTTAATTATAGAAGAAACAACATTGTTAATAATTCTATCAAAGGAGTGAGGGAGTTTTATGCATTTTGCTTCAACGTTAGCTTGGGCTTATCCAGTAGACGAAGTGGTACAGATTGCCAAAAAGAATGAATTATCAGGATTGGAGGTTTGGGCAGAGCAGGTATGGTTTCACGGAACAAATCCAGAAAAAATCCGTAAAGCGAATCTAGATCAGTCTATCAACCTGACTATGCATGCCGCAAGCTGGGACTTGAACATTTGCTCTATAGAAAAAGAAATAAGAGAAAGCTCTGTAAGGCAAATTCAACATTCCATTAAGCTAGCAGATGAGATAGGTGCAGACTCTATTACATTCCACCCAGGGAGGCTGACTCTTCCCCAAATGAAACAGGAAATATATGAGACTTTAATGATGGAATCTATTTTTACTTTAATAGAAACAGCGAAGCAGTATAAGAAAACCCTTAGCATAGAATTAATGGAGGTAAAAGCAAAGGAATTTGTGACAAGCCCTGATACGATGAATCGATTGATTGCAAGCTTTATACCGGAACTGAAAACAACCTTTGATGTTGCTCATATTTCGGAGGGAGCTCCCGGGCGTGCCTTTGCCGACTTAATAAATGTGGACAAAATTCATGTTAGTGATAATACCGAAAGTCAGCTACATGTTCCCCTTGGTACTGGCATACTAGATCGTAATATGCTGAGAGAGTTTTTTGCTATCACATCTCTCCCCGTAGTGGTCGAAGGTTTCGATGCATCGGAAAATCTAAATTGGTGGAAGCATAATCTTCACTATTTAAAAAGCCTGGAAATACAGAAGGAGGTGCCTCAATGAAGATTCTAGTGACAAACGATGATGGCATTTTTGCTCCTGGTCTTCAGGCGCTGGTTGAAGTGTTGCAGCATTTTGCTGATGTATATGTGGTCTGTCCAGATCAGGAAAGAAGCGCAGTCAGTCATTCGATTACGTTGAGAGTGCCTTTAAAGGCAAAGCCACTTCCCCTATTTCCTGGTGTAAAAGGTTGTTGGGCAGTTAATGGAACACCAGCAGATTGTGTGAAGCTGGGGATGGAAGTATTAATGAAACAGCAGCCTGACTTTGTTATTTCCGGAATAAATCTTGGACCAAATCTAGGTCGTGACCTTTATTACTCAGGAACAATGGCTGGGGCTATAGAAGGATTACTTTACGGCATTCCTGCTGTGGCAGTATCATTAAATGCCTTTTCTGACATGGACATTAATTATGAAAAAGTAAAAAGGCTATTTTATCCTATTATGGAGGTGCTTTTGCAGAACAAGATTCCAAAGGGGATTTTCTTGAATGTAAATTTACCTTATTTATCAAGGGAGATGTGTAAGGGAGTCCGTATTGTTCCACTTGATATGAAGGTTGCTCGCTATTCCTATGTCGGTTTAAACGACCCCCATGGACAAGTTTACTATTGGTTAAAGGATCAGCTACATAATATGAAAGATTTTGAGGAGGATAGTGACTTTCTTTTACTAAGAACAGGGTTTGTCACTGTATCACCGATTGAGTTTAGGACGTTTCATAAAAGAAAACAAGAACAAATTGAACGATGGTTTTCCCATTTAACTTTTGCTAGTACAGATGAGGAGGAAATAGATTATGCGTAAATGGATGCTTATATTAATGTTTGGAATATTGATGGCTTTTGCTGCAGGCTGCGGTAGTAAGGAAAGCAGTGAGACAAGTAATGCTTCAGAAGATACGAATAATACAGAGGCGAAGGTAGAGGGATCTCTCCATTTTTATACTTCTCAGCCGGATGCAGATGCGGCCAAATTGGTAGAAGGATTTCAAGCTAAATATCCTGATGTAAAGGTAGAAACCTTCCGCTCTGGTACAGAAGAAGTAATCTCAAAAATTAAAGCGGAAAAAATGGCTGGAAAGATTCAGGCTGATGTACTGTTGGTTGCAGATGCAGTAACATTTGAAAGCTTAAAGGAAGAAGATATGCTTCAAGCATATGAAACAGAAGAAGCTGCTGAAATCCCTTCCGAACTTATTGATTCCGATCATACTTACTTTGGAACAAAGGTTATGGCAACTGGCTTAGTTGTAAATACCGAAAATGTAAAAGAAATGCCTACGAGTTGGAATGCGCTGACTTCTAAAGAGGTAAAAGGAAAAATTATTATGCCAAGCCCGTTATACTCTGGTGCTGCTGCTTATAATTTAGGTGTGTTTACACGTCAAGATACATTTGGCTGGGATTTTTATAAAAATATTGCTGCAAACGATGTAACAGTAACAAAGGGGAATGGCGATGTACTTAAAGGTGTTGCCGGCGGAGAAAAGGACTATGGAATGATTGTTGACTATCTCGTTACACGTGCTAAAGCAGAGGGATCTCCAGTTGAGCTCATTTATCCAGAAGAGGGTGTGCCAGTTATTACGGAACCCATTGGAATCATGAAGGACGCACAAAATGTAGAAGCAGCAAAGGCTTTTGTTGATTTCGTTCTTTCAGAAGATGGACAAAAGCTTGCTGCAGAGCTTGGCTATACTCCAATTCGTAAAGGGATAGAAGCTCCTGAAGGACTAAAAACAATTGATGAAATAAAGGTCCTTTCGGAAGATGTGCAGGAATTGTATAAGACAAGAGATGCTGATAAAAAAGAATTTGAAACAGTTATCAGCGAATAGAACATTTTTTAAGAAGGAGTGGACAGAATGAACTCACATGTTCAGAGTTCAGAAAGGAAAACGGAAGCTTTATCTCCGTTCTCCTTTTCTTATTTTACCCGTAATTGGTGGGGCGTTCCCGGCTTTCTGTTGCTTATCTTTGTATTTTTGCTTCCTGTTTGTCGTCTTGTTTGGCTGAGTGTTTCCAATGGAGAAGAAGTTGGTCTCATGCTTTATCAGGAAATACTATTAGAAAAAGCAACCTGGAGGACGATTCAAAATACCATTATTATTACGATTTCCAGTACAGTACTTTCCTTAGTTATAGGAGTAGGGCTTGCCTTTACAATGGCATATGTGAATATCCGGGCAAAAAAATGGCTGCAATTGCTTATCTTTTTACCGTTTTTAATCCCCTCCTATATCTCAACACTTGCTTGGGTTCAGTTTTTTGGAGGAAATGGTCCCATCCAGTTTCTATTTAATGAATCTGTTAATTTGTACAGTATGGGAGGAATTATTTTTGTACTTGGGCTTTCTCATTATCCCCTTGTGTATTTGATGAGTGTGGAGGTATTTCGTCGTATTCCAAGAGAGCTGAAATATGCTGCCAGCACTTCCGGAGCGTCTGGTGGAGTTGTATTTCGAAAAGTTATCCTTCCAATGGCGCTGCCAGGGATTGCTAGTGGTGGTATTCTTGCTTTTCTATCTAATATTGATAACTTTGGCATTCCTGCTTTTCTTGGTATTCCAGCAAATATTCGTGTATTAAGTACTTATATTTATGAACAGATAATTGGATATGGACCATCTGCCTTTTCCAGAGCCGCTGTACTTTCCGTTATTCTTGGCGTGATCGCGTTAATTGGTACAGTGGTGCAATGGGCGATTATTAGAAAAAGTAATGTAAGTGAAACAACTGCAAGAGATACAGAGCCAAGATATTATCTCACGCGGGGGTGGAGGAACGTTGCGGAGTCAGCGCTATGGATTTTCTTGTTGCTCACAACCCTTGTGCCGTTGATTGTTATGGCTTCTACCTCCTTTATCAGGGCATATGGATTATCGCTTTCGTGGGAAAATCTTTCTTTGAAAAATTACCGATATCTGCTATTTGAAGATGCTAAAACCGGTTCAGCGATAGGGAATAGCGTAACCCTAGCACTTGCTACTATGTTAATCTGTATGGTTATTGGAACAGTGATTGCCTATATTCGCTTTAAAAAGCCATCCTTTTTTGTGAAGGCTTCGGAAATCATTGTTACTATTCCGTATGCTTTGCCAGGAACGGTATTTGCCTTGGCGATTATTTTAATGTGGCTTCAGCCATTACCAGGTGTGCAACCAGGAGTCTATGGAACGATATGGATTTTATTGATTGCTTATATAACTAGATTTACGGTTCTACAAATGAGAGGAAGCCTGACTGCCTTTTCGCAAATTGATCCTTCTATGGAGGAAGCAGCAAGAACTTCAGGAGCAAGGGCGTATGTTAAATGGAAAAGTATCCTTTTTCCACTACTTATGCCTGGAGTATTAAGCGGGGCTGCTCTTGTGTTTTTGACTGCTCTAACGGAGCTTACGGTTTCAAGTCTTTTATGGTCAAGCGGCTCTGAAACGATTGGTGTTGTCATCTTTAGTTTTGAGCAAGCTGGATACTCCACTTATTCCACAGCATTTTCAACATTGATTGTAACAGCAGTATTAACAATGGGGATTTTGTTTGTTCTTTTCGAAAAAATATGGAAGAAGAGGGTGATGAAGAGTGATTCGAATTGATGGGTTAAAAAAGAATTATGGAAATTATACGGCTCTTGAGAATATTGATTTGGAGCTATTAAACGGAGAATTTATCGCTATACTTGGTCCTTCTGGATGTGGGAAGACTACATTGCTACGGCTTTTGGCAGGATTCATGAAACCAACAGAAGGAACAATTTCCATAGACGATGAAATAGCAGCAAGCTCCAGTAAACTTGTCCCACCTGAAAAAAGGAATATTAGTATGGTATTTCAATCTTTTGCATTATGGCCGCATATGACAGTAGAAGAGCATATTCGATTTCCCCTAAAGCATCATCGATTTGGCAAAACAAATGCGAAGGAGGAGCAGGAAAAAAGGGTCTCTGAAGCATTAGAAATGGTAGGACTTTCTCATTTGAAAGATCGTTATCCTGCTGAACTTTCCGGTGGACAAAAACAACGTGTTGCACTAGCACGGGCAATCGTTCCAAAGCCGTCACTTCTCTTGATGGATGAGCCGTTAAGTGCGCTTGATGCAGAACTTCGAATGGAAATGAGAAGAGAGATTGGCGCGATTCACCGAAAAATGGGTACAACAATTATCTATGTTACTCATGATCAAGGGGAAGCATTGGCGATGGCCGATAGAATTGTTGTAATGAACCATGGGAAGATAGAGCAGATAGGTACACCTGAAAGTATTTATAATACTCCGCAGTCCGTATTTGTGTCCACTTTTGTTGGGAAAGGCAATCTAATAAAAGGGGAGTGGGTGAATGAGGATAAATTTATTCCAGCTGATTTTCCTGCTGTTTCTTGGACAGATATTGGCATAGCAAAGGAAATAAAAGCTCAAAATCTTTATCCTGTTCGCCCGGAGCAATGGAAGCTTGGCGAGGTGGATCAGAATCAGATGACTGGAATTGTTCAATTTGCCCAATTTCAAGGGAATGAAATCCATTACAGCATTCAGTCTGGTGAAGAGATGATTAATGTTTATGCTTCTGTTTTTGAAAAAAGATTCCTACCAGGTGACTCTGTTTCATTAAAAATATATACTGGCACAGCCCAAAAAGCTGTTTTAGTAGGTAGCAGGTAGGGAGGAAATAGGATGATTGATTTGCATATTCATTCTGAATACTCAGATGGTTCCTGGAATCCTCGAGAGATAGTAGAAGATAGTATAAAAAAGGGGCTAAAAATCATTTCGATTACCGATCATGATGTATTGGCGGGTTATGAAGAGGCTCTATTCTATAGAAATAATAGCTTGAAAATTATTCCTGGGATTGAATTGAATACAGATGGTCCTTTAGGAGAACTTCATATTTTAGGCTACAACTTTGACCCAGAGCATCCAAGCTTAAAGGAACATGTCCTTTGGAGAGTGGAGGATCGGTTGCAATGGGGAAAAAGAATTGTAGCAAAATTGAAGACGCTAGGATTTAATATTTCTTTTGGAAATTGCCTTGCACGTGTGGGAAAAGGAGTTCTTGTTAGAACACATATTGCAGATGAGTTAGTTGCAGCTGGATACTTTCACAACAGTAAACAGGCGTATGAAGAACTTTTAAAAAAGGGGAAGCCAGGCTTTGAAGAAAGAGGAACTTTTTCTGCAGTGGATGCCATTAAGCTAATTCATGAGGCTGGTGGTCTTGCCTTTCTTGCTCATCCAGGAATGTATAAGCACGATTTTAATGTTCATCACTTAATCGATTCTGGTTTGGATGGAATCGAAGTGTATCACTCCAAACATACTAAGAAGGACCAAGACTATTGGAGAGGATTAGCAGTAGATAGGAATCTTCTTATTTCTGGAGGAAGTGATTTTCATGGACCGGAATCAAGGAATCCGTTTCCGATTGGGAGTGTGGAGATAGAAGATCCTCAGATTCTAGCATGGTTTGGTAATATGGTTCCTTAGCATTTAGATAAATTATAGTGTTGTTTATAGAAAAATTTAATTGCATTTTAGTGAAGCTTTGCTTTAAATAAAAGTAAAGCTTTTTTATGTAGAATACTTTTGGAAAATTCTATTAGCATTTGCAATAATTTATAGTAAAGGAATGGTGGACAAATGGCATTATTAAAACTAAATCAACTAAAAAAAGAACTAAAACAGTTGGAACAAAATGAATTAATTCAGTTAATTTCAGAGATGTATAAAATTAATAAAGATGTTCAGCAGTATTTGTCCAATAAGTTTATAGGAGAAGAAGCCATTAAAGACTTGTATGAGAGAACAAAAAAGATAGTGAGGGATGAATTCTTCCCAGAGCGCGGTTTTGCGAAAATGCGATTGGGAGTAGCAAGAGATGCGATTTCAACTTTTAAGAAACTTTCCTCTGATGAGGGTAAAACAATAGATTTGATGCTTTACTTTGTTGAAACTGGAACAAAATTTACCAATACGTATGGTGATATAGAGGAAAAATTCTATAATAGTATGGTTTCCATGTATAACAAAGTAGTGAATGAATGCAATAAGAGCGAGGGATTTTACAACATTTTTAAAGATCGTCTTTATTCGATTGTCGGTGACACAGATGGAATTGGATGGGGATATCATGATGATATTTGTGCTATTTATTATTCTTTAGATTGGCTGGAAGAGGATGAAGAAGATGAATGAGATGGAATAAGAAAAAGTAATCTATTTAAAAGGCTGTTTTCGTAAAGTTTGTTATGATGAATCCACTTTGCTTACCATAAGGAGTCAAAAGCTCAGTATTTCTAATTAATTTTGTTTTTTCTATTGAAAAAGAAACACTCTTTTAGAAAACAGCCATTTAAAAAGAATCGCTTGGTTTTGAATAAAATATTTAGAAAGCTGCCGCTATTTTTTAAAGTGAAGTGGCTATTTAAACATCTTTATATCAAGTAACCATTTCCGTATCCACTAGTTACGTGAAATATTCTAACTTAGCATCTGGAAAGAATTTTTTCATATAGGAATGAAGATGATTTTTAATATCTTCTTCTTCTTCTTTTTGATAAATATATTTCCCAATCCCATATTTTCCCCATTTATATCTTCGTTTTTCCTCATCTAGCTCTAATTTTGTCATCGGATAATTTTTTTGTATGACTCTTTTGGCTGGTTTTGTAAAACGGTGCTGGATAAATTCGAATGTTAAATCCTTTTTTGCTTCGGCCGGCAACTCAGCATCCAGTCGTTCGAACATGTGAAGATATCCTTCTTCCCATCCTTCATGGAGATAAATTGGAGCGACAATAAATCCAAGGGGATATCCAGCTCTTGCGACTTTTCCAGCAGCTTCGATTCTTTTTGCTAGAGGAGAGGTTCCAGGCTCAAAATGCTTGATGACATAATCAGCATTTACACTAAAACGAAAGCGGGTTTTTCCATTATGCTTGGCATCGAGTAAGTGATCAACATGATGAAACTTTGTTACAAACCTCAGTTTTCCGTAATCCGATTCTCCGAAATGTTCAATCGCACGTTTAAGGGTATGGGTTAAATGATCAATACCGACAATATCGGATGTACAAGATGCTTCAAATCGAGTAAATTCAGGAGCGCGCTCCTGCATGTAATGATCGGCAGCTTCTAAAATTTCATCAACATTTACATAGGTACGGATGTAAGGCTTACTTCCCATCGTTGTTTGCAAATAGCAATAGTGACAATGTCCCATACAGCCGGTTGCAAAAGGAATGGCATATTCAGCAGAAGGCTTCGAGGTATCGAATTTGAGCGTCTTCCGAATGCCGACGACAAGGGTTGATTTTGCTACCCGGTAACGCTGAAAATCATTGTCTCCAGGAAGGTTTCTAACTTGATTATGGGAAGTTGTGTGCCGGATTTCTACATCCATTTTCTCAAACTTTTCAAGTAGCTCTTTCCCTAATGGATAGTTTAGTGCATCTGGTTCAAAATAAACTAGCTTCGGTGTAAATGGTTTAATCATTCCAATCTCCCTTCCGAAACATCTCCATAATAGTAATTGTAAGCTTGCTGAGCTTCTTCTTCTGTAGTATATACAGCAACCTCGTTAGATAGAGGATAGTAATTTTCGTATAAAAATAAAGATAATTGATTGGAATCGTCAGGATTTTTAACTATAGCTGCAGCTTGAATATTAGCTACATCTTGGGTATGTGGGTTTCTGTAAAATACATAGACGATATCTCCGGCTTGAAAGGTTTGGTTTTCGTTATACAGTGTCATTCACTCACTTTCTACATTCAATCTATTAAGATTTTTTACATTGGATTCTTTAAGTATGTATTACTTTTTTTGGAAGTGGCGGGAAATGAAATCCGCTTATTAAATCGTTCTATTTTTGCTCATAATAATGCTGATATACACAATGATAAAAAGGAGCGTTTAAGAAATGGATGCTAGAAATTCAATCGAAACTACACTGTTAACGTATAAAAAAGGGCTTGGTGATTTTACTGGGAAGATGCCTGAATTTGCAAGTAGATTTAATGCTTTTACAGAAGCATGTTTTGGAGAAGGAGCTTTATCTCAAAAACAAAAGCAATTAATTGCTTTAGGAATCAGCCTTCACGCACAGGATGAGTACTGTATTATTTATCATACAAAGGGATGTTTGGATCAAGGCTGTTCCGAACAGGAAATCTTAGAAGCTGTGGGTGTAACTGCTGCATTTGGAGGCGGAGCAACTATGAGTCAAGGGGTTACATTGGTTCAAGAATGCATGCAGGAATTCAATCAATTAGAACACTAATAAAAGTAGAAAATTAACAATAAATAGGAGCAGAACAGATTATGACAAATCAAGACATTAAAAATCAGGCTATTAAAATTATCTCAGGTCATAGGACAGGAATACTTTCATCTGTTGAAAATAATAAACCCCACTCACGATATATGACATATTACAATGATGATTTAACATTATATACACCAACTCAAATGGATACAGAAAAGATAGAGGAAATCGAAAAAAATCCTTACGTTGCTGTATTGTTAGGATATGAAGAAAAGGGGCAAAGTGATACGTATATTGAAATAACAGGGAAGTCTGCTATTAACAATACAGAAACATTGAAAAAACAGTTTTGGGATGACTCTTTTCAAGAATGGTTTGAAGGGCCTGAAGATCCAAACTATGTATATCTCCAAATAACTCCTGAAGTGGTTCGGATTTTAAATATGCACGGTGAACCGCCCCAAGAGTTATCATTAGAAAATGAATGAATCACTCAACAGACTCTTCTTTCCTTTTACTTTAGACGGAAAGAAGAGCCATCAATAATCTCCACGTCCCCTCGTAATTTAACTTCTTTCATAAGTTTAAAAAGTGCCTTATCTTTCTTTTTTGCTTCAATCATACAGTCGATTTGGCTTATACTTCCGTTAATCTTTTTTAGAAAATCGAAGAACATATTTATATCGATATAATCGGCATGATGCCGAAAAAGTTTATCACTTTTTGGGCTCGAAATATGCATTTTAATGGGGAGAGAAGAATCTCTCCATGTTTGGATGACCCGGTCCCAGTTACTTTCCCAATGGGGATTATTAGAATGGTGAGCAAGATGGTGGTGATAATCAAATACAAGCGGAATTCCTAATTTTTCACATAAGTAAAGTGTATTCTCAAAAGTGAAGGAGGTATCATCATTTTCAAGCATAATCATGGTTTGAAGTGATCTTGGGACAAGCATCCAATTTTCTATAAAGCGTTCTAAAGACTCTTCTGTGTCCTTGTAATTTCCTCCAACATGCATGACACATCGATGCATTGTATCTATGCCCATCCCTTTTAATAATAAATAGTGCAATTTTAACGTTTTAATCGAGTTTTTCAAAATATGCTTCTGAGGCGAATTAAGGAGAACAAAGTGATCAGGATGAAAATCGATTCTCATTTTGTGTTTTCTTGCAAATGCCCCCAATTCTCCTAAAGGTTCCTTTAGTGGTTTCATATAATCCCAATCAAGAAGTTCCTCATGGTTTGCCAACGGAATAAGCCTTGAAGTTAAACGATAAAAATGTATATCGGAAGCTGCAGTGTGCCTTAAGAGGCGAAGGGTATTCTGGAGGTTTTGTAAGGCAATCCGTTCTAACTTACGGAGTGCTGCTTCCCGATCCTCGATTTTCTGAAATTGAGTATATGTCATTGTTTTTGATGGGGATGAATTTTTTACAATCATGCTCATCGCAACGTATCCAAGTCGGACAATGGTCAATAGATGTCACCTCTTAATATATAATTCAAAAGTCATTCCTACCATTCTATCGTTCCACCAGAAGTCTGTTTTACTCCTCTAATAGATGCGATGTCCTCAATCAGCTTCAACATGGCAAGGTTTTTTTGTTTTGCTTCTATCATAATGTCAAAATCCTGTTTAAGATTTTTTGCCATTTTTAAAAAGGGGAGTACAAAGTCAATGGAAACAAAGTCAGCATGAGAACGAAAGGCTTGGATCGATTTTGGTGAAGAAATATGTACTTTAGGGACCATTTTTTTGTTATTCCATGTGTTAAAAATTCTTTCTAAATAAAGAGATAAATCTATATCCTCGTTATTTGCCATATGATGATGATAATCAAGAATCATCGGAATGTTTTCTTGTTCACAAGTTATCAGTGTTTCTTTCACGTTATACGTTTTATCGTCATTTTCAAGCGTCATTTGATTTTTGATTTCTACAGGCAATTGTTTTATATTCTGATGAAATCGACGTAAAGAAGTATTTTTATCTCCATATGCCCCACCAATATGAATATTAATGATACTAGTATCGAGTACATCCATGGCTTTTAGCATTTTATAATGAAATTCCATATCCTTTACAGCATTTATGGTTACTTCTTCTCTAGGGCTAGTAAAAAGTGTAAATTGATTGGGATGAAAACTAACCCGAAGTTTAAATTGTCTAATTAATTGGCCAAGTTCTCTCCATTGCTCTTTAAAGGGAGTAATGAAATCCCATTCTAACTCTGGATGAGTTGCTAATGGCACTAACGAACTGGATAACCGATACAATGAAATCTCATTGGCGGCATTATAGTAGAGAATTCTTTTCGTATTTTTTAAATTTTGAGCCGTAACAGCAAGTAGCTTTTCTGTGGCTTCCTGTTTAGGAAGGGCTGAATATCGAGAGAAGGTTAAAGCCTTTGAAGGACTTGCATCCCATAATCCTAATGCATTTGCCACATAGCCAAAGCGAATCTTCATCTGTTTAGTTCCTTTCCATAGAGTCCAGCAGTGTATCTTTTTATATTGCCATATCTTCTGGAACTCTATGTGCTGTTTTACTAAGTTAATAATGCATTTCATTAAAAAAATCCTGAGATTGTGTCTTTCCTATACCACTCATTCTTTCGGCCGAACCCATACTTTTGAAAAATCTACATAGCCAAAATGGCTAATTTTAATATTGCTTATATCGGTTGAAAATGGAATATATCGCTTTTGATAATAAAGTGGAATCATAATCGATTGATTAATCAATTTTTTTTCGATTTCTAGGTTTAAAGCTGTCCATTGTTCAAATGGTGTATCCTTATATTTTCCCATTAAGTTTGTAAGTGTTCCATTGTTTGCTATCATTTGGGAAAGAGGAGAAAACCCATTCATTAAAAAATAGTAAAAGGAAAAATCTTGATTGAATTCAAAAACTTCTCCATGTACGAAAAGATCTACATCTAATGTCTTAGGATGCTTTGTTAATATATCAGCAAAGGAAAACCATTGAATATCTATAGGGATTTTTTCTTTTGCGAATATTTCTGCAAGCCATTGTGTGGTATTAGCAGTATGTCTAGCACCTCTTATCACAATGGGTTTAGAAAATGTTGGCCGTTCTACTTCAGAAATAGTCAGCTGTTGATTTTGACCGACTATTATACTCTTATCATTCGGTATTAGTCTTGAACTTAGGTCACCAATTGTGTGACGATTTTTAGCGATAATCCAATGGAGGTAATCTCTTACTCGCTTCTGTCTAATAGCAGAATTTCTACAGGAGTTCATTACGATGATACCAAACCCCGAGTCGCTTTCTACTTCGATGGAGGAAGAGGTATCCTTTTCCATAGGAGAATGATAGATTCCTTTAAAATCCTCAGGAACTTGAATGAATTCTACTACATCAATTAATGGCCTCTCTCGAAAATGATCTTGAAAAGCAGTTAAAGTTGTTTTTTTATCGATGTTTTGTTGAAGGATGAAGTAACCGGTGCCCAATATTTTTTCATTCGTCTCTCTATAGATGCTTGCACACATCATACTAAGCATAGGAAGGATATAGGTGCATCCATTGGGATGGATAATATCCAGTATAAGTGGAGACTTTACTTCGATACTTTTGACAGGTGTCCATAAATCTTTGTAATAAGCATGTGTCCGAAGTTTTTCAAGGCATTCGGCCACATCATTTGCTGTCAAAACGGAACCGTCATGAAATTTAATATCCTTTTTTAAATAGAGTCTTAGTTTAGAAGTGGTGCTATCCCAACTATGGGCAATTTCAGGTAATACTTTCCCTTCTTCTGTATGAGTGACAAGCCGATTAAACACGTTTGCCACTAAATGGGCACTGAAGACATCCCCAGCTTCAAGTGGATGGGTGGAATGGAATGGATATCTTTTTGGTACGATTAATTTATCATTCGACTCTTGGACAAAGCCAAGTTTTGTATGAAATTTATTCATTAACCTCATTTTGCTGTTTGTGGACCAATTATACATTAAGTATTTGCTTGTTTGTTCTACTGGTTCCAGATCAATTCGCTTTAAAACCTCTTTTTCGTAAGAACTTTCCACCTCTTTTTTCCATACCAATGTTGAAATGTTTCCGCGTCCTCGTCCGGGTGTAAAGGATAGCCAGCCTTCCTCCATCCATTTTTTTAAATAACGTGTTGTTTGTTTCGAGCTCAATTGCAAGGTTTCAGAAATTTCCTCCATTCGAATACTGCCTGAAGGATAATATCTCCAAAGTGTAAGTAATTTGTTATCCATCCTTTTTCCTCCTAAAAGGGGACGTTGTTTTATTAATTGTCTATTTTTAGAATTATTCGTCTAGTTTAATATACAGTAATAACAAGGGGGAGACAACATGAAATGGAAGGAATTACCGAGAAATATCAAAGTTAGGATGATTACCTCTTTCTTTAATCGGGCGGTTTCATCAGCTGTTATGCCATTTATGGCTTTATTCTTTGCACAGGAATTAAACAAAATTTGGGCGGGGTTATTTTTGATTAGTACTGTGGTTATCGGATTTATGATTAATTTAGTTGGAGGATACATTTCTGACCGCTTTCCCAGAAAAAAGGTTTTAATGATAACATCCTGGCTGAATGCACTCTTCTTTTTAATCATGACGATCAGTCTATTTCCGACCAATAAAGTAATTGTCTTGTTTGCTTTGGCGTATGTTGGATTTATTATTACAAGCAGTCTAGGGAGACCTGCAATGCATGCGATTATTATTGATTCCACAACACCAGAAAATAGAAAGGCCGTTTATACACTGGATTACTGGCTAGTGAATTTATCGATGGCTATTGGGGCAGCAATTGGAGGACTTTTATATTTGAATCATCAGAAAGAATTATTCATCATGCTGACTTGTACATCTACAATGATTCCAATTGCCTATGGGATTTGGCTGCAGGACAAGTTCACAAATCAGTTACACAAAAAGCACAAGAATGTCTTGGTTGACTTAATTAGCAATTATAAAGTGGCGTTTAAAGATGTAGCCTTTGTAAAAGTGGTTGCAGGCTCCACCTTTATTTTTGCAGCTGAATTTTCATTAAATAGTTATATTGGGATTCGCCTTGCTGAAACTTTTGAAGCAGTTCGTATTGGAAGCTTTGAAATTGTTGGGGTACGAATGCTAAGTATATTAAATATAGAAAATATGCTGCTTGTAGTTTGTTTTACTTTTATTATCAATCGGTTCACAGATAAGATGAATAAAAAGAATGCTTTAATAACAGGTCTTATTCTATATGGAATTGGATATGCGACTGTTACTTCGTCAAACACGTGGTATATGCTTGTTTTATTTAATTTGATAGCAACGATAGGCGAATTAATTTATTCACCGATTCGAAATGCAGAGCAGGCGAATATGATTCCAAGCGATAAACGTGGATCTTACTCTGCTTTTTCCAACTTGTCATTTAGTGGAGCAGATTTAATTGCAAGAGCTAGTATTATTATCGGGGCATTTTTAATTCCAACGATGATGTCTGTCTACATTGGCATTATTGTGATGGTGGGGACTGTTCTTATTTATACAGGATTATTCGCGAAAAACATAAAAGTAAATAACCTAGTCAATAAAGGTGTTAGTGGCGACTAGAGCAGTAAGTTGAAAATTGGTATGGAAGATATATTGAGGCTGGGACATAAGTAAATAACTAGTCTTTAAAGACGAACAATCTTTAATTTAGCTCTTAAATAAAGCTACTTTCTCATGATGGTTATCTATGTTTTTTAATATAGTTAAGTTTAAAAACTAAGTCGTTCCATTGCGCTACAGATGCTCGCTTTCCGCGGGGAGGAAGCTGAGCCTCCTCGCATGCGCTGCGGGGTCTCAGTCTTTCCTCTATTTCCCGCAGGAGTCGAGCGTCTTCCGCTCCATTACACTTCGTTTTTAAACCTTTTTCTAAAAAACAAACACGAACTTTTTGTAAATTAATTACATTATAGTTCGTGTTTGTTGTTGGTTGAAATGCTTTTGTCCCAACCTCTCTTTGAATCTTATTCTTCTTCTGAACTTCCGCCAAAAGCTTCGGGAATCATTGTAAATCCTTCGATTACGGTGTCTTCTTCGACTTCGATCATCAAGTACCTTTTTCCGCTAAATTCGATTTGTTTTACATATCGTAAGTCTGGTGGACTTATTGCGATATTGGCAATTTTTGTGCTGATTTTAATCGACTTTGATGTGAATTTTGGCAAGATATTAGTTGCTTTTAACTCGTACTTATCATCATCAATGATCTTTTTGAAAGCAAATTCAACTTTTTCTGGATTAATATCCTCCACGCCACTCATTTTTAAGACTTGTTCGACGTCTTTGGAATCTAATTTTGGAACTTCTTCTTCTTCATTTTCTACAATCATCCGGTAAATTTCTTCATAAACATTGGAAAGAGTAGAGGTGCTTAGCTGATCTCCGGTTACGTCCTTAATTATTTCTTCAAACACGATTTTATCATCTTGAGCAGTCATCATTTCTTCGCCGTTGAGCACTTCTTCGATAAATTGATAATCCGGTTCATGAATCTTGCCCGCAGCATAGAGAATATGATTAACATCTGCCGCATTATCTGTGAAGCTTGGGAAAAGAAATCCACCCATGGGTGCATTCAGATTAATAATGGGGTCAACAACAATATTGTATTTAAATTCTTTCTCTACATAATCAAATAGCAATTCTTTTTTTGGCTCTTGTGTGTTATTAATGCTGCATAAAATGAAAGGATGGGAGAAAACCGTATCTCTTTCACTTTCTTCGGACTCTGCATTGCGGCGTTTCTTTGGCTTTAAATATTCTCCGCGAATGAATGTAATGACAATATCCTTTTCATATTGTCTGCTATTAAGCATCTTTTCCACCATCTGCAGCATTTGGTCTTTCCAATCTTCTACTTCAGAGCTAAGTAATCCTTTATGTAAAATAAGCTGGCTATTATTCTCTGCATCCCTTTGAAACTTTAATTCAAAGAGTTTTTCATCTAAATTGCCGGCAAGTAATTTTTTAAAGTTATGCAAAAATAACTCTTGTTGGTCTTGGTCAAGCATTCCGAATGGTTGGCTTTGATAATGGAATATATCACTCGATTCTTTCATGACATAGACATTAAACATGTCTGTAATTCTAAGTAGATCGTTGTTCATTTTGAATTGTTTTCGAATGTTTGCTATATCTTTTTTGTTCATTCTAAGTACACTCCTAAGTTACTATAAGTAAAAGATGGATGTTATATTAAGCGTTAGCTAAATGTATGCACTCATTTTTAGTCATTCATCCATTTTATCATATTTAGTTTCTCTATTATAAGAAAGAAAATAGAGTTATGGGAAAACAAGTTTATTTTAATGAGGAGAAAGAGGTCTAGTCAATATTATTCCTCTATGCTTAAATAGGAGATAATCTAAGAACAGGTGGGGAAACGAAATGAATGAGAAGGATTGCTTGTTGCTCCTCTATTTACAGAAGGAGCAAAATATAACGAAAGCAGCGGAACATCTGTTTATGACACAGCCTGCCTTGACCTATCGCATACGGCAACTTGAAAAGGAATTTCAGGTTGAAATCCTCTCTAAAAATGGGAAAAATATAAGACTGACACCAGCTGGCGAACATTTAGTAGAGTATGCAAAAAGAATTCTTAGCGATTTGCGCAAGACGAAAGAATTTCTGCTAAATTTGGAAAATGAACTGATTGGAAGTTTGAAAATTGGTGTGAATAGTCACTTTGGTTTGTACAATTTGCCGTCGATTTTAAAGGATTATATAAAGATGTTTCCGAAAGTCGAATTGAATGTAGATACTGGATTTAGTACGGAAATGATGGATTTACTAGTAGATGGGCAAATTGATGTGGCGATTGTAAGAGGAGATTATAACTGGTCAGATGGGAAATACCTACTTAGCGAAGAGAATGTCTGTATTATTGCAAACGAACCGATTGATGTAAAAAAGCTTCCTCAGATGCCGATGATTAATAGAAAAGAGCCTAAAGTACTTCTGAAGTATAAGACAAGTCCATATAATCCTTTCGAGCAAAGCGTTGAATATTGGTGGAATCAAAGGTTTATTGAACCACCTATAGTAACGATGCAAGTGGATAGCTATGAAACGTGTAAGGAAATGGTGAAAAAAGGGCTTGGTTATGCGATTATCCCTAGTGTTTTTTTAAAGCAGACGGACGATTTATATAATGCTCCGCTTATTTTTAAAAATGGTCAGGAAATGAAAAGAAGAACGTGGATGTATTATAGAGAAGAATCGATGAGTCTCGCGACAGTAGCTGAGTTTGTTCGATATATGAAAAATTCGTAGAAAGAGAATGAGTATGTGATTCTCTTTTTTTTGTCATATTTGTATAATTATAAATTTTTGTTTATGCAAAAATAGCTGTTATCCATAAAAAAATTTTATGAATAACGAAAAAAAGCTTGATTTTACTTATTTATACAGGGGTATTACAATGGTGAATATAATTATCATTGTTCAGAATATTTCGGGGGTTGTATATTTATGTATTTGGAGAAGGCCGGAGAAAAACTAGCACTTATCGATAAGGTAGATGCGATGGATAACCAATTACGCGAATTAGCATTAAAGATTCATCAGAATCCAGAAGTGAGTTTTCAAGAACAACAAGCGATGAACTGGTTGACAGAACCACTTGAAGAGGCGGGGTTTGTCATAGAAAAAGGGATTGCGACATTAGAAACGTCATTTAGAGCGACTTGGGAAGGGACACCTGGTGGTCCAACGATTGCATTACTTGCAGAATATGATGCGTTGGCAGGATTAGGGCATGGCTGTGGACACAATATTATCGGAACCTCAGCTGTAGGTGCGGCAATAGCGCTAAAGGAGACAATGCCAAATTTAAAAGGAAAAATCGTTGTTCTTGGAACACCGGCAGAAGAGCTAGGTGGCGGAAAAATTATAATGGTGGAACAAGGTGTTTTTGATCAAGTGGATGCTGCCATGATGTGTCATCCCCATAAGAAATCGATGGTTTTGCGGGGAGGATTGGCTTGTGTAGATGCAACATTTAAATATTATGGCAAGGCAGCCCATGCAGCTGCTAGTCCTGAACAAGGAATCAGTGCATTGGATGCAGTCATCCATACATTTGTTGCGGTTAACTCTTTGCGTCAGTTTTTTAAGGATGATGTGAGAATTCACGGGATTATCACAAAAGGTGGAGAGGCTACAAATGTAGTGCCCGCTTACTGTGAAGCCGAATTTTTACTAAGGGCGGAAAACGTAGAGCAGCTGGAATTAGTTCGAGAAAAAGTATATGCTGCTGCTCGATATTCTGCAGAGGCAGTAGGGGCCGCTTTAGAGATTGAAGAGGGACTTATCTATGCCGAAAGAAACAATAATCATGCCCTTGCCCATTTATTCAAAGACAATTTGGAGCTTTTGGATGAAGAAGTAAGTGATCCTCCTAAAAAAGGCGGAATCGGTTCCTCTGATATTGGCAATGTTGGTCAAGTGACAGCAACCATTCATCCTTATATTAAAATCACGGATTCAGCCAATACACACACTCCAGAGTTTGTAGATGCTGCTGGTTCAGAAGAAGGGATGAAAGGACTAAATAAAGCTGCAAAAGCATTGGCGCTCACAGCGTTTGATCTATGCACAAACGAACAATCCCTAAAAGCGATTCGCAGTGAGTTCGAGGAATGGAAAAGAAGCAAACAGCAAGTGAAATAATAGATGAATAAAAAAGTAAAGGGTGAATAGGTTGAAAACGAATAAGCTAGCGTCCAATGTGGCATCTCCAGTAACAAATAAGGGAAAGAAACTTCGAATGCCACATACATTTGTCATCATTTTATGTATGGTGTTATTTGCAGCTGTACTTACTTACATACTCCCGGCAGGAGAATTTGAACGGGTAGAAGATGCAAACTCAGGAAATACAGTAGTAGTACAGGATTCTTACCAACATGTTGAACAAAATCCTATTAGTCTATTTAATCTGCCACTAGCAGTTGTACAAGGTTTGGTAAGTGCAAGCGATACAGTCTTTTTTATCTTTATCGTTGGTGGTGTTTTCCAAATTATCAATTCTACAGGAACGATTGAAGCAGTTGCTGGAAGAGTTGGAAAAACCTTTATGAACCGTGGTCTAGTTATTATTCCAATTTTCTTGACCCTGTTTTCATTCGGTGGCTTTACAATTGGGATGTCAGCAGAGGTAATGGCGTTTGTACCTATTGGAATCGCGATTGCTAGAGCATTAGGATATGATGCGTTAACTGGGACAGCCATGGTTATGTTAGGTGCAGCGACAGGTTTTACAGCAGGGTTACTAAATCCTTTTAATGTTGGAATTGCCCAATCAATTGCTGAAATTCCAATGTTTTCAGGAATGTGGCTACGTGCGATTATTTTAGTTGTGCTGCTAATCGCTACTAGTTTTTATATTATACGTTATGCAAAAAAGGTGAAAAAGAATCCATCATCAAGTATTGTTGTCCAGCTTGAAAAAGAAGAAGGGCATAAAAATATCGATATGACTTCATTATCATCCATGAAGGTCAATCACTATTTAACAATCATTGCTATATTAGCAGGATTTGGTTTCCTTATCTGGGGAGTTTCAGAAAAGGGATGGTGGATGCAAGAATTAGCTGCGTTTTTTCTAGCGTTAGGTATTATAGTAGGGTTTCTATCTAAATATGGGCCTAGCAAAATTGCAAGTGAATTTGTGGCAGGGGCAAAAGATATCACTTTTGGTGCCTTTATTGTCGGATTAGCAAAAGGAATCGTTATTGTTTTAGAGCAAGGACATGTTATTGATTCGGTTGTAAATGGATTAGCGATAATGGTTGACCATCTGCCAAGTTACATTCAGGTTCTCGGCATGTACTTCTTTCAAACGATTATGAATGTCTTTATCACTTCTGGAACAGGACTTGCTGCAACAACAATGCCGATTATGGTTCCATTAGCTGATTTAATTGATGTTACTAGACAAACAGCTGTTCTAGCCTATCAGCTAGGAGATGGGTTATCTAATTGTATCCTGCCTACCTCTGCCATGTTAATGGGAAGCTTAGCGGTGTCAAAAATAAAGTATCAAGAATGGGTAAAGTTTTTCTGGCCATTATTGGTGATATGGCTTGTTATTGGCGGAGTTTTTGTCATCGTCGCAGATATTATTCACTATTGATGAAGAGGATGAGTAATGATGAACCCCCAGCTTATTGAATTAATGGATAAGGAACTTTTAAATCAACATGTTAAGGAACTTTCTGCATATGAACGGTTAACAGGAGAGGAAGAAGCTGAAAGAGCGGTAGATTATATAGTGGGAAATTTGCAACAGCATCATATTTCATATAATCGTTACCAATTCGATGGATACTTTAGTGATCCTATTCATGGGGCAGTGTTTGTAACAGCACCTATGAAACTGGCTATTCGCGCAAAAGCAAGATCATTTGGTGCCAATCTTCCGAATGGGGTAAAGGGAAATCTTCTATATGATTTCTTTAGTGAACACTCAACAGGGATAAGCGGACCAGTCGAGCGTTATGAAAAGATGAAAGACAAAATTATTATCAGCTGGAACTATTACGAGGATTATGTGAAAAAAATAGAAAGTGCAGGAGCAATAGGGCTTATTCATATATGGCCATCTAAGGAAAAGGCGCTTCATGAAGAAACGGTGGGAACAATTTGGGGTACCCCTACGATGGGAACTGTGGACCAACTGACGAAAATTCCTGTCGTTGGCATAAACCATGAAGATGGGAGCAAGTTGCTTAAGTGGATAAAAGAGGAGCATTCTGTAGAAGTCGTATTGAAAACAGAGGTGAGAAATTCTGTTAAAAAGACTAGTTTACCAGTTGCTACTATTCGCGGGGAACTAGAAGAGTATATTTTGGTATCTGGACATTATGATTCCTGGCATAAAGGGGCAACAGATAATGCAACAGCCAATTCTTTGATGCTGGAGATGGCCCGGATATTTTCTACTCAACAAAGTAAACGAAGCATTAAAATAGCTTGGTGGCCAGGACATTCAAATGGTAGATATGCAGGGTCTGCCTGGTATTGTGATCAATTTTGGGAGGAAATCAATGAGAAGTGTGTAGCACATATTAATATTGATTTTCCAGGGACAAAAGGAAATGTTCAAGTAGTTCCAAGATCAACAGCGATGGAAAAGGAAGAACTTTTAACCGATATTATTCGAGATTATACAAAGAAGGAACCATCTCGAACAGATTATTTGCCTCGGGGAGCGGATCAATCCTTTTGGGGAACGAATATTCCTATCCATCTAATGCTAAAGTATGAACCACTCGATCAAGAAAAAAGATATCAAACACCAGGAGGGAACTGGTGGTGGCATACAGAAGAGGATCTCGTTGATAAAGTGGATTGTGATTTATTGAAGAGAGATACAGGGATGCACATAGATCTAGTGAATCACTTGGTGAATGTACCGATCTTGCCAATTAACCTTCTTCGCTTTTTAGCAAAAAGTAAGGAGATTATAAAAGATCTAGACAATCATTCTGATGAAGCTTTCGATTTCACTAAAATTCATCAAATCTTTGAAAGGGTTTCGATAATGGCGGGAGAGCTTTTGGAAAAGGAAGAATCAGATAAAACTTCCTATAATAAGCTTTTAAAATCGATTGGTGGAAAACTCAATAGACTTAAGTTCTCTTATTCCAGTAGATATGATTATGATAACACGTATCCTTTTCAGCCTTATCCTGGCTTAGCCAAAGTGAAGGACGTCTATCGAAGCAATACAACACAAGAAGATTTCCTGTTTATCAGTACCTTTTTCATTAGACAACGAAATCGGATAGTAAATGAGATAAAAGAAGTAATAATGGAGATAGAAAGATACTTTGATTAAATATATAAAGGTTTTCGCTCGTTCTTATGTCGAGCGAAAGCCTTTTTTAGTTAGGCGCCTTATTTGAAATAGATATTCTTAAATGAAATAATAGTAGGAGAAGATGGAACGGAAAGGAGTTTTTACAATGAAGGTATTAGTGGTTGGAGCGAATGGGCAAATAGGCAAACAGTTAGTAATGTTATTACAAGCGAGCCATGTATACTCTGTTAGGGCATTAGTCAGAACAGAAGATCAGCTAAAAGCATTTGAACAAAGCGGAGTAGAGGCAGTGATGGGCAATTTGGAGGAGACGGTTGAGCAGCTAGAGAGTGTTGTTCGAGACTGTGAGGCAGTCATTTTTACTGCAGGTTCAGGCGGGAAAACCGGGTATGATAAAACGTTGCTAATTGATCTTGATGGTGCGGTTAAAATGATCGAAGCATCAAAAAATATGGGAATCAAGCGATTTGTAATGGTTAGCGCACTACAAGCACATAATCGAAAAAACTGGAATGAACAACTTAAGCCCTACTATGTAGCAAAGCATTATGCAGATCGAATCCTCATGGAAAGCGGATTAACGTATACGATTATTCGTCCAGGTGGCCTTTTGAATGAAGATGGAACTGGAAAGGTAACGATTGGGGAGAATCTTGAAAGAGGGATGATTCCGCGAGAGGATGTAGCAAAGACGGTAATTGCCTCACTACAGGAGTCGAACGTGTTTAATAAAGCTTTTGATATAGTTTCTGGTGAAACGACGATTGCGGAGGCAGTGGGGGATTATAAAGATTAATTAGAGAAGAAGCGTCTAGGTATGCAGGTTGGTTTGGCTGATATCCTAGTATGTTTGGCTGATAAAATAGAAGATTGGCTGGAACCCCAACAGTATTGGCTGATAAACAGAAGATTGGCTGGAACCCCAACAGTATTGGCTGATAAAGCAGAAGATTGGCTGAAACCCCAATAGCTTTGGCTGATATATCGAAAACTTAAGCTGTAACAGGATGGACGCTCTCTCTAATCCTTGCGATTTAGAAAATCATTAAAACAATTTTTTTCTCTTTTTTAATGCATAAATTTTTTTAGTAAGTGGAAATCCAAGAATAAGAAAGAAGATTCCTATTATAACTAAAACAGCATTTAGGATCACTTCAAAAGTATGGATGTCTCTAAAGAGAAAGACTTGAGAAAGCCCGGAAGAAATAAAGATAATAGCCATGATATACCAGATGAAATTAATTCTTTGGTAATGTTCAATTTGGGAATCAATATCAGAATAGATTTTAAATTCACCTAAGGAAGCATCTCTTCTAAAGTAATGCCATCTTTTAATAGATGCAACTTGATCCACGCTAAACTCCTTCATTAGTGCTAAATAGTCATCCTTTTCTTTTTGAAAAACATCTTGTTTAAGAAATTCAATACGGTATATATATTTACTTGGTGTACTTGTTTCGAAAACATAGTATCCATCAGTAATTTCTTGTAGGGCATAGCCTTGTTTACACATATTGTTTATCCAAGCCTCTTCTTTTTTAATATTGATAAAGAAATCTTTAAATACACTTCTTTTTACTTTTTTAATCATTTAGTTGTCCCCCATTCTTATTAATCCATTTTGATACAACTCCTTTAGTCTGACGATTTCAGATTGAACTACTTGATAGCCTTCGTTAGTCAGGATATATACTTTCTTCCTTTTCTCCAAGACATCATTATTCGTAAATTCAATCCATCCTTTATCTAAGAGAGCTTTAAGGGCACCATAAAGTGTGCCGGGAGCTAGTGTTAAACGGCCATTACTCATTTTTTTTACATCCTGCATAATTCCATAACCATGTTGAGGAGCAAGAAGAGAGAGTAGAATATAGTAAGTTGATTCTGATAATGCATGGTTCGTGTTATGTCCTGAAATAGAAATCACTTCCCTTTTTTATTATATCTTCTTGCGATATATCGTGAGACGATATAGTTTATATAATTATACCTCAAGTTTAGGTAAGATTCTATGTGAAAAAAGCTGAAAATTTAAAAAATGACACGAATTATTTTCAATGAAGCTGTAATGGGTAGTACAGCAGCACAGCTATCACATTCTGCAAAACAAATATTCAGTTTATAACCAGGAATAAAGCTGATTTGCAACAATTGGGTTCGTGGTTATTGGTGTAGTAGCAAAGTTAGGGGGATTTGGTAGATACTTCTAAACGCACCCATCCTAATCAACATATCTATTGGAACTAGTTATATATCATTCCCTATTGTCATATGGTATACAATGTGTAATTCCTTAGGTTAAGGAAATCAATAACTGAATAGAGGAGGCAGTATATGCTTTGGATTCTTAGTGCACTCATCCTTATTGGCTTTAGCTTCTTTATTTATTCACAGATACAAGACCTACCCGAAAATCAAATAACAGCGAAATGCTTGCCTATGCTGTATGGTATGTCTTCTAGTGTGGCCATCGGCGTTTTATTTGGTACCATTATGCACAATGAATTAGGAATGGCCACAATTCTTTCCATCATTGTAAGTTTCTCCTTCATTCTTTTTCTTTTTATTAAAAGCACAATAGTTGCAATGATAGAAGCAGGGGCAGCCAGTTTAATGGGGGCTTTAATGGGAGCAATGTTAGGAGTTATGCTGAATGAAGGAGATGCGGTCTTAATAATAATTATGGTAGATGCTATTTTTCTGCTAAGTAGTTTCGTTATCTATCATATTGTGAAGAAGTATCAGTCTAGTAAAAGAAGATTCACTTCCAATCTTTTAATCGTTTCAGCTACCTTAAGTCTTGGACTCATCCTTTTAACAGGATTTTCTTATATGCTGAAAAATGATGAGTTGCCTATAGAAACGAATGAGCATCATCATCAAGGACTAGAAATATATATGGAAATATTATGAATCACGAATTCTATTCCATACTATCTACGTTTCAGCCACTATTTCTTCGAGAACTTTTCCTCTACTATTTTTTTCAAAAGAAAAGAAGAAGCCTATCTAAACGGCCTCTTCTTTTTCCTCTAATAAGTTTTTAGACTCCTTATAATTAAAATGAAGTAGTTGGAAAACTTTTATATAATAAATGATTACTGGTTAATTGATTGATCTGTAGAATCTTTCTCCTCTACTTGTTCCGCTTCTGTATCTTCTTGTTTTCTCTCATACTCTTTTCTTACATCTCCACAAGTGATGCATATCCCACTGTAATAATAATTATATTTATGATATTTTCGTATTTTGCATATAAGTGAACCAAATAACAAAAGTAACAACTCCTTTACTTATCCATTCTACAATAGTGGTCAGTAATATTTGGTTAAATAACCGTTACGAACCTACCAAATCTATTACAAAGATGTCTTCTTTATCTTTTTTATGACAATCACCAAAAAAACATTACAGCTTGCTAGAGGAATAGGTGAATATAGAAAGGAATGGAAAGAGAAAATGGTGAAAACTAGAAACTTTTTGATGTGCTGTATCGTAATAGGTATAGTTGTAATACAAATGTAAATGAATATCCGTACAAATGCCTAGATAATGCTGTAAAATAATAGGTAATACATGGTTGGAAGAATATGAATGTAAAAGGAGAGATTCTTTGTGGGGGTCATGCTAAGCAAAGGTCAAAAGGTAGATTTAACAAAAGCTCATCCTGGATTAAGCAATGTTGTAATTGGTTTAGGCTGGGATATCAATCAACAGGGTGCCAACTATGATTTAGATGCTTCTGCTTTTTTGTTGGGAGAAAATCATAAAGTATGGAGCGATAATGATTTTATTTTTTACAATAATCCATCTGGTCCTAATGGATCTGTAATATACAGTGGAGATAACCGGACGGGTCATGGTAGATTGGACGATGAACAAATTAGAGTGAATTTATCTCAAGTACCATCCAGTATTCAACGTATTGCTTTTACCATTACCATCCATGATGCTTATGAAAAAGGACAAAATTTTGGACAAATATCTAATGCCTATGTCAGAGTATATAATGAGGAAGAGCAAGTAGAACTTCTTCGTTTTAATCTTGGAAGAGACTATACAATTGAAACGGCAATAGTCGCAGCAGAGCTATATCGCCATAATGGAGAATGGAAGTTTAATGCTGTTGGCAGTGGCTTTCAAGGTGGTTTAGCTGCATTATGCCGCAATTTTGGGGTAACTGTTGATGATGAACCAACAGCACCTGTTCCATCTATTCAACAAGGCTATCAAGAACCAAATAGACCTCCTTTCCAGTCGTTTGAAACACAAACGTATCCCACTTCTAATAGAGAGGCATACCAGCCAACCGGTCATTCGGCTTATTCAAATAATCCGCAAATGTATGGACAAGCTTCTCAGCATAATCATCATTCTAGTGACCATTTCCAGTGTATTAGGTGCCATAGCACGAATGTCCGTACAGGTGAAAAAGGATTTGGAATTGGAAAAGCGGCTATAGGCGGGTTAATTTTAGGACCAGTTGGACTACTGGGTGGCTTTATTGGAAAAGGCCAATTAAAAATTAGCTGCAATAGTTGTGGTTATAATTGGTCTCCATCTCAGACAGATTATGCTGAATGGGGGAGACAGCAGAAGCAACGGGCAAAGGACCTCTTCATGCGATATAAAAATCCGGAAGTTTTAGACGCTGTTGTGGCTGCATGTGCATTAGTAGGGATGGCAGATGGAAGATTAGATCCTTCAGAAGAACGAAAAATGATGGAGTTTATCCATCAAAGTGAAGAATTGCGTGTTTTTGATACAAATAAAGTCGTTCAGCAATTTAATCACTTTGTTCGCAAAATAGAATACGATCAAATTATTGGTCAGACAGAGTGTTTTCGAGCGTTAGGGAAAGTGCGATCAAAGCCAGAGGTTGCAAGACTAGTAGCACGGTATTGCATTGCTATTGGCTATGCAGACGGTCATTTTGATCACAGAGAAAAACAAGTAGTGACAGAAATATGCCGAGAATTAGGATTGAATCCACAGGAATTTTTATCTTAAGAATAGGACATAATAGAATAGAAGACCAGTTTTAATAGAATAGTTTGGGAGAGAATGTCTAAAAGAAATCTCTTGCAAATATGTATACAAGAAAGATAGGCGGGAGATTACTTTTTCGTAATGTCGGAATGGTTTAACATATCATCAGTGGAGGGGATGAAATTCTCTACTGATGGAAGTTTTTCTTTATTGTATTCCGTCAAATCAGTAACTCCCATTGCTCGGGTGAGTATAGGTGCATTTTAATAGAAATACAACAGGAGGAGAAGGATGGCAGGAAATCATAGTTTAGTAATTGACAGAATAATCGGTAATATCGAAAAAGTAATGATTGGGAAAAGAGACGTAGCAGAACTTAGTTTAATTGCATTACTTGCCCAAGGTCATGTTTTATTAGAAGATGTCCCTGGAGTCGGGAAAACAATGATGGTAAGAGCTTTGGCGAAATCAGTTGGTGCTAATTTCCGTAGAATTCAATTCACCCCAGACCTTTTACCATCTGATGTAACAGGAGTCTCCATTTATAATCCGAAAGAGCTGGAATTTCAATTTGTGCCAGGGCCGATCATGGGAAATATCATTCTTGCAGATGAAATTAATCGAACATCGCCCAAAACACAGTCAGCCCTTTTGGAGGCGATGGAAGAGAGTAGTGTAACAATTGATGGAATTACCCATCATTTACAAAAGCCGTTCTTTGTTATGGCAACCCAGAATCCCATTGAATATGAAGGAACATACCCTCTCCCTGAAGCTCAGCTAGATCGATTTTTATTAAAAATGCAGATGGGATATCCAACCGTGGCAGAAGAAATGGAAGTGTTAACTAGAGTCCAAGTAGCTGCTCCTATTGAAAAGTTAGAGTCAGTTGTGACCTTGGATGAACTGCTTACTCTTCAATATGAAGTTAGACAGGTGTATGTGGATGACACAATAAAGAAATATATAGTGGAGCTTGCTACTGCAACAAGAGAACATGCGGGAATTTATTTAGGAGTCAGCCCTAGAGGTTCGATTGCATTAATGAGAGCATCACAAAGCTATGCCTTTATTCAAGGAAGAAATTATGTTATTCCTGATGATGTTCAATTTTTAGTGAAAGCTGTATTTGCCCATCGAATTATTTTAAAATCAGAGACAAAATTTGATGGAATATCGCCAGAGGAAATTATCAATCGAATTGTTGGGGAAGTCTCTGTACCGGTGCAAAGGTTAGTGAAGTAATGAAAAGACTTTTGCAAAAATTAAATCGGATTTGGAAACTAATTTTATTATTTTTATTAATAGCGATGGTTTTTTCTTATGCTATGTTCCAAGGAGGATTTGTTAGCTGGTTTTTATTCTATAGTTTTTTACCTTTTGCTTTATATGGACTACTGATTGCTGGTTACCCAATTAGAGACTGGCAGGTAAAACGAAAAATTCAAAAATATGAGTACAGTGCAAAAGAAGAAATGCATGTAGAAATTGAATTAAAAAGAAAGACATTCTTCCCTATTTTCTATGTCATGGTGGAAGATTCGTTTAGCTCGACTGTAGGGGAAAAGATAATGGGAAAGAAGCTGTTAATGCCTGGGTTCAGACGTACTCTTACTTATAAATATACGGTAAAAGAGTTGTCGAGAGGAGAGCATGTATTTGATCAGATTTTCCTGCAAATAGGAGATCCTTTAGGTCTTGTTGAAAAGGAGAAAGTTTATATTCAAGTTGATCGGATACTTGTCTATCCTCCTTTTGAAGAGATGGTTTACAAGCCTTTGGAAAATCATTTTGAACAAGGGATGACTTCTTCGAAGGAACGAGTGCAAAGAGATACGACAATGGCAGTTGGAATAAGAGAGTATCAGCCTGGTGACCGCTTCTCATGGATTAACTGGAAGGCAAGTGCAAGGCGGAATAATATGATGACAAAAGAGTTTGAACAAAAGCAGACCCATGACATTATGATTGTTGTGGATTGCGAAGAGAATAAGAGATTTGAAGGAGTAGTTTCTTTTACGGCTTCAGTAATTCGTGCCATTTTAAAAAAAGGTGCTCAGGTAGGGCTTTTATCAGTTGATACAGATCGAACAATTTTTCCAATAAGAGGAGGAGAAAGTCAACAACAACTATTACTCTATCATTTAGCAAAGATTCGCACTACAAAGGAGATAACACTTGCAGAGGTTTTGGATAATGAAAGCAGTCAGTTGCAGCAACAAGCTACAGTTATGCTGATTACATCCATGTTAACGAAAGAGCTAGTAGATAAAGCAGGCTGGCTTTCTAGCAAAAGGTATAATATAGCGGTGTTTGTCATTACAGGTAAAAATGAAGGCTTATCTAGTGGGGAAAAAACATTAAGTGCTTTTGCTGTAAAAAGAGGGATTCGCGTTATCCATGTTTCTGAAGGAAGATATAAAGAGGCTTTTTTGGAGGTGATGGCTTAAATGAGTTCATCTTTTAGCAAAAAGCACATCACAATATCCAATTTTCTATTGTATATCTTAGGATTTTTATTAATTTGGGAATGGCTTAGACCGCTGGAAGCGTTGACGAATACAGAGAATGTGATTGTATTTAATCTATTTCTTGCGCTTTCTTTATTACTAGCCTTTTTTAGAGCACCAAGCTTGTTAAGCGGAACATTAAAGACTGTTTATATTATCTTTGTTCTTCAATCTTTATATTTTGAGGAGTCCTTTTTAACCTTCCAATGGATCCAGCCTTTTGTTACTGAATTTATTGATAATCTAGTATTAGTGTTTGATACAAATTGGTCGGAAATGACCAATATGTTTAAAAGCTGTCTCTGCTTTATTTTACTATGGCTAATGGCCTACCTAATCGATTACTGGCTAATTAAACGAAGAAAGATTTTTACTTTCTTTTTGTTGACGATTATCTATATTACAGTATTAGATACCTTTACAATATATAGTGCTACTAGTGCTATTATTCGGACGGTAATCATTGGTTTTACAGTAATGGGGATGTTAACATTCTTTCGATTAAATGACAAAGAAGGCTCTGAGAATAACCATCGTTCAACTATAAAATGGATGATCCCGTTGCTCGTATTTGTAATAGGGAGTGCTGGAATTGGCTACTTATTACCAAAGGCAGATCCTATTTGGCCAGATCCAGTTCCTTTTATTCAAACGATGGGGAATAAAGGTGGAGAGAACGAAGGAGGCAGCACCGGAGAAGATGGTGTTCATCGGGTTGGATATAGTGTAGATGATTCTAGATTAGGAGGGGACTTTATTGGTGATTCCTCCATGGTTTTTGTCGCAGAAGTGGAAGAGCCCCATTATTGGAAAGTAGAAACAAAAGATACGTATACAGGAAAAGGCTGGGTGCAGTCAGAGGAATCTTTGCAATTGAGCCGAGATAACTTTGAAGTATTAGATCACGGTGGAGAGATTCCGTTTATTTCTTTTGTTGATGGAGAAAATGTGAAGCGGACAGAATCGCAAAGCACGGTTCAATTTACAAATGGTTTTTCATACTTCCTATATCCGTTAGGAGTAAAAGAAATGACTGCTGCGAATTCTTATATGGAAATTGAAAGTGGGAATGAGCGCGGGGTATTTAATGGCTATGTTGAAAGTTATTCCGTAACATATGATATACCGGAATACAGCTTAGATGCATTAACAACGGCGGACATGGAAGCCTTTGTGATGGATAATCCAGCTATTGCGAATCGTTATCTTCAACTTCCAGATTCATTGCCGCAAAGAGTGAAGGATCTTGCTGTTGATATAACGAAAAATGATGAAAATGTGTTTGCGAAAGTAAGATCGATAGAAACCTATTTCTCCTCTAATGGATTTGTTTATAGTCAAAGTAATGTTGCCATTCCGAATGGGGAGGAGGATTATGTAGATCAATTCTTATTTGAAACAAAACTAGGGTATTGTGATAACTATTCTACTTCTATGGTTACCTTGCTGCGTTCTATTGGCATTCCCTCTCGATGGGTTAAGGGCTTTACAGAAGGGGATTTTGTAGAGACAGATGGTGAAATTCGTCGTTATGAAGTAACAAATAATAATGCCCATTCTTGGGTAGAGGTGTATTTTCCAGAGGTTGGTTGGGTTTCCTTTGAACCAACACAAGGATTCTCCAATGCGAATACGTATATGAATGATATAGAAAATCAATCAAATTCTAATAATACAGAATCCGAAACACCAGATGCACAAGAACAACAGCAAGAAACTCCTGAAAACAAACCGGAAGAGCAAGAACAAACGTTAGAACCAACATCCCAAACTACGGAGGGGTGGAGTAATTATCCAGCTGTAGTCAAAGGAAATTGGCAATGGGTTGCTTTTGTACTAGCTTTAATCGGGTTGTTAGGAGTTGCTATTTATAAATTTCGATATAAATGGTTGCCTTATTATTATATTTGGAAATTCAAACATGCAACTGGCGAAAATAACTTTCCAAAAGCGTATATCGTATTGTTGCATTTATTAGAAATAGCAGGCCTTAAGAAAAAGGAAGAAGTTACCTTAAGAGAGTATGCGAAGCAAATTGATCACATCTATTCAAGTGATGAAATGAGCTTGTTGACTGCTAAATATGAGGAATATCTGTATAAAGGTCAATTGCAAAAAGGCAGCTGGGAAGATTTGAGGGAATTATGGGAAAATTTAATTAAAAAAACAACAGCTTGACCATCGATTCGACATGTTGTTACAATATTCTCATCTATATATAATTCCTTCATATATCCTCGATGATATGGTTCGAGAGTCTCTACCGGGTCGCCTTAAATGATCTGACTATGAAGGCAGATAAGTCTTTCCAATTTAGCTTCTTCATGGAATCCAAAAGACTAGAATTCTGCCTTCGTTTTTATTTGAGGCCGATTCTAGTCTTTTTTTCTTAAAAAAAGATGGTGAAATGGAGATAAGAGGCATGAATGATGAAGGTGTTTGGCAATAGTAATAAGAGAAATTCAAATAGATTAATTGGGGTGAATAGGAATGGGGAAAGCGCATATAGAAGGTCAGGAAATGATTGTTGTTCTAGACTTTGGTAGTCAATACAATCAATTGATTACAAGAAGAATAAGAGAATTTGGAGTATACAGTGAGTTGCATCCACATACCATTACTGCTGAAGAGATTAAGGAATTAAACCCTTCAGGAATAATTTTCTCAGGTGGCCCTAACAGTGTTTACGATGAAAATGCATTTGGTGTTGATGAGAAAATATTTGATTTAGGGCTTCCTATCTTTGGTATTTGTTATGGTATGCAATTGATGACGCAGCATTTTGCAGGAAAAGTGGAAAAAGCAAAGCATCGTGAATATGGAAAAGCAGCGATTAATATTGAAAATAACTCGAAATTATTTGCTGACCTTCCAACAGAACAAATCGTTTGGATGAGTCATGGTGATTTAGTTGTAGAAGCTCCTGCTGGATTTACAATTGATGCAACAAGTGCTTCTTGTCCTATCGCTTCAATGAGTAATGGAGAAAAAGGATTATATGCAGTTCAATTCCATCCAGAGGTTCGTCATTCTGTATATGGAAACGAATTGTTAAAAAACTTTGTGTTTGGGGTTTGTGGATGCAAAGGTGACTGGTCTATGGAAAACTTCATTGAAATTGAAATGGAAAAAATTCGTCAGACAGTTGGCGACAAAAAAGTTTTATGTGCTCTTAGTGGCGGTGTAGATTCTTCTGTTGTTGCTGTTTTGATTCATAAAGCAATTGGTGACCAATTAACATGTATCTTTGTAGACCATGGACTTCTTCGTAAAGGGGAAGCGGAAGGGGTTATGAAGACTTTCACAGAAGGCTTCAATATGAATGTAATTAAAGTTGATGCAAAAGAGCGTTTTATGTCTAAGCTAGAAGGCGTAAGTGATCCGGAGAAAAAACGTAAGATTATCGGAAATGAGTTCATCTATGTGTTTGATGATGAAGCAGCTAAACTAGAAGGTATTGATTTCTTAGCACAAGGTACTCTTTACACTGATATTATTGAGAGTGGAACAGCTACTGCGCAAACAATTAAGTCCCATCATAATGTTGGCGGGCTTCCTGAAGATATGCAATTCCAATTAATTGAACCTTTAAATACGCTATTTAAAGATGAAGTACGTGCTCTAGGTTCTGAATTAGGAATAGCTGATGATATCGTATGGAGACAACCATTCCCAGGTCCTGGTTTAGGGATTCGGGTATTAGGTGCTATTTCAGAAGAAAAATTAGAAATTGTGCGTGAATCCGACGCAATTTTACGCGAAGAAATTAAAAAGGCGGGCTTAGAACGTGATGTATGGCAATACTTTACAGTTCTTCCTGATATCCGAAGTGTTGGGGTAATGGGGGATGCGCGTACTTATGATTATACTATCGGAATTCGCGCAGTTACTTCAATAGATGGAATGACCTCTGACTGGGCAAGACTTCCTTGGGATGTACTAGAAGTGATTTCTACAAGAATCGTTAATGAAGTAGCCCATATTAACCGCGTAGTGTATGACATTACGAGTAAGCCACCTGCTACGATTGAGTGGGAGTAAAAGGAAAAAAATAGTAGCTTTTCCTTTTATAAAGATAAGTTCTATAGAAAAAGCGAACGATCGTATATTTTTATTATCGATTGTTCGCTTTTTGTATTGACGAGCTTTCTTTAAACTGTTAAACTAGATTTACAACTGAGATAGATATTTTTTACTCGTATAATATTGGGGAATACGGCCCAAAAGTTTCTACCGAGCTACCGTAAATAGCTTGACTACGAGGTAAGTGTAAATAGGGAATAATGAGAACTCATTTATATATTTATTTTAAGAGAAAGTTTCCCTATTCGTATTCACAAACCCTAGTCAACGCTCCTTTAATCGTAGGAGTGTTTTTTTGTTTTAGTCGATTATTAAAGCATTTATGAGAGGGGAAAGATCAATGAAGAAGTTTTTCAAATTTGAAGAACTAGGCACAAATTACCGCAGAGAGTTTTTAGGTGGTTTCACTACATTCCTTGCGATGGCTTATATTTTAGCAGTAAACCCATTTACATTAACATTAGGAGATGTAGCTGATCTTCCGGATGCATTAAGAATGGATTATGGAGCGGTGTTTGTGGCGACAGCACTTGCTGCAGCAGTAGGATCTCTAATTATGGGGATATTTGCTAATTATCCAATTGCGTTAGCTCCAGGTTTAGGATTAAATGCATACTTTGCATATACCGTTGTTTTAACACAAGGACATCCGTGGCAATATGCTTTAGCAGCTGTATTTATTTCAAGTGTATTTTTCTTACTACTAACACTTTCTGGTCTTCGTGAAAAACTAATTAATGCGATACCAGTTGAATTAAAGCTTGCGGTCGGCGCAGGTATTGGATTATTTATAACATTTATTGGATTGCAGAATTCCGAAATTATTGTTGGTAACGCTGCGACACTTGTTCATATTGGTGATTTAACCAAGCCAAGTACATTACTAGCCATTTTTGGTATTTTCGTTACGATTATTTTAATGGTTAGAGGAATACACGGTGGAGTATTCTACGGAATGATCATCACAGCAGTAGTAGGAATGATTTTTGGAGTAATTGATACGCCTTCTAAAGTGGTTTCTACCGTTCCTAGTATTGAGCCAACTTTTGGATCATTGTTCTCCGCGCTTGGGGATCCTGGATTTTATACACAAAGTATGTTAGTTGTTGTTTTAACTTTCTTGTTTGTTGATTTCTTTGATAACGCTGGTACATTAGTAGCAGTTGCAAACCAAGCTGGATTAATGAAAGAAAATAAATTACCGAGAGCAGGAAAAGCGTTATTTGCCGATTCTATTGCATCCATGGTAGGTTCTATTTTCGGTACATCTACAACGACTTCTTATATTGAGTCATCAGCAGGTGTTGCTGCTGGAGCTCGTACTGGATTTGCTGCAGTTGTTACAGCAGGGTTCTTCTTGTTATCCTTATTCTTCTTCCCACTGTTGGAAGTAGTAACATCAGCTGTTACAACACCAGCTTTAGTTGTGGTTGGTATTTTGATGGTTTCATCCCTTGGGAAAATTGAGTGGGCTAAGTTTGAAGTGGCCGTTCCAGCATTCCTTACTATCGTTGCGATGCCTTTGACTTATAGTATTGCAACAGGTATAGCTGTTGGGTTTATCTTCTACCCTATTGTTATGATTGTTAAAGGTCGTATTAAAGATATTAATCCAATTATGTATATATTCTTTGTCATCTTCGCATTGTACTTTATCTTCTTACAATAGAAGGGAAGATGATTCATAACTCATTGTGATAAAGGTTAACGATATTATATTGTATTATTTTGGGGTTGCGAGAAAAAGTCTTTTTGCTAAGAAGAAAAGGGATGTCCATTTTGGATGTCCTTTTTCTCATTTTTTCGTTGACTTCCTATAAAGACTTTAATAACATTGAGGTACCGAGAAGTCTGTCGAAGTGGGGAAATAAGTATGCCTAATTTACTAATAAAGAAAGCGCTGAATAATAATGTGCTCATTGGAGACCATCCATCCTATGGGGAAGTAGTGCTTATAGGGAAAGGAATAGGCTTTAATCAGAAAAGTGGAGATTATATTGATGTTAATGTTGTAGAAAAGTTGTTTGTCCTAAAAGATGAAAAGGAACAAAGCAATTACTTGAAGCTTCTTCCACAAGTGGATAATGAGTTGTTGGATGTAATTATTTCATCAATAGAGTTAATTAAAAATAAGACAAATACAAAGCTTAACGAGCATATCCATATAGCGTTAACGGATCATATTATGTTTGCTGCCTCTCGTGTTACAAACGGGCTAGTATTGAATAATCCATTTCTGATTGAAACAAAGGCATTGTACCCGTTTGAGTATGCAATCGCTGAAGAGGTTGTGAAATTAATCGGAGAACAAACAGGGCTTCAATTACCAGTAGGTGAAATCGGTTTCATCGCATTGCATATTCATAGTGCAATGATGAACAAAAGTTTATCAGAGGTCAATCAGCATTCACAATTAGTTACACATCTTGTGAATCTCATAGAGGAACAACTAGATACAAAAATTGATAAAGATAGCATCGACTATATGCGTCTTGTTAGACATTTGCGTTTTACGATAGAACGGGTTAATTCAGGAGAAAAAGTAGAAGAACCAGAAAATATAATTTTGCTATTGAAGAGTGAGTATCCACTGTGCTATAATCTTGCATGGAAGCTCATAAAAGTGATGCAACAAGCATTGAAAAAGCCAGTCTTTGAAGCAGAAGCAGTTTATCTGACGATGCATCTACAAAGACTTCAGAAAAAAATTAAATAGTTATTATCTTATAAACGTGTTACTGATACGATCAGGCATGAGTGAAAAAGATGATTGATTTAAATGTTTTAGGGTAACCTAACCTTAGCGTTTATTTCAATCTATCTACGCTCATGCCTTTTTTGTTTTTTACTCTTGTTTGAGAACGCTTTTTTGAGCCGAAAAATTGCTTTAGGAGGTCAACAAAATGTTTAAAAAGTTGTTTGGTGTTTTACAAAAAGTTGGTAAAGCACTTATGTTACCAGTTGCTATTCTTCCAGCTGCTGGTATCTTGCTTGCATTTGGTAATGCGTTGCAAAATCCAACGCTTCTTGATATTGCTCCATTTTTGAATAATAGTGGAGTGGAAATGGTTGCGTCCGTTATGGAGGATGCAGGAAATATCATCTTTGGTAACCTTTCCTTACTATTTGCTGTTGGGGTTGCTGTTGGTTTAGCTGGCGGTGAAGGTGTAGCAGGTCTAGCTGCTATTATTGGATTCCTTATTATGAACGTTACTATGGGAACAGTTTTAGGGATTGATGCTGATGCATTAGTTGGAAGTACTGAATATGCAGCTGTTTTAGGAATTCCTACTCTTCAAACGGGTGTGTTCGGTGGTATCATTGTCGGTATTATCGCCGCCGCGATGTATAATCGCTTCTTTGAAATTGAGTTACCTTCTTATTTAGGTTTCTTTGCAGGTAAACGCTTTGTTCCGATTGTGACAGCTGCATGTGCTGTTATTTTAGGTTTAATTATGATTGTTATTTGGCCGCCGATTCAACATGGTCTAAATGTATTCTCTGAAAATATGTTGGGTGCTAATTTAACAATATCTGCGTTTATTTTCGGGTTAATTGAAAGATCGTTAATTCCATTTGGTTTACATCATATATTCTATTCTCCTTTCTGGTTCGAGTTTGGTAGTTATACAACGAATGCTGGAACAATTGTTAAAGGGGACCAAGCTATCTTTATGAACCAAATTAAAGATGGTGTTCAAAACTTAACTGCAGGTACATTTATGACTGGTAAATTCCCGTTCATGATGTTTGGATTACCTGCTGCGGCTCTTGCTATTTACCATGAGGCTCGTCCTGAGAAAAAGGCGATTGTTGGTGGGTTGATGGCTTCAGCAGCATTAACTTCTTTCTTAACAGGTATTACAGAGCCATTAGAATTCTCATTCTTATTCGTAGCTCCAATATTGTTCGGTATTCATGCTGTTTTTGCAGGTTTATCATTTTTGACAATGCATTTATTAAATGTAAAAGTAGGTATGACATTCTCTGGTGGTTTAATCGACTATGTATTATTCGGTCTTATTAACCCACAAACAAATGCATGGATTATTATCCCTGTTGGTTTAGTATTTGCTGTAATCTACTATTTCGGTTTCCGTTTTGCAATTCGAAAATTCAACCTGAAAACACCAGGTAGAGAAGATGAATCAGATGAAACAGAAAGCAGTGCTAAAGGTACAACTAGTGATCTTCCGTATGATGTATTAGAAGCGATGGGTGGACAAGAAAATATTGCGCATTTAGATGCATGTATTACGCGTCTTCGTGTATCAGTTAATGATATTAAATCTGTTGATAAAGATCGTCTGAAAAAACTAGGTGCAGCAGGAGTACTGGAAGTTGGAAATAATATTCAAGCAATATTTGGTCCTCGTTCTGAAACGATTAAAGGCCAAATGAGAGATATTATGAGTGGGAAAAGACCACGCCCAACTGCTCAACCATCTATGGATAAAGAAGTGAAAGAGCAAATTGAAGATGTAAACCCAAGTGCATTACAAGGTAATGTAACTGGTGAAGATTCTTTCTTTGCTCCTATCAAAGGGGAGCTAGTAGCTATAACAGATGTACCTGACGCAGTTTTTGCGGGGAAAATGATGGGAGACGGTTTTGCGATTATTCCTTCAGAAGGTACAGTTGTTTCACCTGTTGACGGGAAAATTGTTAACTTATTCCCAACAAAACATGCCCTTGGAATCTTGGCTGATAATGGTCGAGAAATTCTTATTCACTTTGGTATTGATACTGTTAAGTTAAAAGGGGAAGGTTTTGAAACACTTGTTTCGGAAAATGATCAAGTGAAACAAGGACAACCTCTATTGAAAGTAAACCTTGACTATATTAAAGAAAATGCAACTTCAACTATTACGCCTGTTGTATTTACAAATTTAGCTGAGGGTGAATCTGTACAAATTAATAAACTTGGTAATGTGGAACTAAAAGAAGAAGATGTAGTAAAGATTACTAAGTAATTATATATATAGAAGAAACTCGGTCTTTTGATCGGGTTTTTTCTATATATAAGGGGGGGATTGTGGGAAAAAAGCGATTGTTAAACGGAATAATGAGAAGTAAGGTTACTTGGAGTTTAAAGGATTGTAATAACTTGTTAAGTAATACTTAATTTTATCCTACTCTTAAACTTCAGTATGGGGGAAAAAGCACCAACTGATGGAAGTTTCACTTTATTGAAATAATAATTTGGATAGATGATAGATATAGAGGGAATAGCTATATTAACAATGTTAATTTAAATAGATATAATTTTATCGTTTTTTTGTTGACGAAAATGTAAACAGATGTTATTATATAAAAACAGCCTTATGAAAGCTATTGATTACTTTGATTGATAGCAAGAAAGAAAATTATTTTGAAAAAGTAATTGACTTATTCATCAAAGGTTGGTATGATATAAAAGTTGCTTCTGATAGCAACAAACAAATTGCTCTTTGAAAACTGAACAAACAAACGTCAACAATAATCGTTTTATAACAAATGTTATAGAATGACAACAAGTAACAAAAAAGCTAGAGTTTAGCAATGAGCTAATCAACTCTTTATTGGAGAGTTTGATCCTGGCTCAGGACGAACGCTGGCGGCGTGCCTAATACATGCAAGTCGAGCGGACTTTAAAAGCTTGCTTTTAAGGTTAGCGGCGGACGGGTGAGTAACACGTGGGCAACCTGCCTGTAAGACTGGGATAACTTCGGGAAACCGGAGCTAATACCGGATAATCCTTTTCTACACATGTAGAAAAGCTGAAAGACGGTTTACGCTGTCACTTACAGATGGGCCCGCGGCGCATTAGCTAGTTGGTGAGGTAACGGCTCACCAAGGCAACGATGCGTAGCCGACCTGAGAGGGTGATCGGCCACACTGGGACTGAGACACGGCCCAGACTCCTACGGGAGGCAGCAGTAGGGAATCTTCCGCAATGGACGAAAGTCTGACGGAGCAACGCCGCGTGAGTGATGAAGGTTTTCGGATCGTAAAACTCTGTTGTTAGGGAAGAACAAGTACAAGAGTAACTGCTTGTACCTTGACGGTACCTAACCAGAAAGCCACGGCTAACTACGTGCCAGCAGCCGCGGTAATACGTAGGTGGCAAGCGTTGTCCGGAATTATTGGGCGTAAAGCGCGCGCAGGCGGTCCTTTAAGTCTGATGTGAAAGCCCACGGCTCAACCGTGGAGGGTCATTGGAAACTGGGGGACTTGAGTGCAGAAGAGAAGAGTGGAATTCCACGTGTAGCGGTGAAATGCGTAGAGATGTGGAGGAACACCAGTGGCGAAGGCGACTCTTTGGTCTGTAACTGACGCTGAGGCGCGAAAGCGTGGGGAGCAAACAGGATTAGATACCCTGGTAGTCCACGCCGTAAACGATGAGTGCTAAGTGTTAGAGGGTTTCCGCCCTTTAGTGCTGCAGCAAACGCATTAAGCACTCCGCCTGGGGAGTACGGCCGCAAGGCTGAAACTCAAAGGAATTGACGGGGGCCCGCACAAGCGGTGGAGCATGTGGTTTAATTCGAAGCAACGCGAAGAACCTTACCAGGTCTTGACATCCTCTGACACTCCTAGAGATAGGACGTTCCCCTTCGGGGGACAGAGTGACAGGTGGTGCATGGTTGTCGTCAGCTCGTGTCGTGAGATGTTGGGTTAAGTCCCGCAACGAGCGCAACCCTTGATCTTAGTTGCCAGCATTTAGTTGGGCACTCTAAGGTGACTGCCGGTGACAAACCGGAGGAAGGTGGGGATGACGTCAAATCATCATGCCCCTTATGACCTGGGCTACACACGTGCTACAATGGATGGTACAAAGGGCAGCAAAGCGGTGACGCCTAGCAAATCCCATAAAACCATTCTCAGTTCGGATTGTAGGCTGCAACTCGCCTACATGAAGCTGGAATCGCTAGTAATCGCGGATCAGCATGCCGCGGTGAATACGTTCCCGGGCCTTGTACACACCGCCCGTCACACCACGAGAGTTTGTAACACCCGAAGTCGGTGGGGTAACCATTTGGAGCCAGCCGCCTAAGGTGGGATAGATGATTGGGGTGAAGTCGTAACAAGGTAGCCGTATCGGAAGGTGCGGCTGGATCACCTCCTTTCTAAGGAAAATGGAATTCACATTCCATCAAAGATTGTTGACGATTTGTTGTTCAGTTTTGAGGGAGCAATTCCTCAAAAATAGGCTTTTAAATAAGCCGAAATTGTTCTTTGAAAACTAAATCATTAAATAGAAGTAACCAAGATAAACCGAGTAATCGCCATCTTAGATTCTCTATTTTAGAGAATTATTTCTTTGAAAAGTAATCGTATCAATCGAATACCCTTTCAAAGATTTGAGAGCAAAGAGAAGCAAGTAGGTCAAGGAAGCGACCGAGCGAGCACCGGAGCGTACGCTAGTACGTGAGGAGCAGAGTAAGGAAGCTGACGAAGAGATACGCCGCTTATCTTTGGTCGAAACTAAGTTAAGTTAGAAAGGGCGCACGGTGGATGCCTTGGCACTAGGAGCCGATGAAGGACGGGATTAACACCGATATGCTTTGGGGAGCTGTAAGTAAGCTTTGATCCAGAGATTTCCGAATGGGGAAACCCTCTATCCGTAATGGGATAGAATCTTTACCTGAATACATAGGGTACTGAAGGCAGACCCGGGGAACTGAAACATCTAAGTACCCGGAGGAAGAGAAAGCAAACGCGATTCCCTGAGTAGCGGCGAGCGAAACGGGATTAGCCCAAACCAAGAGGCTTGCCTCTTGGGGTTGTAGGACACTCTATATGGAGTTACAAAGGAACGGGGTAGACGAATCGATCTGGAAAGGTCAGTCGTAGAAGGTAAAAACCCTGTAGTCGAAACTTCGTTCCCTCCAGAGTGTATCCTGAGTACGGCGGGACACGAGAAATCCCGTCGGAAGCAGGGAGGACCATCTCCCAAGGCTAAATACTCCCTAGTGACCGATAGTGAACCAGTACCGTGAGGGAAAGGTGAAAAGCACCCCGGAAGGGGAGTGAAATAGATCCTGAAACCGTGTGCCTACAAGTAGTTAGAGCCCATTTATGGGTGATAGCGTGCCTTTTGTAGAATGAACCGGCGAGTTACGATTACATGCGAGGTTAAGTTGATAAGACGGAGCCGCAGCGAAAGCGAGTCTGAATAGGGCGAAATAGTATGTGGTTGTAGACCCGAAACCAGGTGATCTACCCATGTCCAGGGTGAAGTCCAGGTAACACTGGATGGAGGCCCGAACCCACGCACGTTGAAAAGTGCGGGGATGAGGTGTGGGTAGCGGAGAAATTCCAATCGAACTTGGAGATAGCTGGTTCTCTCCGAAATAGCTTTAGGGCTAGCCTCAAGATTTAGAGTATTGGAGGTAGAGCACTGTTTGGACTAGGGGCCCCCATCGGGTTACCGAATTCAGACAAACTCCGAATGCCAAATACTTATTCTTGGGAGTCAGACTACGAGTGATAAGATCCGTGGTCAAGAGGGAAACAGCCCAGACCACCAGCTAAGGTCCCAAAGTATACGTTAAGTGGAAAAGGATGTGGAGTTGCTTAGACAACCAGGATGTTGGCTTAGAAGCAGCCACCATTTAAAGAGTGCGTAATAGCTCACTGGTCGAGTGACTCTGCGCCGAAAATGTACCGGGGCTAAACGTATCACCGAAGCTGTGGATTGACATCTAATGATGTCAGTGGTAGGAGAGCGTTCTAAGGGCGTTGAAGCTAGACCGTAAGGACTGGTGGAGCGCTTAGAAGTGAGAATGCCGGTATGAGTAGCGAAAGATGAGTGAGAATCTCATCCACCGAATGCCTAAGGTTTCCTGAGGAAGGCTCGTCCGCTCAGGGTTAGTCGGGACCTAAGCCGAGGCTGAAAAGCGTAGGCGATGGACAACAGGTTGATATTCCTGTACCACCTTTCAATCATTTGAGCAATGGGGGGACGCAGGAGGATAGGGTAAGCGTGCTGTTGGATTAGCACGTCCAAGCAGTTAGGCCGGTAATGAGGCAAATCCCATTACCACATAAGCGGAGCTGTGACGGCGAGGGAAATATAGTACCGAAGTTCCTGATTCCACACTGCCAAGAAAAGCCTCTAGCGAGATTGATGGTGCCCGTACCGCAAACCGACACAGGTAGGCGAGGAGAGAATCCTAAGGTGAGCGAGAGAACTCTCGTTAAGGAACTCGGCAAAATGACCCCGTAACTTCGGGAGAAGGGGTGCTCTTGCGGGTGCAAGCCTGCGAGAGCCGCAGTGAATAGGCCCAGGCGACTGTTTAGCAAAAACACAGGTCTCTGCGAAGCCGCAAGGCGAAGTATAGGGGCTGACACCTGCCCGGTGCTGGAAGGTTAAGAGGAGGGGTTAGCGTTCGCGCGAAGCTCTGAATTGAAGCCCCAGTAAACGGCGGCCGTAACTATAACGGTCCTAAGGTAGCGAAATTCCTTGTCGGGTAAGTTCCGACCCGCACGAAAGGTGTAACGATCTGGGCACTGTCTCAACGAGAGACTCGGTGAAATTATAGTACCTGTGAAGATGCAGGTTACCCGCGACAGGACGGAAAGACCCCGTGGAGCTTTACTGCAGCCTGATATTGAATTTTGGTACAGCTTGTACAGGATAGGTAGGAGCCTTGGAAGCCGGAGCGCTAGCTTCGGTGGAGGCATTGGTGGGATACTACCCTGGCTGTATTGACATTCTAACCCGCACCCCTTATCGGGGTGGGAGACAGTGTCAGGTGGGCAGTTTGACTGGGGCGGTCGCCTCCTAAAAAGTAACGGAGGCGCCCAAAGGTTCCCTCAGAATGGTTGGAAATCATTCGTAGAGTGTAAAGGCACAAGGGAGCTTGACTGCGAGACCTACAAGTCGAGCAGGGACGAAAGTCGGGCTTAGTGATCCGGTGGTTCCGCATGGAAGGGCCATCGCTCAACGGATAAAAGCTACCCCGGGGATAACAGGCTTATCTCCCCCAAGAGTCCACATCGACGGGGAGGTTTGGCACCTCGATGTCGGCTCATCGCATCCTGGGGCTGTAGTCGGTCCCAAGGGTTGGGCTGTTCGCCCATTAAAGCGGTACGCGAGCTGGGTTCAGAACGTCGTGAGACAGTTCGGTCCCTATCCGTCGTGGGCGTAGGAAATTTGAGAGGAGCTGTCCTTAGTACGAGAGGACCGGGATGGACGCACCGCTGGTGTACCAGTTGTCTTGCCAAAGGCATCGCTGGGTAGCTATGTGCGGAAGGGATAAGTGCTGAAAGCATCTAAGCATGAAGCCCCCCTCAAGATGAGATTTCCCATAGCGTAAGCTAGTAAGATCCCTGAAAGATGATCAGGTTGATAGGTCAGAGGTGGAAGCGTGGCGACATGTGGAGCTGACTGATACTAATAGATCGAGGACTTAACTAAAATGAAAAGCGGAAACGCCTGTTTATCGGCGTATAAACTGGAAGAGCTTGTTCTTTCGATAAAGGAAACACGATGAACGTAAGTGAATCGATGTTGACTTACGCAAAAGAGATGATCGGAAGTTTGATAGGCGATAGGCGTTGGAGCTGGACAATAATGCTTAGCGCAAGCTAAGTAAGATTACTTGGCAAAATGGTTTACTTCTAAATGATTTAGTTTTGAGAGAATAATTCTCTAACTAAATAAGTCTGGTGGCGATAGCGAGAAGGTCACACCCGTTCCCATACCGAACACGGAAGTTAAGCTTCTAAAGCGCCGATGGTAGTTGGGGGTTCTCCCCCTGTGAGAGTAGGACGTCGCCAGGCAAATTGAAAAGACCTAAAGGTAATTAAGCCTTTAGGTCTTTTTGTGTGGAAAAAGTAGTATTTCGTAATATTATATTTCCGTAGTATCCTTACACTTTGTTGCGACAGAAACAAAATCTGGGTATACTGAATATAAATCAGGGAGGATTTATCATGGATAAAAGACAGCAGTTAATGAGCGAGCTTATGGATTTATGCAATGAAATAATTTGGCTTAATAAACCAGAACTTGAATCGGCCCTAAATGGATATACATTGAATGAAATAGAATTAATCGAAAATATTGCCCTAATCCCAAATGCAAATGTGACAAAACTTGCAGCTGCAAGTTATATGACTCGAGGCGCAATAAGTAAGCTCACCAAGAAGCTTCTAGCTAAAAATATTATTGAGAGTTATCAAAATGCTGAAAATAAAAAAGAAATATATTTTCGGTTAACAGCTAATGGGCAGAAAATAAATAATATCCATCAAGAATTACATGGGCTGTTTCTTAAACGTGACAATGAAGTATTTAAAAATATGACTGATGATGAATTTGATACTATTTTTCGTTTCATTGGTCGATACAGGTATCATTTGAAAAATATCACGAGATAAAGTGGTATTTTTTTATTTTTGTTTATTGTTGACGAAGAAACAATAATGGAGTAAACTTTTTTGTTGACATAGAAACAAAAAAAGTAGAAAGAGAAATAGTATGAAGATTTCAATCAATAAACATGCACTAACATTTGGGTTTATCTCAGTCTTTTTAACTGGTATGGGTTTGACTATTGTAATCCCCGTTTTACCTGTTTTAGTAAAATCTTATACCAGTAATCCAAGCGCTCAGGCTACGGCGGTAACATTGCTTTCTTCTATCTACGCACTTTCTGTATTCTTGGCAGCACCGGTCTTAGGAGCATTAAGTGATAGATATGGTCGTCGTCCTGTTTTAATTATTAGTCTGCTCGGTTCTGCTCTAGGTTATTTTGTATTTGGTCTTGGAGGGGCGCTTTGGGTCCTTTTTCTTGGACGAATCATAGAAGGTTTAACAGGGGGGGGAATATCAGCAATTTTTGCTTACTTTGCTGATATCACTCCTTCTAATGAACGCACTAAATACTTTGGTTGGATTATGCGGTTGTCGGGGTTGGGACTACTCTCGGTCCTGCAATCGGTGGAGTACTTGCGAATTTCGGGAATAGTGTACCTATGTATGCAGGTGCCGTAATTACATTATTCAATGCTATATATGGATATTTCTTTATGCCTGAAAGTCTTGAAAAGTCTAGACGCTCTTCTAGTATTTCTCCTAAATATCTTAATCCGTTTATACAACTATCAAATGTTTTTTCTTTTAAATTTGTTAAATGGCTCATGATTGCTGGATTCTTAATTTGGATTCCTAATGGATCATTACAAGTTATTTTCTCTCAATTTTCAATAGATACATTTGCGTGGCGGGCGTTGCTTGTCGGGTTGGTATTTTCAATAATAGGGGTGCTTGACATCTTCTCTCAAGCAATTATTATGCCAAGGTTACTTAAATATTTATCAGATAAAAAAATTGCACTTTTAGGTATGATAAGTGAAATGATAGGTTTTAGTTTTATTGCTGTTTCAGCATTCAATGCGTATTATCCAGTCTTTATCGTAGGAATGATTTTCTTTGGACTCGGAGATTCTATCTTTGGTCCAGCATTTAATGGCATGCTTTCAAAATCCGTTGACCTTAACGAACAGGGACGTATCCTGGGTGGTTCTCAAAGTATTCAATCGCTAGCTCGATTCATTGGACCGATTATTGGTGGACAGTTGTATGGAAGAGTTAGCCATTCTACTCCTGCTATCATGGGTGTGATATTAATTGGAGTTGCCGCTCTTGTTTTTTCAAAGCAGCATCGGTGGATCCGCTATAAATAACTTTTAGGATTATCCTATAACGGATAATAGGAAATAATAAATAATGCTTCAGCTAGTCTTCGATTAATTTTGACATGTATACACATTGAATGAATAACTAACAGTTTAGCAATAAAACAGGGGAAGTGGAAGGAGAAAGATCTATCTATGGATTATATTCTATTTAAACCCATAAGCATCTATTTGGTAGATGCTTATGGGTAGAATTGGTATAAGTAGTTCTTTTGGGGTAGCATAATCTTTTCTTATTTTGAAATAGGGTGACATTATTAGAAACGCTCCAATCGCCTAAATGTGAATACTGCTAGTGCTAAAAGAATTATTGATGATAGGATAGTTGTAAAAATAGGTAGAAGGAATATGTCATTACTTTGATTGTGCATTAAAATACTTGTTGCTCCATTTCGAAGTGTTGCGGGACTCCATTTCATATATTTGGTTATAAGTCCAGTGAGTAAGGAAAGTGCAGCTAGGAATGTTAAGCTTACGCCCGCGATACCGCCAGTATTTCTTAAGAGTGTTGCTATCCAAATTGTGAAAGTGAGAATAAAAATAATCCATAGGCTATATATTAGGAAGCTAGTGAGTACATCTATCCAACGAACAGGTGAAAACAGTAAATTAGTATAGTGCCAAGTCAAAATATAGCTTAAAAATAGAGAAGATAATGCGATGATAACTTGACTTGACCATTTACTGGCTATGTATTGAAAGGCAGAAACAGGACGTGCCATAATAAGGGTAAGCACATTATTTTGCCGTTCATGAGAAATAATTCCCATCGTGGCTAGGACGAATAAAAGAGTACCAATTGTTCCATATTGAGATAAAGTAGCTGCGAGCACTTCTGCTCCTGTAGGAACTGGGAATTCAATCTTCGCTCCCACGGGTAAGTTTCCAGCTTTTTCAATAATTTGTGGCATATAGTAAGTTGAAATTGGTTGGGAGACGCCTAGAATCATCATTACAACTGGAAGCCAGATCCATTTCCCGTTTCTTTTACTTTCTAGCATTTCTTTTTGAAATAAAGTTAAAAAGTTTTTCATATGTCTACCACCTTCATATAGGCATCCTCTAAAGAATCCTCCATAACTTCAAATCGTTGTATTGTGTATCCTCTGCTTATTAGGGCAGTTAATAAATCATTTGTTTGTAAAGAAGGTGTAATTTCTAAAATAGTTGCATTATTATCAGTCGTAAAGTGAATAGCTTCCGGTTTTAATAATTCATCGAATGCATTCTTTATAGGTTCTATTGTTTCAATATGGATAGCTGTATGCGAAAAGACTTTTTTTAAGTCAATTAAAGAACCCTCCCACTTTATTTCTCCTTCCTTTAACATAAGAACTTCATCGCAAACTTGTTCTGCATCATGAAGGACATGTGTGGAAAAAAGGATTGTCATCCTTTCTTTTAATTTTTCCATAAGTATTAAAACTTCCCTTCTCCCTGTAGGGTCTAAGGCGGAAACTGGTTCGTCTAGGATCAATAGTTCTGGCTGATGTAAAATAGCTTGTGCTAATCCGAGCCGTTGCTTCATTCCACCAGAAAAACCTCCGATCTTTCGGTTCTTTACCTCTGTTAGCCCAACGAATGAAAGGCTGTTATTAACATATTCTATTAAACGTTGTTTAGGAACACCTGATAGTTTTCCAGCGAAATACAGAAATTCCACGGGAGTCATCCAATTAAAAAAAGTGGGGTGTTGGGGCATAAAACCAATATGTTTACGATAATCCTTTTCTCCGTTATAAGATATAGAGCCTTTTGTCGGGGATAGCAAACCCGCAAGCATATGAAGCGTGGTTGTCTTACCAGCTCCATTTGGCCCTAATAGTGCTGTGCAACGACCTTTTTTAATGTGAAAAGTGATTCCTTTAATCGCTTGATGGTCATTAAAACGCTTTTGTAATTGATTCACTTGTACGAACATCTTAATGCCTCCTTAAGTATTTTTTCTTCCTATTACAAAATATAAAATGGATCCGAATAAACTAACGATTAGGATAAGTAGAATCCATAACCATTTTGGTCCGTTTGTTTCTTCTTGCTTGATGCAGCTAATGAGAGCAGTGAGCATTAATATGAATTGGAGAATAAGGACGGGAGCTATTAATGACCAGTTTACTTGTAATAATTCTTCCAAAGTTATTTCTCCTTTCGTACTTTTCTTTTTTTAGGCAAGATAATTAGTAGGAAGTAAAGAATTGATGGAAGTGGAAGCGAAATCAATCCCCAAATTCCCCAAAACCATGCAATGCTTGCATTTTTTTTCGCATGAATAAACAGAAAAGTTCCCTGTGCTAACAGAGCGAGGAAAAGCAAGATTAATAAATAAGGATTAATTTCTGTCATCAAATATCTTCCCTTCTTGTTTGTGTATTAATATAAAGTAAATTAGAGGAGCAACTATAATAGATATAACCTCCATAATGACTATGGTTTGAAAGTCTAGGAATGCAATCATTGATAAAAAACTCAGTAAAAGGACGGCTGTTACCATAAACAGCTTCAATTCTTTATAGAAAGCTTTTTTCTTTTTTAGTTGAGAGTATTGTAGCTGCTCTTTTATGAAAAATGAAGAAGGTTCCTTGCTGAAAGGAAGATTTTCAAGGTGATTCCAATCTTTTTGTAAATCCTCAATAAGCTTATCTGTTTGATTATGATCTTTCGTCATAGGCTGCCCACTCCTTTCTAAGTCTTTTGATGCCGTTGTGAACCCGAGATTTAACCGTTCCTGCTTTAATCTGAAGTAGTTCGCCGATTTCTTCATACGTGTAGCCGTAATAATGATGAAGAAGGATGGGGATACGAAACTCTGCTTCTAAATTATTAAAATCAGTAAATGTGTCACTCCATTCTATCCCTTTGGAATTCGCTTTCCATGTTAGTTGTCGTGATAAAGCTATTTTTGTTTGATTTAACCAATTGACTTCCCGTTTCTTTTTTCGAAGTTGGTCGATATATAGTCGTGAAGCAATAGAAATCATCCAGGTTGAGAACTTACTGTCTCCCTTAAAAGAGTTAAGGTTTTCGTAGCATTTAAGCATGGTATCCTGTGTAAGATCTGAACTTATTTCTTCATTTAAAGTAAGTTTTAGTAAATATTTATATAGGAATGAATAGTGTAATTGAAATAAATCTATGAAGGCATCTTCATTTCCTTCCTTTGCAAGTTTAATAAGTCTTTTCTCGTTGTCCAAAGTTAAATCGATGCCTCCTTTTTTTTCAAATCATAAGACGGTTAATCTCAGTAAATCGTTCACTAAATATAAATAATTTTTTAAGGCTACATTTATTTTACGATAATTCCTCCTTAAATTAGAGAAAGAGAGGTGTACTCAATAATAGGGATGTATGTTAAACTTTTATTAAATTTATGCAATTCTGAACTTTTTTGAAAAAATTGGTGTTCATAGACTTTTTAGGTGTTGGAAAATACAGAGATACGGTCAAAATCGGAATGTAGTTAAATATATGAGAGAAGTAAGATGAATGATTGAGAGAAGGGTTTGCAGAAACTGTTTTCCTTAGTCGTATCAATCAAGAGTATATATACTTCCTCATAAAAGGAGTAGGAATAGCTGAAGATTGGAATCATTACCGACGTTCATGGAAATGGTCCGGCTTTGAACGCTGTGCTGCAAGAAATAGATACAAGGAAAGAATTTATTGTTTAGGGGATATGATAGGGATTGGACCAGATACAAACGAGGTTTTAGGCATTTTGTTTTCCAGAATGGACAGTTCAATGATTACAGGTAACCATGATGAAGCGATTCTGGCGCTACTTAAAAGAGAAGAGTATCCTCTCAGTCATTACGCGCATCAAAGTACATCATTAATGGATCGCAGATAATATGAATAAATCCTATATTCCTAATTTAGAAAAGTTACCACAAACTATTGATACAATAATAGAAGGTCATTCGGTTCTATTTACACATTATCATATAAAAGAATCAAAACGAAATAGTCATATTAGCCAAGAACCCTTTAGTGAAATTGTTGAACCGTCATTCAAACCTATTAACGGTTTATTTAAAGGGTATAATAAAGAGTTGATCTGTTTTGGACACAATCATCCCATTTATTTTTTTCAAAGCAAAAAAAAGGCTTTTCTAAATCCAGGATCTTTTGGGTGTAATCTTCAACCAATAGCTTCATATGCAATTGGAAATATAGATAAGAAGAAAATAGAAATTAGTCTAGAAAAAGTAGTTTATGATAATTCCTTTTTCTTTGAGTCGTATGAGACTTTGAAAGTACCAGATCGTGAATTTATTATTAATATATTTCATGGGGATCAAAACAGAAAGGATGGAAAGGGGTTATAAGATGCGGTTTAATGAAAGGATTGGTCTGGATATAAGCGATGAACATCATAAGATTCATCGGCGAGTAGCGGTAAGGGCTGTAATAATTGAAAAGCAAAAGGTTTTACTTATGCAAACAAATAAAGGTGACTTTAAATTTCCAGGGGGAGGAGTTGAAGGAAATGAGGGACTGGAAGAAGCGCTATGGAGGGAGGTAAAAGAAGAAACTGGTTATACTCATTGCACAGTTAAAGAATGTATGGGGAAAGTAATAGAAAATCAAGTAGATCAGGACGATAAGCAAGCATATTTTCAAATGGTATCTCATTATTACATGTGTGAGCTTACGAATAAGGGAAAAGTGGAAAAAGAGTTAGATGCGTATGAGTTTGAACTCGATTTTAAACCTGTATGGATATCCGTGGGTAAGGCTATAGAAGAAAATGAATATGCCGTATCTCAATTTAATTGCAATCCTTGGGTTGCTAGAGAAAATTTAGTTTTGAAAAAAATAAAAGACTTTTTATACTGAAGGAGAAGAGTGGGATGTATGCAGTAATTGCATTATTTGATGTAGTATTAGAACAAAGAATAAAAAAGATATGGGAAGAATTAGAGAGTAACGGAATCTCCTATTATGCGAGAGAAGTGGAGGATAGAGTACCTCATATTACTCTAGCAAGCTATAAGGAAGTCTCTCTTACGCACTTTATACATGAGATGGAAACCTTCTATAGAAATAAGGGGAAAATCCAGGTTGATTTTCAAACTGTAGGATCTTTTATAAATACGCCAACACTATTTTATTCTCCAACTGTAACTAAAGAGTTAATCGAGTTACATTCGAGTCATCATCGACATTTTGATTCATTTAACAATGATGAAGAGTCATTATATCTTCCAGATAAATGGGTTCCACATTGTACCTTAGCTAATAGACTTTCTAAAGAAGAGTTGCAGGAAGCATATAGCTATTGTTTAAAGATAAGTGAAAAGCTAGAAGGGGAAATTAACCGAATAGGGTTAATTAGAATAGATAGTTCGAAGCATGCTCCAGTTATATATTCTAAGAGTTTAATAGAATTGTAAAAAAAAAACGTAAAAAACAGTTGACGATTAAATAGATAATTGTTATTATATAAAAGTTGCTTCTAACAGCAACATAATATGATAATTTAATAGTGAAAAGATATCTTGAAAAAAGTTATTGACTTTCACTTGATGAATATGGTATTATATAAAAGTTGCTTCTGATAGCAACAACCGAATTGCTCTTTGAAAACTGAACAAACAAACGTCAACAATAATCGTTTTATAACAAATGTTATAGAATGACAACAAGTAACAAAAAAGCTAGAGTTTAGCAATGAGCTAATCAACTCTTTATTGGAGAGTTTGATCCTGGCTCAGGACGAACGCTGGCGGCGTGCCTAATACATGCAAGTCGAGCGGACTTTAAAAGCTTGCTTTTAAGGTTAGCGGCGGACGGGTGAGTAACACGTGGGCAACCTGCCTGTAAGACTGGGATAACTTCGGGAAACCGGAGCTAATACCGGATAATCCTTTTCTACACATGTAGAAAAGCTGAAAGACGGTTTACGCTGTCACTTACAGATGGGCCCGCGGCGCATTAGCTAGTTGGTGAGGTAACGGCTCACCAAGGCAACGATGCGTAGCCGACCTGAGAGGGTGATCGGCCACACTGGGACTGAGACACGGCCCAGACTCCTACGGGAGGCAGCAGTAGGGAATCTTCCGCAATGGACGAAAGTCTGACGGAGCAACGCCGCGTGAGTGATGAAGGTTTTCGGATCGTAAAACTCTGTTGTTAGGGAAGAACAAGTACAAGAGTAACTGCTTGTACCTTGACGGTACCTAACCAGAAAGCCACGGCTAACTACGTGCCAGCAGCCGCGGTAATACGTAGGTGGCAAGCGTTGTCCGGAATTATTGGGCGTAAAGCGCGCGCAGGCGGTCCTTTAAGTCTGATGTGAAAGCCCACGGCTCAACCGTGGAGGGTCATTGGAAACTGGGGGACTTGAGTGCAGAAGAGAAGAGTGGAATTCCACGTGTAGCGGTGAAATGCGTAGAGATGTGGAGGAACACCAGTGGCGAAGGCGACTCTTTGGTCTGTAACTGACGCTGAGGCGCGAAAGCGTGGGGAGCAAACAGGATTAGATACCCTGGTAGTCCACGCCGTAAACGATGAGTGCTAAGTGTTAGAGGGTTTCCGCCCTTTAGTGCTGCAGCAAACGCATTAAGCACTCCGCCTGGGGAGTACGGCCGCAAGGCTGAAACTCAAAGGAATTGACGGGGGCCCGCACAAGCGGTGGAGCATGTGGTTTAATTCGAAGCAACGCGAAGAACCTTACCAGGTCTTGACATCCTCTGACACTCCTAGAGATAGGACGTTCCCCTTCGGGGGACAGAGTGACAGGTGGTGCATGGTTGTCGTCAGCTCGTGTCGTGAGATGTTGGGTTAAGTCCCGCAACGAGCGCAACCCTTGATCTTAGTTGCCAGCATTTAGTTGGGCACTCTAAGGTGACTGCCGGTGACAAACCGGAGGAAGGTGGGGATGACGTCAAATCATCATGCCCCTTATGACCTGGGCTACACACGTGCTACAATGGATGGTACAAAGGGCAGCAAAGCGGTGACGCCTAGCAAATCCCATAAAACCATTCTCAGTTCGGATTGTAGGCTGCAACTCGCCTACATGAAGCTGGAATCGCTAGTAATCGCGGATCAGCATGCCGCGGTGAATACGTTCCCGGGCCTTGTACACACCGCCCGTCACACCACGAGAGTTTGTAACACCCGAAGTCGGTGGGGTAACCATTTGGAGCCAGCCGCCTAAGGTGGGATAGATGATTGGGGTGAAGTCGTAACAAGGTAGCCGTATCGGAAGGTGCGGCTGGATCACCTCCTTTCTAAGGAAAATGGAATTCACATTCCATCAAAGATTGTTGACGATTTGTTGTTCAGTTTTGAGGGAGCAATTCCTCAAAAATAGGCTTTTAAATAAGCCGAAATTGTTCTTTGAAAACTAAATCATTAAATAGAAGTAACCAAGATAAACCGAGTAATCGCCATCTTAGATTCTCTATTTTAGAGAATTATTTCTTTGAAAAGTAATCGTATCAATCGAATACCCTTTCAAAGATTTGAGAGCAAAGAGAAGCAAGTAGGTCAAGGAAGCGACCGAGCGAGCACCGGAGCGTACGCTAGTACGTGAGGAGCAGAGTAAGGAAGCTGACGAAGAGATACGCCGCTTATCTTTGGTCGAAACTAAGTTAAGTTAGAAAGGGCGCACGGTGGATGCCTTGGCACTAGGAGCCGATGAAGGACGGGATTAACACCGATATGCTTTGGGGAGCTGTAAGTAAGCTTTGATCCAGAGATTTCCGAATGGGGAAACCCTCTATCCGTAATGGGATAGAATCTTTACCTGAATACATAGGGTACTGAAGGCAGACCCGGGGAACTGAAACATCTAAGTACCCGGAGGAAGAGAAAGCAAACGCGATTCCCTGAGTAGCGGCGAGCGAAACGGGATTAGCCCAAACCAAGAGGCTTGCCTCTTGGGGTTGTAGGACACTCTATATGGAGTTACAAAGGAACGGGGTAGACGAATCGATCTGGAAAGGTCAGTCGTAGAAGGTAAAAACCCTGTAGTCGAAACTTCGTTCCCTCCAGAGTGTATCCTGAGTACGGCGGGACACGAGAAATCCCGTCGGAAGCAGGGAGGACCATCTCCCAAGGCTAAATACTCCCTAGTGACCGATAGTGAACCAGTACCGTGAGGGAAAGGTGAAAAGCACCCCGGAAGGGGAGTGAAATAGATCCTGAAACCGTGTGCCTACAAGTAGTTAGAGCCCATTTATGGGTGATAGCGTGCCTTTTGTAGAATGAACCGGCGAGTTACGATTACATGCGAGGTTAAGTTGATAAGACGGAGCCGCAGCGAAAGCGAGTCTGAATAGGGCGAAATAGTATGTGGTTGTAGACCCGAAACCAGGTGATCTACCCATGTCCAGGGTGAAGTCCAGGTAACACTGGATGGAGGCCCGAACCCACGCACGTTGAAAAGTGCGGGGATGAGGTGTGGGTAGCGGAGAAATTCCAATCGAACTTGGAGATAGCTGGTTCTCTCCGAAATAGCTTTAGGGCTAGCCTCAAGATTTAGAGTATTGGAGGTAGAGCACTGTTTGGACTAGGGGCCCCCATCGGGTTACCGAATTCAGACAAACTCCGAATGCCAAATACTTATTCTTGGGAGTCAGACTACGAGTGATAAGATCCGTGGTCAAGAGGGAAACAGCCCAGACCACCAGCTAAGGTCCCAAAGTATACGTTAAGTGGAAAAGGATGTGGAGTTGCTTAGACAACCAGGATGTTGGCTTAGAAGCAGCCACCATTTAAAGAGTGCGTAATAGCTCACTGGTCGAGTGACTCTGCGCCGAAAATGTACCGGGGCTAAACGTATCACCGAAGCTGTGGATTGACATCTAATGATGTCAGTGGTAGGAGAGCGTTCTAAGGGCGTTGAAGCTAGACCGTAAGGACTGGTGGAGCGCTTAGAAGTGAGAATGCCGGTATGAGTAGCGAAAGATGAGTGAGAATCTCATCCACCGAATGCCTAAGGTTTCCTGAGGAAGGCTCGTCCGCTCAGGGTTAGTCGGGACCTAAGCCGAGGCTGAAAAGCGTAGGCGATGGACAACAGGTTGATATTCCTGTACCACCTTTCAATCATTTGAGCAATGGGGGGACGCAGGAGGATAGGGTAAGCGTGCTGTTGGATTAGCACGTCCAAGCAGTTAGGCCGGTAATGAGGCAAATCCCATTACCACATAAGCGGAGCTGTGACGGCGAGGGAAATATAGTACCGAAGTTCCTGATTCCACACTGCCAAGAAAAGCCTCTAGCGAGATTGATGGTGCCCGTACCGCAAACCGACACAGGTAGGCGAGGAGAGAATCCTAAGGTGAGCGAGAGAACTCTCGTTAAGGAACTCGGCAAAATGACCCCGTAACTTCGGGAGAAGGGGTGCTCTTGCGGGTGCAAGCCTGCGAGAGCCGCAGTGAATAGGCCCAGGCGACTGTTTAGCAAAAACACAGGTCTCTGCGAAGCCGCAAGGCGAAGTATAGGGGCTGACACCTGCCCGGTGCTGGAAGGTTAAGAGGAGGGGTTAGCGTTCGCGCGAAGCTCTGAATTGAAGCCCCAGTAAACGGCGGCCGTAACTATAACGGTCCTAAGGTAGCGAAATTCCTTGTCGGGTAAGTTCCGACCCGCACGAAAGGTGTAACGATCTGGGCACTGTCTCAACGAGAGACTCGGTGAAATTATAGTACCTGTGAAGATGCAGGTTACCCGCGACAGGACGGAAAGACCCCGTGGAGCTTTACTGCAGCCTGATATTGAATTTTGGTACAGCTTGTACAGGATAGGTAGGAGCCTTGGAAGCCGGAGCGCTAGCTTCGGTGGAGGCATTGGTGGGATACTACCCTGGCTGTATTGACATTCTAACCCGCACCCCTTATCGGGGTGGGAGACAGTGTCAGGTGGGCAGTTTGACTGGGGCGGTCGCCTCCTAAAAAGTAACGGAGGCGCCCAAAGGTTCCCTCAGAATGGTTGGAAATCATTCGTAGAGTGTAAAGGCACAAGGGAGCTTGACTGCGAGACCTACAAGTCGAGCAGGGACGAAAGTCGGGCTTAGTGATCCGGTGGTTCCGCATGGAAGGGCCATCGCTCAACGGATAAAAGCTACCCCGGGGATAACAGGCTTATCTCCCCCAAGAGTCCACATCGACGGGGAGGTTTGGCACCTCGATGTCGGCTCATCGCATCCTGGGGCTGTAGTCGGTCCCAAGGGTTGGGCTGTTCGCCCATTAAAGCGGTACGCGAGCTGGGTTCAGAACGTCGTGAGACAGTTCGGTCCCTATCCGTCGTGGGCGTAGGAAATTTGAGAGGAGCTGTCCTTAGTACGAGAGGACCGGGATGGACGCACCGCTGGTGTACCAGTTGTCTTGCCAAAGGCATCGCTGGGTAGCTATGTGCGGAAGGGATAAGTGCTGAAAGCATCTAAGCATGAAGCCCCCCTCAAGATGAGATTTCCCATAGCGTAAGCTAGTAAGATCCCTGAAAGATGATCAGGTTGATAGGTCAGAGGTGGAAGCGTGGCGACATGTGGAGCTGACTGATACTAATAGATCGAGGACTTAACTAAAATGAAAAGCGGAAACGCCTGTTTATCGGCGTATAAACTGGAAGAGCTTGTTCTTTCGATAAAGGAAACACGATGAACGTAAGTGAATCGATGTTGACTTACGCAAAAGAGATGATCGGAAGTTTGATAGGCGATAGGCGTTGGAGCTGGACAATAATGCTTAGCGCAAGCTAAGTAAGATTACTTGGCAAAATGGTTTACTTCTAAATGATTTAGTTTTGAGAGAATAATTCTCTAACTAAATAAGTCTGGTGGCGATAGCGAGAAGGTCACACCCGTTCCCATACCGAACACGGAAGTTAAGCTTCTAAAGCGCCGATGGTAGTTGGGGGTTCTCCCCCTGTGAGAGTAGGACGTCGCCAGGCCATAAAAAAACCTAAAAGCTTAAGGGCTTTTAGTTTTTTTTATGTGGAAAAGTAGATAAGCTTTTAGGTCTTTTTTATATTACGATTAATATCTGATGGTAAGACTAGGCAAAAAAGGAAAGAAAAAATGATACATATTATTTAGTAGTTTTTAGGGATACAATAATATTAAAAAGAAGTAACCCATCTAAAGGTTTCCTTATTCTAATAATAGTAACAAGTTATGCTAAGGCTAAGGACTTCATCAGTTGGAAGTCCTTTTTAATATTAAAAAGAGCATAGATTAAATAAGTTCGTTTATAATAATGTTAAATTTATCCCATTCATAAACTTCAGTAAGATTCTCACCTCTTGCTTAGGAGAATTCCCGGAGATAGGTGAGAGATTAACTGCCGATAAAAATTCTGAATAGCTCAGCTAATCTTCTGCTAAAAGAAGTTTCATTTTATGTAGTGTAAATAGTTACGCCCATTCGGCAGCCCATTTTTTCATTTCCTTTAATACACTATGAAAAGATTCACCTTTTTCTGTAAGGGAGTATTCAACGGTGATAGGAACTGTAGGGATAGCAGTTCGAACAATAATACCTTTCTTTTCTAAATGTTTGAGTGTTGTTGTTAAAGAATTAGGACTTATCCCTTCAATAGATCTCCGTAATTCATTGAACCGTTTTGTCCCTTCGAATAATTCCCTTAACACTAGAAATGACCATTTATTTCCGATAATATCAAGTGTTTTTTCAATTGAGCATGGAATTTCCATCCTATCCCTCCTGGTTACGAATTAATAGTTAGTTAAGTATAAGTAACTATGTCATAAAAAATTCACTACTTACATTATTATATTAAGTCTTGTAAAATAGCAATCAAGCAATCCTAGTAGGAATCTCTAAAAAAAGTATAATGAGACTCAGAAAACTTACATTATAGTAATTGGGTAATTTGTAAAGTGAAAATCAGAATGGAGTTATATCCATTCTATTTATCATTTTTGTTTGATATAGCCTTATTAAAAAGGTATTTATTGCAAAGTTTATAGTAGGAAAGTGTTTTATGAATAGTTCTCGGATAAATTTACAGTAAGTATAATTGTTCCTTAAAATAGTCCTCTAAGGAGGTGATTTTGATTATCTTTAATCCTTATTGGCAATTAAAGTAAACTGATATAGTTTATCTATTGTATCTAATAAAGAAAAGAGGAAAGGGAACAGTAACTTTGCCTTGGAATTAAAGTATAGGGGTAACAAAAATATAATTATTTAAAAAGGAGAAATGTATAATGGAATATGTTACTTTAAATAATGGATTGAAAATGCCTCAATTAGGATTTGGAGTTTGGCAAGTTGCTGATGATCAAGCAACTAGTGCAGTTGCTAAAGCACTTGAAGTTGGTTATCGCTCAATTGATACTGCAATGATTTATAAAAATGAAAAAGGTGTAGGAAAAGCAATAAAAGATTCTTCTGTTCCTCGTGAAGAGATGTTTATTACAACAAAAGTTTGGAATAGTGACCAAGGGTATGAAAATACACTGAAAGCATTTGATGAAAGTTTAGAAAGATTGGGTCTTGATTATGTTGATTTATATTTAATTCATTGGCCAACTCCTAACTTTGATAATTATGTGGATACATATAAAGCTTTAGAAAAACTATATAAGGATGGAAAAGTGAAAGCTATTGGTGTTTGTAACTTTGAAATAGAACATTTAGAGCGCATTCTAACTGAATGTGAAGTAAAGCCTGTTCTAAATCAGGTAGAATGTCATCCATACTTGACACAAAAGGAATTAAAGGAGTATTGTGCAAAGCATGCTATTTTTGTAGAAGCTTGGAGTCCATTAGATCAAGGTGGAGAAGTCCTACAAGATGAAGTAATTAAAAATATTGCAGATGCACATAAAAAAACACCAGCTCAAGTTGTTTTGCGTTGGCACTTACAAAATAATACAATTGTAATTCCTAAATCAGTTACTCCATCTAGAATTGAAGAAAATTTTCAAGTATTTGACTTTGAGCTAAATGAAACAGAAGTAAATGAAATAAGTGGATTAAACATTAATAGACGTAAAGGATCTCATCCTAACGATATGCATGTTCGCTAAAATATATCTTATCTTGATGAAAGAAAGGAAGGGTTTAATTCCTTTCTTTTCTTTGCTATTTTAATGCTTTATTCAAAAGGAAGAAAAAACTTTAATTTTTTTTTTTTTTTTTTTTTTTTTTTTTTTTTTTTTTTTTTTTTTTTTTTAAAAAGTCGCTTAAAATTATTTTTTAATTTTTTTATATTTTTTTTCTTTTTAATATACATAATAAATTAAATTTTTTATTAGATAAAATTTCTTATAAAAAAAGTTTTTT